>CAZVFD010000017.1:6404-12502 GCA_964625465.1 uncultured Candidatus Midichloriaceae bacterium | reverse complement strand
ATCCAGTCCATGGTTGCTGCACCTTCGTGCACTTCACCGATTTTATGTGACTTACCTGTATAATAAAGAATACGCTCTGTTGTTGTCGTCTTGCCGGCGTCAATATGCGCCATGATTCCAATATTTCTGTACAACTCAATAGGTGCTGATCTAGGCATATTTAATCTCCTTACCAGTTATAGTGAGCAAATGCGCGGTTAGATTCCGCCATTTTATGTGTGTCTTCTTTCTTTTTGAAAGCTGCACCTCTTCCTGAGAACGCATCTAAAAATTCAGCAGCTAATTTCTCAGGGAATGTTTTTTTGTCTTTTCTTGCTTTTGCTGCAGTGATCAGCCAACGAATAGCAAGAGCTGTTTGTCTTGAAGGTCTAACATCACATGGAACTTGGTACGTAGCACCGCCGACACGACGCGATCTTACTTCAACCGAAGGACGAATATTTCCTAATATCTTCTCGAACGCTTCTATTGCATCCAAGGCCAACTTTTCAGCAGCAGAAGTAATAGCAGCATAAAATGCTGATTCTGCGACAGACTTTTTGCCTTCTTTCATTATGCTGTTAATAAATTTCGCAACTATAATATTTCCATATTTTGCATCTGGAATAATATTTCTTGTTAAAGCTCTTCTTCTACGTGCCATCTTCTTGTTGTTCCTTTAATTATTTCGGTCTCTTTGTTCCATATAGCGATCTAGCTTGCTTACGGTTTTGAACACCTTGCAAGTCTAATGCGCCACGAATATTGTGATACCTAACACCTGGTAAATCTTTAACACGACCACCTCTAATCAAAACGATTGAGTGTTCTTGAAGATTGTGTCCTTCACCTGGAATATAACTGGTTACTTCATGACCATTTGTCAACTTAACCCTACAAACTTTACGTAGAGCCGAGTTAGGCTTTTTAGGTGTTGTTGTGTAAACGCGTGTACATACACCACGTCTTTGAGGACATTGAGCAAGCGCAGGAACTTTATTTTTCTTCGCTTTACTTCTTCTAGGAGCCTTGATTAATTGGCTAATTGTTGGCATTAAACTCTCCAAACTTTTCACAATATTTATTCATACGCATAGCAACAAATGCTAGGCGCTAGTCGTGGGATAATATTTTGAACAGGCCCCAGAGTCAAGATGATTTTTAAAAATTGTTACTTTTTTCTTTATAACCTAAGTACTTGCATTTCATCTGTAACGAATATAACTTGAAAAAGTATTCAAATTTCAAGGTCTTATATGTCAGATAGCGCACACATTATTACCATAGCTCAACAAAAGGGAGGGGCTGGTAAAACCACCATAGCTGCCCACCTGGCTGTTGCATTGATGCAAAAACGCAATCGCGTAGCAATCATTGATATAGATCCTCAAGGCAGCTTGAAGGAGTGGCATAGAATTCGTTCCGAAAAATACGGCGAAGATTATACAGGTCTGTACTTTAGCTCTACAGCTGGCTGGAGAGTCAACAGCGAGATTCTAAACATTAAGCGTGACTTTGACTATATAATCATCGATAGCCCCCCTCACACCGAGACCGAAGCGAAATCAGCTATAAGGGCAGCCAACTTAATTTTAATTCCTATTCAGCCTAGCCCGACCGACCTTTGGGCGACTAAAGCAACTATGGATCTAGCTGATCGCGAAAATATTCCGTATCACATTGTAATGAATCGCGTGACACCTAACTCAAAACTTGCTATAGAGATACTCCACCATTTGGGTAACCCGCAAGTTTCGAACTTAGGTAATAGAGTAGCGTTTGCGACTTGTATGATGGATGGCAAAACTGTAACAGAAACACATCCTGATAGTGCTGCTGCAAACGAGATAAAACAACTAGTTAACGAAGTAACAAAAAGATTTAAGAAAAAAACAGAAGATAAGAAAGCGGCGTAATTAATGAAGGGAAAAGATCATAATTTTGAAACGAAACTAGTTCATGTAGGTTTAAATCCCAACAAATACTCTGGCATGGTTAACGCACCCGTTTACAGGGGCTCTACAATACTTTTCAACAAGATAGAAGAATTACTAGATCTTGATAAACCTATACATACCGATGTAACTTATGGCAGAAGCGGTACCCCAACTGTAAAAGAATTGCAAACGGCAATTGCAGCTTTAGACGGTGTCGATAATTGCATCGTGGTTAGCAGTGGTATGAATGCAGTCTCAATCACCATGCTCTCATTTCTTAAATCTGGTGATCATGTTCTTATTCCAGATGCAGCTTACAGATGCACCTCAAGATTTGCTAACGAAGAGCTGGCAAACCTAAATATTTCAGCAACTTACTATGATGCTGATTCTGGCTCCGAAATCGAATCATTGATACAACCGAATACAAAACTAATCTGGCTAGAAAGCCCAGGATCTGGAACTTTTGAAATTCAAGATATTGAAAGCATTGTAAAAGTTGCTAAATCTAGACAAATCATAACTGCTATAGATAACACATGGGCAACAGCAAAATTTTTCAATCCATATAAATTTGGAATAGACGTATCTATCCAATCATTAACTAAATATATAAGCGGTCATTCTGATATAATCCTTGGCGCAATAACCGCCACCGACACAGCGTTTCCCGCCATATATAAAACTTTTAGAAACTATGGATCAATAGCTTGTCCTGATTATTGCTACTTAGCACTACGAGGGCTTAGAACTCTTGATGTAAGACTACAAAGACACCAGGAAAATGCTTTAAAAGTCGCTACATGGCTAGAAAAACATCCAGCAGTAGAGCAAGTTCTCTACCCTGCTCTGCCAAGCTTTAAAAATTATGATAGATGGAAAAAATATTTCTCAGGTGCTTCTGGGTTATTTAGCTTTGAAATAAAAAAATGCTCTCAGGAGAATTTATTTAAGTTCATAAATTCCTTAGAGCTTTTTGGTAAAGGTTTATCTTGGGGAGGTTTTGAATCTCTCATCTTACCGTACCAATTAAACGAGATTCGTGCCGCAAAAACTCTTAAAAAAGGCGGTCACCTAATTAGGGTGCATATAGGACTTGAAAATCCAGAGGATTTAGTCTTAGATTTAAATAAAGCTCTGAAAAATATAGAAAATTAATAGTTTGTAATATAAGGGGAAAACCTAAAAATGCGCAGTAATATACTAGTAAATAAACCGATTGTTTTAGTTGGAATGATGGGTAGCGGTAAAAGCACAATTGGTAAAAGATTAGCTAATAAACTTAATATTCAATTCTACGATAGCGATAAAATTATTGAGGAAAGAGAAGGCCTAAGCGTGCTAGATATTCATGATTATCGTGGAGAGGACTATTTCAACAATCGAGAAATTGAAGTCATTACCGAAGTCCTAGGCTACGGCCCAGTAGTTCTTTCAACTGGTGGCAGCAGTTTTATGCTGGAACAAGTGCGCGATATTATTAAGAATTCAGCTGTTTCTATTTGGCTTGATACTAAAATTGAAACCATTCATGAAAGAGTGTCTAGAAGAAACACTCGCCCACTACTTAATGTAGGAAATAAGCTTGAAGTGATACAACAACTTATTGATGAAAGAACGCCGACTTATCAGCTTGCAGATATTAAAGTCGAAAGCGGTGATATGGACGCACACTATGTGGTTGACACTTTATTGCTAAAACTCAAAAACTTTTTTCCAGTTGATACAAGAATTAGTAAGTTTGGCTAAATCCCATCTACATGCTTTATTAATATATACCCGCAAGAGTTTTTTTTACAATTCCATTTCAAACATAGGTGAAGGGGTCGACTCTTGCCTAAGTTTGTTGGTCATAGCATCAATCTTTAAAAGTCTGATCGCAGCTTGAACGCCTTTCGCAGCAGCTTCATTCAGCAACACCATAGCCTTTTGTTTATCGTGTGCTGGTACATGATAGACATCTAGTAAGCTAAATGCATAATAGTATGCAGCTCTTGGATCCCCAGCTAGCATTGTCTGATGGTATAATAACTCTGCATATGATCTGTCAGCAGGAATACTGTATTTACGAGATCCACGAAAAATTAAATTTGCCACTTGAGTTTTAGCTGGCGCAAACCCTCTGTCTCCTGCAAACCTAAAATACATTAATGCTCTGCTCAAGTCTTTATCAGAGTTCACGCCCAATAAATAAAACAAGCCAATCATGTATAATGCTGGTGGATATTTTTGTAGCGCCAACTCTGAATAATTCATTTCAAACTTTAATGCATCCCACTTAGCTTCACAAAGCCCACATAAATTTGCTGTAGTATAAAAATATCTAATAAATTTTGAATTATCATTATAAGAATTTTCAATTCCACAAAGCAATTCTTGCAAGTCAATGCCACTCTCATTTGTTACACGACACACGTAAGCTTTTATGGCGTCAATATCTAAGCCAAGCATACAAAATTCTTTTTCGATCCCCTTTAAAAAGACCTGAAAATCTTCTTTCATTTTTAACGATTAAGTCCCCTTTACTTCTAGATTTAGCAGAGTTACCTATACTAAACAATAATCTTTTATTTTCAAGAGCTTATGGCCGAAGATAGGTTAAGCTACGTCTGAATCAGACACACATCTATTTTTGCCAGCTGCTTTTGCTTTGTACAAGCAAGCATCCGCCCTTTTTATAATATCTTCAGCTGTATCACCCTGCTTTAGACCTGCAATTCCAAAGCTCGCAGAACAAGTAATGAATTTTGGGTTCGCTGGAATCTCAAATTGCGCATCATTAATTATCATCCTTAGCCTTTCCGCAACAAATTTTGCTGAGGCAGCATTTGTTTCAGGCAAAACAACTACGAATTCTTCTCCACCGAATCGCGCACTCATATCCGAAGTCCTTATGCCTAAGTCTATTCTACGGCTCATTTCCTTAAGCACAGCATCACCAGCTTGATGACCATGAGTGTCATTCACTGGTTTAAAATTATCTACATCTATCATTATCATAGATATATCTTTATTCATGCTTTTAGCTTGATTTACCATATTTGCAAAGTGCGTATCAAAGTATCTTCTGTTGTGTAGCTGCGTTAAACCATCAGTTACAGATTGCGTTACTGTTGATAAATAATTCTGCTTCAATTGATCTTGAAAAATTTTTCTTTTTATTTGAGTCGTACTTCTTGCCATTAACTCATTTAAATCCACAGGTGAAATCAAGTAATCATTAACACCCATTTCTAAGCCTTTATGAAGTGTCCTATCATCATTCTCATCAACAATAATTAGAACTGGAACATTTCTAGCCTTGTCATGACTTCTCAACTCTGAACATAACCTCAAGCCGTCTGTTGATAAGAGAAGAGTACTCACGATTATCAAGCTATAATCTTTTTGATTCAAGCATCGAACAATCTTCTCCATGTTGTCAGCAATATCTACTTCAACCCTATTAGAAGCTAGACGATTCTTTATCTTTTCTACTTGGATTATATCATCCTCAATCAACAAAACCTTAGCACCCTCGATGCTGGTTTTTTTCTTTTGTCCTTCAGAAGCAACACCTAACTCGGCGCTGGTTTTGTCACGCAGCCTAAGCTCATCCAACATAGTTTTCATTCTTACTAAAGACTTTAATCTTGCAAATAAGGCAGTATCATTTATTGGTTTTGTCAGGAAATCATCAGCACCACATTCCAAACCTTTCACCTTATCTTCCTGAGCATTTAGCGCAGTAACCATAATTATGGGAATGTGACCAATTTCTGGATCTGCCTTAATTATTTTGGTCGCTTCAAAGCCATCCATTTCTGGCATCATTATATCCATCAAGATTATGTCGGGCTGAACTTCCTTAGCTTTTACGATTGCCTCTTTACCGTTATACGCAGAAAAAACTGTATAGTATTCCTGCTTTAACTTCGTATCCAGAAGCTTCACGTTAAAATCAATATCATCTACAACTAAAACGCGCGCTGTCATTTTCTTTTATCCTCATCTAAATAGCTCTCTAGCAAAGGCAAGAAATCAGCGAATCTAATGGGTTTTTCGATATACTCATCGAAATGATTTGCTTGATCAGGAGTTAAAACTTTACTCTTTGAAAATGCACTGACTGCAAATATTGGGATGGAAGAAGTATTCATATCTTCCCTTAAGTCTTTTGCAACTTCAATTCCAGACTTTCCA
>CAZVFD010000017.1:0-6394 GCA_964625465.1 uncultured Candidatus Midichloriaceae bacterium | reverse complement strand
TTCCAAATATTTGGATATCCATAAGTATTAAAGCTGGTCTTTCTCTTTCTACAGCTGCTTTTGCTTCGAGACCATTATTTATAACAACAATATTATACCCTTTAAATGTGAGAAAATCCCTAACTAGCTTGGCATTAATTTCGTCATCTTCCACAAGTAAGATTTTATTATTTACAATCATATTTAGCATTTAATTAACACACTCTTATTTAAGCAACTTTTTACGCACAAGAGCAAGTATAAAATTACAATTCATTAATTAATGTGTCTTGCTCAATCTCCGGCAACTGCACTTCGCCACGGCAAAAGCTATTCAACAAATCAGCAGCTTCATTTTGGTATTTAAATGTTTTGGTCATTTTACATATAACAAATTGGCTAGCGTCAATATATCCCTTTTCTTGAGGAAGCCTATAAATACTCAAACATAATGGGGCTTCATTCATTAAATCATCGTATAAAAAACTGCGAAGACTCTCTTTATTATTCTCCAAGAGCGTAGTTTCAACCCCAATACAAAATGTAAATTTCTCCAGATTCTTTGTGTTTATATCCAGCAGGTCACGCAGAT
The DNA here is from genome assembly GCA_964625465.1 of uncultured Candidatus Midichloriaceae bacterium. Lineage (GTDB taxonomy): Bacteria > Pseudomonadota > Alphaproteobacteria > Rickettsiales > Midichloriaceae > CAZLFQ01. Next base: position 5,823 of record CAZVFD010000017.1, on the reverse strand, counting down.
AAGATTTCAATGTGAGAAAACTTACTTTCTTATCTCTATATTTTGAGAATTGTGACCTTTCAAAAGTAATATCTTCTAATAATGAATCACCGAAAATATACTTCATATCTCCAATTACTTCATTAACTATGACTCCAAGCTTATTATTTTTAGCCAAAATTAGGTCAATAGCCTCTACTAATCTTTTATAGGACATTTTATTTAAAAATTCTTTTGGCAACATTCTCATAAGTCTTAGAAAGACATTTGTTTCAAAATCTTCCAGTGGCTTCAAAGCCTCAGAATCGTATTGATCCTGAAGCTTTACAGATAATAAACCATGAAAATTAGGGTTATATTTTGTTAATGATAAAAAATTATCTTCAATATTTTGAAGCCTCACCTTTATTAAATCATCTTGTAACTCTAGAGCAAAATCCTCACAAAACACAGCATGCGTATCAAGCATCAATGTCGTAAGAAAAACTTTTTCAAAACTTACAATCTCTATAGCCACATCAAACGGAATGATATTTTCCCAAGCGAAACCACCATTAATTTCTGAACTATTAGACATGCACTTATGGCTCCGAAGCGGAGAATCATAGTAAACAGACCTTTCTAGTGAAGAGTTTAGCTTTATAAATCCATCATCTTCAATCTCACATTTTCCATTTAGACAATAAAATGGAATTGCTCCAACAAAACAATCTTTGGTAAATTGGGCTAACTTTACATCAGCTCTGACAGCCAATTTTATTTTCTTATTTTCTAAACGTACAAATAGTAAGTCATAAAATTTCGCATCTGGAAAATAAGTTTTTATAATTTTTGCTGACATGTACATTCGAAACATTTCACTATGGGAAAAATTCTTCAGTATCTTCCAGCTTGATCCTTTTTCAAACAAACCTACATTGCGTTTTAGTTTGTACTCATTAGTATTTGTACTAATTGCGAAAGTAGATCCAAACTCAACAAAATTATACGAATCTGTATTCATCTTTTCCTTGAGAGAAGGTATTGTAAGAACTCTATTTATAAGATTATAAATTTTAAATGCAAATATTAAGCCGGATGTTGAGTTAAATTATTGCCGTATGACTAAAGTTATAGTACTTATTATAATTATTTATTGAAGTTATCTACCATGCTAGAAGCAATAATCGAACATTTACCTTTAACGCTTGAGATCGTTCTTAAAATATTAATGCTGATGATCCCACTCATTCTTTCCGTGGCATATTTAACCTATGCCGAGAGAAAAATCATTGGAGCAATGCAACTTCGCAAAGGCCCAAATGTTGTAGGCATTTTTGGATTATTACAGCCAATAGCAGATGCGGTAAAACTTATTTTCAAAGAACCCATCATCCCAAGCGGTGCAGATAAATTCTTATACTTCCTAGCACCTGTAATTACATTCGTTCTAGCCATGATTGGCTGGGCGGTAATACCTGTTAGCGAAGACTTTGTTATTGCGGATATAAACGTCGGAGTTTTATATTTGCTGGCTATATCCTCACTTGGAGTATACGGAATTATTATCGCTGGTTGGGCAAGTAACTCCAAATATGCGTTTTTAGGAGCTATACGTTCTGCTGCGCAAATGGTTTCTTACGAAGTATCAATTGGCTTTACAATAATTTGCGTGCTGCTTTATTCACAATCTTTAAACCTAACTGAGATTGTAAATTCGCATCGCACAATGCCCCTGCACATTGAATTATTATTATTGCCGATGTTTGTGGTATTTTTTATTTCCATATTAGCAGAAACAAATCGTCACCCGTTTGATTTACCAGAAGCAGAAGCAGAGCTTGTTGCCGGTTATAACGTAGAATACTCATCAATGGCGTTTGCTTTATTTTTCTTAGGCGAATATGCCAATATGATTTTGATGAGCTCAATCGCAACTATCTTGTTCTTAGGCGGTTGGCTTCCACCATTTAATTTAGAATTTTTAGAAGTTGTTCCAGGATTCATCTGGTTTGTTCTAAAAGTATGCTTCTGTCTATTTGTATTCATCTGGGTGCGCGCCGCATTCCCACGCTATAGATACGACCAACTAATGAGATTAGGCTGGAAAGTATTTTTACCACTTACACTTGTTTGGGTTGTTATTATGTCAGCTGTGGTTGTTTTCTAACGCCCTTTTACATCTTTGTTTTGCTGAGCCTGCTTTGCGGCTTGGTCAGCTAACTTCTGTGTCATAGATCCCTGCACTAGCTTTCCTAAAGGCTGATAATTTGTTCTGTCCGCTTGTTCAGGCGGCAGAGTGGTATAAATCTTTTGTCTAGGGGGTGCTGCAGGGGGCTCTGCAGGGAGTGCTCCATACATTATCCCAGGCGTCGGTGGAGCAACAGGCGTCTGCGGCTTGAAAGTTGTGCCTGGTGGCGGTGGCGCATCTGGTAATTTCTGATGCTGCTGTCTTGGCGTTGTTTTTGGACTATTTTCACCCTGCCCTTGAGGAAAACCCGCATAGATACCTGAATCAGAACTTCTACTTGATACGCTAGCCGTTGATGCATATTCATGCGTTCTCTTAAATTCTGCCGCACCATATTGTGCTGCCTGAGCTTGTTTCAATCCAGCACTACTATATTGTTCGCCTTTAATATCCTTAGGCTTGCTATCAGCAACATATTGTTTACCGCTTGATGCATTTTCAACTTTAATTTGCAAACTATCAAACTGCTTTTTGATATCGCGTCTTTTAAGAATGTTGAAGAATCCTTTTGCTTCGTCATATTCTTTTAAAAGGCCTTGCATTTGCTGTATCTCTTGTCCTAAACTAGTCTTTTCTTTTGCATTCGCTACTAAATCAAGAATATTTTTACACGCTTCTCTATCTTCTTTTTTTGTAATATCAAATGCCATGACAAAACCATAATTCTCTACTTACTCGTAATTTACTACACGACTGGTTAATGATTGGTTAATACGTGAATATATTTTCTCTTCACTTCCGCAAAAAATTACTTTTGCATGCCTGACCCAGCACTAGATTTATTTGCGATCATCTGAGCAAACTTACCTTTGCCTTCTATATGTCTTGCCATCTCAATATTACCTTGCTGCTTTGCCATCTCTAATGCTGTATTACCTCTTTCATTCCTCGCATTTAATAAGTCAGGGTGATTATCCAGCATATCTCTCACACTTGTAATATCCTCAGCTTTAACGGCATCAAAAAATTGTGGCGGAGTTGCTGGCGCTGGCCTTCTAACAGGATTCTCTTCCAAATCTTTAACAGAGCCATAAGCAGAGATTGGAGGTACTTTATCATATACAGGAGAAAGCGTTGGTGCAGGGCCGTACTCACCAGTTGAACTCGGAAGTGAAGCACTTGCTTGGGTTCCATCTTTGAATACTACTCCAACACTGCTGTAGATACTTTCTCTTGGAGGTAGCACAGGGGCAGGACCATAAACTTGCTCAGGAATTTGACTAGAAAGTGCAGCAGAGATTGATCCATACTCACTTGATCTTGTCGTTGATGATGTTGCAAGCCCAGTATTAGGTCGCTCAATTTTTGCGATTTCTTCACTAAATCTTTTCTCATCACCAAACCCAGCCTTATCAAATTCACGCTTTAATTTAGCCGCTTTGCCAAACGGAGTGAAGCTTGCAAAGAATCTAGAAATAGCTGAGGTTCCTTCATATTCTCGAACCAGACTTAAAAGCTTACTCTCACCATCTTTGGGCTGAAGATATTGGGTTGGATAATTTAATTCTCCACCCGCAGACTTAATTACTTTTTCTCTGGTTTCTTTATCTCTGATGCTCGGCATATCCCTACCTATTTAGATGCTTCTATGATGAAATGGTAGCAACAATTAGTTAAAAAATGGTTAAAGCTCATAATTAAACTTCTACAATTTATCCCAAATTTTGCTATAAATACTCATAACAATAGATTTTATAGCCATATGAAATTACAAGCCTGCGAATGCACCCAATCGTTTGATATAACCAGCCATCCATATGGTTTCTTTTACATAACCGCTCTCACCACCATCGGGATTTTAGCTACCGATATCGCCGCAATATTTTTTTCTCATTCTACTGGACTGAAAGTAAATCCAAGACACTACCTATCGGAACAAATCAGTTCGAAACTTGACGTCACAATGAGTAGATTTCGTGATCTTGAGAATAAAATCACAGGAATATTAACATTTGGCAAGGTCGGGGAGCAAACTCAAGAATTTATCGATCATGCACTTATCGCACCTATTGCAGAAGAACTGTTGTTTAGAGGTTTAATTCAAAATATCTTTTTTTTAAATGTGCCACAACTTCTTGGCATAAACTACCTAGACTCTCCGCATTATACAATTTTCAGAATTATCGCCACAGCTTCACTATTTGCAACCGCTCACATAAACTATTGGGAAGGAAAGGAAGGGATACTTCCTGAATTCGCTTCTGGCATTATCTTTGGAATAGCAACAGAATACTTTGGAATGAGTAGCGCTATAGCTTCACATATGCTGATAAATGCAAAAAATGTTGCTGAGGATATAGCTGGAACTCGATTACCAAATTTTCATTCCAATTAAAGATTGGAATTTATAAACTTACTTTAAAGCTAAGATTCCTGTTTTTAGAAATTCAACTATGTGGCGAATCAAGTCTAGGATACACCGAATAAACTTGAATAAGACTTTAGTACGAAGTGTGTATTTGCATAATTATACTCTATCACACTTTAATATCACTTTAGTTTATTCAAAGAAAAAAGCCTAGTTAACCAAACAGTTGCAACTATTTGGTTAACTAGGCTCTTATGTCAAGCAAAGTGTATCTTAAATAATACTAAAACTCAACTAATTCTGACTGATATTTTTCAATTCCCAGACTCGAAATAAGTCCATCAAGTTTTTGCTCAGAGAGATTGCAAAACTTATCTAACTTAGCATGAACTTTTTCAAGATAAATTCCCATAGTTAAATAATTATGAGCAGAAGCCTCAGCATTATATGCATCAGTGGCTTGCTCAAGCTCTTTATGCTCAGCCTTATAAGCTTTGGAGAACAAAGCTAGGCTTTCAAGTCACGAACAGAAAGCTCAGATTTTCTATCAACAATTTGCTCGACATAATACTGATTTTTCCTAGCGCAAACTATTGTTTTAACCTCAACTTCTCTAACAGCTGGGTTTACTAACTTTTTAGTATTTTTTTTTGAATAATTTGATGACATACAATCCCCCTCATAGTCATATCATTTTTATTATAAAAAAACCCTCTTTAAAGCTTGGCAACGTTTTACTCTCCCGTGACTTAAGTCAAAGTACCATTAACGATGAAAGGTTTCACTGTCGAGTTCGAGATGGGATCGAGTGTTTCACTTTCTCTATTATCACCAAGCTATAAAGAGGGATCTTTATGCTTTGAATCGTGAACAAAATCAACATTCTTATTATGAAGTGTGATGTGTTACAAGTTTAACCCTGTATACGACACATTCAGCTTAATTGACCAATTTTAAAACAATCGTGCTATTAGTAACGGTAAGCTAAAGACATTGCTGCCCTTACACATCCGTCCTATCAACGTAGTGGTCTACTACGGCACTGATAGGGAAAACTAGTTTTGAGGTGGGTTTCACGCTTAGATGCTTTCAGCGTTTATCCCGTCCGTACTTAGCTACCCAGCGTTGCTCCTGGCGGAACAACTGGTACACCAGCGGTACGTCCAACTCGGTCCTCTCGTACTAAAGTCAGATCCTCTCAATTTTCCTTACACCCATGGCAGATAGGGACCGAACTGTCTCACGACGTTCTGAACCCAGCTCACGTACCTCTTTAAATGGCGAACAGCCATACCCTTGGGACCTT
>CAZVFD010000016.1:25346-27300 GCA_964625465.1 uncultured Candidatus Midichloriaceae bacterium | reverse complement strand
TGGACTTTCTATACAATCGTGAAAGCTCTATATCACGCAGATACAATTCCGTGGAAGAATATCATTCTAAGTGGTTGGTGTTTGGCTGCTGATAAAACTAAAATGAGTAAATCTAAAGGTAATACTGTAACACCAACTGATTTGATAATAGAGAAGGGTGCGGATGTAATTAGATATTGGGCTTCTACATCGAGACTTGGTGTTGATATCGCGTACTCTGAAGACGTATTTAAAATTGGTAAGAAGTTAGTAAATAAACTTTGGAATGCATCAAAATTTGCAGCGCTTCAATTTGAACATTTGACTTCAAAACCATCGACGGCAAAAGCAGATGTTGCAAGTGGCTTGATTTTTGAAAGCATGGATCTTTGGATTCTATCTCGCCTTCATGTTGCTGTTGAGAAAGCGACTAAAGCATTTAAAGAATATGAATATTGTGATGCGCGCGTTGCAATAGAAGATTTCTTCTGGAATGACTTGTGTGATAATTACTTGGAAATCATCAAGGGTAGGTCTTATGACGAAAAACCTGAGAATGCTAAAAGTAGACAAAGTGCAATAATTACCATTCACCATGTATTGAAAACCTTATTCAAATTATTTGCTCCATTCGTTCCACACATTTGCGACGAATTAAATGAAGGGATATTTGGTGGTGAATCTGTAAACTCTCGCGGTGCGTGGCCTAAAATTGAAGAGCATTTCTATTCTGAGTCGGCAGACAAAGATGGAAAGAATGCTCTAGAAGTTTTGGCGTTAGTTCGCAAGTTTAAATCGGAAAAAGGTATTTCGATTAAAACGCCACTTGAGCATGTTTATTACGTTGGATGTGAGCTGAATGACTCTGTTGCTAATGATATTAAAAACGCATCAAATGCTGCCTCAATTAAGAGTGTTGCGAATTTGGATGGTGAAATAACCACATTAGAAAATACAAAAGTTCAGATCACTGCAAAATTAGCCGCATCTGAGTAGAGTAAAAATCATTACAACTTAAACAGTAGCAGCCCGGCTATAACCCACATTATTGTTCCAGTTATGGAATCTAAGATTTTCCATGCAATTGGCTTTTTAAACAATGGAACTAAAAGTTTTGCAAAGTATGCTAAGCTGAAGAACCAAGTAAATGAAGCCAGTATTGCACCCAGTGTAAAAGACGGTCTTTGTTCTAATGGGAATTGAATTCCAATACTACCTACCAAAACGCATGTATCCAGATAAACATGTGGATTCAACAATGTTAACGCTAAAAGCATGATGATAGTTTTTTTGAGACCATATTTGCTTTTTGATTGATCTAGAACAAGAGTGTTTTTTGACAATGATGCTTTAAAAGATTTTAAGCCGTACCAAAATAAAAATCCTGCCCCTCCATACCTCGCTAAATCCATCAAGATAGCATTAGATGTCAAAATTGCCCCAAAGCCAGCAACACCAAATATAATTAATGCTGCATCAAGAAATGAGCATAAAATTGCGATTATAAGTATGTGATTTCTAAGAATTCCTTGCTTCAACACAAAGGCATTTTGCGCCCCTATAGCTACTATTAGGCCCATTGATGTTCCAAATCCACTTAAAAAAGCTGTGGGAAAAAATGACAACATATTTCTATAACTTTTATATCTTAATATGCTATATTTCTAGCATAACTAAAGCGGAAAAGATATATGAGTTGGTTTAGTAGATTAAAAAGTGGTTTAACTAAAACTACAACGACAATCACAGAAGGCATTACAAAAGTTTTTACTCATAAAACTTTAGATCAAAATGCGCTCGATGAGTTGGAAGAATCTCTAATAAAGGCTGATGTTGGCTCAGCTGCATCTACAGAAATAATTTCCGCTCTTGCAAAAGAGAAGTTTAATAAGCAAATTACTGAGCCTGAAATTAAGGAGTTTTTAGCAAATAAGATTGAAGAGCAACTTCATCCATATGCGAAAAGTTTAGAGAG
>CAZVFD010000016.1:18890-25336 GCA_964625465.1 uncultured Candidatus Midichloriaceae bacterium | reverse complement strand
ATGGTAATGGAAAAACCACAACAATTGGGAAGTTGGCTTCAAAATATAAATCTTCTGGCAAAAAAGTTTTAATAGCAGCTTGTGATACTTTTAGAGCCGCAGCTATTGATCAGTTAAAGGTGTGGTCTGATAGAGTGGGCTGTGAAATAGTCACTGGTGCTGAAAATTCAGATCCAGCGAGTGTTGCATACAAAGCTTTAGAAAAGGCCAAGATTGAGAATTTTAATGTATTGCTAATTGATACCGCTGGTAGGCTGCACAATAAATCAAACCTAATGGATGAGCTTGCTAAAATAATTAGAGTAATTAAAAAAATTGATGATTCTGCGCCTCATGACACTGTATTAGTTTTGGATTCTACAACGGGGCAAAACGCATTGATGCAAGTTGAAACTTTTAAAGAGGTTGTAAATATATCTGGATTAATACTTACAAAATTAGACGGTACTGCCAAGGGAGGTATTATTGTTGCAATAGCTAAGAAATTTAAGACGCCAATTCATTACGTTGGCGTAGGAGAAGCAATCGATGACCTCAATGAATTTAAGCCAAATGAATTTTCAAAAGCGCTTGTTGGATTATAATTTAATTACTTTATATATTTTGCAATAGTTGTATCCATTGGAGTAGGGCTGATGCCTAAAGTATTTAGACCATTCTCCTTAGTAAGAATATTATTATATTTAAGTAATTCAACTTGATCTCTTGTGAGAAGTGGCTTCGGCATAAACTCCCAGAAAAATGCTTTGAATTTAGCCATGAAGAATGGAATAGGTAGCAGTAAGCGCTTTCTTGCAGAGATTTGTAGAATTAATTGCAGAATTTCTTTGAATGAATATTGTATTGGCCCACCTAACTCAAATGTTTTCCCACATACTTTCTGTACTCGTGAAGAAATGCAAGTAATTACAGCTTTTGCTACATCGCCAACATATACAGGTTGAAATAAAGTATGACCACCACCAATTAATGGTAGTATTGGTGATATTTTACTAAGCCAACTAAATAGATTTATAAAACTATCTTCTGGTCCAAAAACAACGCTAGGTCTCAGAATTGTAGCTCTTGGGAAAAGTCGTAGTACTTCTTTTTCAGCGGCAAATTTAGATTTGGCATACTCTGAGGTTTTGGCTTTATCAACACCGAGGGCTGATATATGAATTAATCGTTCAACATTATGCGTTGCAGAACATTCGGCAATATTTGCTGCAAGTTTAGTGTGGATGTCTTGAAATTTAGCTGATTTTTTTTCGAATAAAATGCCAACTAAATTTATTACGATGTTTGAACCGCTTACTAACTTATCAATAGTTTCTTTATTATTTAAATTTGCATCAATTAAAGCAATTTGACCAACGGTTCCAGTTGTTCTCAGATGCGATGCGCAGGTTGCATGTTGACCAATCACTTTTATTTTTGCTCCAGTCTTAGCTAATTCCTTAACCACGTATGTTCCAATGAATCCTGACCCACCAAAAACTGTGATAATTTTATTTCTGTAATTCATAAATTTTTTCTTTAATTAATATCTTTGCTTGTCAAAATAGATGCATACCACTAAAGGTAATATTTAAGTTTATATTAATCATAAGAAGATAAGGAGCAATTTAAAAATGTTAAATGCTGTACATAAAAATGAAAAAATGCCTTTTGCGCTTCCTGCGCTGCCATATAAAATGAATGCGCTTGAGCCATTTATATCAGAGAACACTTTTAATTTTCACTATGGAAAGCATCATCAGGCATATGTAAATAACTTAAATAACTTAGTTAAGGATAACGAATTATCTGCAATGACCCTTGAGGATATAATTAAAGTTAGTAAAACTGATCCAGCAAAAATAGGAGTATTCAATAATGCAGCGCAAGTTTGGAACCATACATTTTATTGGCATTCTATGCGTCCACAGGGTGGAGGGGAGCCAAAAGGCAAATTAAGAGAGCAAATAGAAAAAGATTTTGGTGGTTTTGAACAATTCAAAGAGCAATTTAAACAAGCAGGAGCAACTCAATTCGGAAGCGGGTGGGCATGGTTGATTTTAGAAGAAGGTAAATTAAAAGTCACTAAAACTGGAAATGCTGACCTTCCACTGGGAAAAGGACAAGTTCCAATACTTACTGTTGACGTTTGGGAACACGCGTATTACCTTGATTATCAGAACCGTAGACCAGATTATTTGGGAATTTTTCTAGAAAACCTTGCAAATTGGGAATTTGCGGAGAATAATTTTAATAGTAGGTAACTATAAACTAGTTGAGTAAAGTATGCGATTACTAGGAAATATCAAAGAAATTAAAGAGCGCCTAAATGCAGCTCCATCCAAGGATGTCCTGCAGACTACAAGAAACTGGTTTAATGATAGATATGAATGGGTTCAGGTTCAGCGCAATATTTTTGTGCTTACTACAGTTCTACTTTCTATCGCAGTTGCTATTATGGCTGCAGGAGTTAGCTTTATTAAAAGCTCAAGAACAATAGAGCCTTTTGTAATTGAAATCGAGCCAAAAACTGGCGTTCCAACTGTGGTGATTCCAAAAACGAGTCAAGCATTGGCTGATGATGAAGCTATCAGGAACTTTTACATCTGGTACTATGTCAGAATGCGCGAAGAATATTATCGCAACAGTTACAATGATATGGTGAGAGCTGTTAGATTAATGTCTAACGATGAGGCATTCAGTCAGTTCCGTAGTGCAACTTCCCCGTTCAATTCACAAAGCCCATATTCAACTCTTGGTGATTTAGGAACTAGAAGAGTAGAGTTGAAATCAATAATTGTTGATACTAAAACAAAAAAAGATGGACAAGGTAAAACTTCTTATTTCTATGTGGTGCAGCTTAGAGTTCGTCTAATTACAAAATTCGGTGGCAACAATACAACTGAACAAGTTGCTGACAAATTTATAAGAATGGAATGCTCTATGGAAAACTTAGAGTTGAATCAAGAAGATCGTTATATTAACCCGCTAGGGTTTTATGTAAGTGTATACACTATAACTGATGACAAGGTGTGATAATGAGACAAGTAGTAATTTTATTAAGTATAATGCTTTGGCCACTATTTGCATTTGCCGATAACAAGCCAATAGCAATGGATAGCAGGATAAAAACCTTTATCTATAGCGAAAATGATGTCTTTAGACTGGTTGTTCACTATGGTTATCAGACTAGTATAGAATTTGCTGACGGTGAAGAAATCCAGACGATTTCAGTAGGTAATAACTATGCATGGCAACTAACCCCAGTTGGTAGAAGATTGTTTATAAAACCTCTTGAAGAAAACATATTAACTAATATGACAATTCTGACTAATAAAAGGTCGTATCAATTTGAGGTTCAATCTAAGTTGTTATCATACACTGTAGATGAAGAACTTGTTTACGTAGTGAGGTTCTTTTTTCCAGAAGCAGATTTTGATAAAGCGAGACCTAATATAGTTTCAAATGAGACTAAAGACATTATTCCAACAATCGTTCCGTATAATTTCAATTACTCATTAACTGGTCCAGATGCAATAGCTCCTGTGAAGATTTTTGATGATGGAGTTAATACATTCTTTAAATTCGATGACAAGCTACAAGTATTGCCAACTATTTCTATCAAAAGTGACAAAGGCGTTTTACCTCTTGAGCCTAGGAAGAGGGGGGATTATGTGATTGTTAATTCAGTAGGTAAAGAGTTTGAATTAACACTTAATAATAATATTGTGAATGTTTTCAATGAAGCCTTAATGACTAAAGATAAGGAGGTTGCTGAATGAGAGACGATCAAAATAATAATATGCCATCTTTGTCTCCTGCTCCTAATGATCAGCAACAGGATTTTTACGTTGATCCAAGTGATCCATACTTAAGTCAAGAGTCAAATAAAAAAGATATTTTTGATAAAAGCTCTGAGCCACAGAGAGATTTCGGAGCTCCAGAATTTTCTAGTTCAAAGAAACCTATTCTGATTGTGATATGCGTGCTTTTTGGGATTATAGCTCTGTTTTTCTTTATGCCTGCGGAGAAAACTGTACAGCAAGTACAAAAAGAAGAGAAAGCCAAAATTGAAGAAAAAAAAGTTGTAGCTGAAAAAAATACAATATCAATTCCAAAGTCGGAAGATATACCAAAAGCTGTAGAATTACCAACGCCAAAACCTTTGGCGCCACCACCTTTGATTACGCCAAAGCCGCCTGAGCCACCTCCTGCTCCAATTCCAGCGAGCCCAGTAGCGCCAGCATTCCCAACCGATGGGTCTACCCCTTCGATATCGCCAGCTTTCCCAAGTGTGGCGCCGCAAACTACTACAGGCAGTATATTCTCATCAAAAGAAGAGGAAGAGGCTAGGAAGAGAGCTTTGCAAGATCGCAGAAAGTCTGCGATTATGGTTAAGGGGTCTGGTGAGTCATCTCCATCTGACGGGAAAGGGAAAGATGGTGCTGATGCCACTACACCTGAAGGCAAAGATCAAAAAACTACCAAAAAGACAAGTACTGAAGGTTTCTTAGGATTTGGAGACGGCACATTAAATGAGCAAGTTTTGAAAAAAACAAGTTCATCTCAAGTTTCTGCGACTTATCTAGGTAGATTGGACAGTACTATTGCACAGGGTAAAATTATAAATGCTGTTCTAGAGACGGCAGTAAATTCTGATTTACCAGGTACATTAAGAGCTATCGTCTCTCGTGATGTTTATGCTGAGAGCGGTAAGGCCGTGTTAATACCTAAAGGTTCAAGATTGATTGGCACATACTCTGTTGAGCTTAAACCTGGGCAGACCAGAATAAGTGTAGCTTGGAGTAGGTTGATCAGACCAGATGGTATTGATTTCGCATTGAATTCTCCAGGTACAGATACTCTAGGAAGAGCTGGTGTTGCAGGGTTCTTAGATGATAAGACTCTAACTAAATTAGCTTCTGCTTTCTTGATTTCGTATATTATCCCTACGGTCACAAATAAATTGTCTAATGTGAATGATAAGGGTATTACTCAGACTCAAACTAAGGCTACTGATGGAAGCACAACTACAACCACTGCAGGTGGTACAGTCGGCTCAACGCAGTTAAAGGAAAGCGCTGATAAATTCCAAGAGATCGCGCAGAAGGCTATTGAAGAATCGCTAAGTACAAAAGCTACTATTTATGTGGATCAAGGTGCAAGAATAAATGTATTTGTTAACCAAGATATTGTATTCCCTCCGCAAATAGCTATGAACTCTCTTGCAAAAGTGGTGAAGTAGTATGAATAGTTTAACGGCTCTTGAGACCTATTTAGAACCCTTGAAAAAGATCTTTGCTGAAGAAGGCGTTAATGAGATTTCAATCAATAGGCCATACGAGGCATGGGTCGAGAAAAGGGGCGATATTAGGTACGAGAGCCTTCCTGAACTCGACTTTGATCATCTAAAAGGACTTGCTTTATTAGTCGCTCAATCAACTGATCAGCGAATTAGTGAAGAAACACCGTTACTATCAGCCACATTGCCAACAGGTTTTAGGATTCAGATTGTAATTCCTCCAGCATGCGAACCTGGAACAATCGGGATGTCGATAAGAAAACCTTCTGCTATGAAATTAGATTTAGACGGATATGAAAAAATTGGTGCTTTTGATAGTACTGCAGTTGAAGAATTGGTAGATGAGAATATTTCAATATTAAATGGGTATTTAAAAGAGAAAAAAATCAAAGATTTTCTCAGACATGCTGTTTTAAGCAAGCAGAACATTATAATAAGTGGTGGTACATCAACTGGTAAGACAACATTTACCAATGCCATGCTTAAAACTATTCCAACTGATGAGCGTTTGATAACGGCTGAAGATGCTAGAGAAATTGATTTAGCGATGCACCCTAATAGATTGCATTTGCTTGCATCTAAAGGTGGTCAAGGTAGAGCAAAAGTAACTACTCAAGACCTTATTGAAGCATGTTTACGTTTGCGTCCAGATAGAATAATAGTAGGTGAGCTACGCGGAGCAGAAGCTTTCAGCTTCTTGCGTGCAATTAATACTGGTCACCCAGGGTCAATCTCCACATTGCACGCAGACACGCCTGCAATGGCGATTGAGCAATTAAAATTAATGGTAATGCAAGCAGGACTTGGCATGCCACCTGCTGAAATTAAAGAATATATTTTGAATGTTGTAGACATTGTTGTGCAGTTAAAAAGAGGGGAAAAAGGTAGAAGATACATCTCAGAGGTTTATTTTAAAGGTGCTAGAAAAGAGGCTGGGAAATGAGAGGAGATGGATTCGCAAATACATTTAGAAATTGGGTAATTTGGTTTATTGCCGGTGTAGTTTTATTTATATTTGCAGTTCATCTATCTGGTACTATGTTTGCATTACTAGTTGCTGGTACACCTGGTATGCCAGTGATAGTCTTTGATTTTGTTTGGCTAGTATCATTTCAACCTATTAATAAAGTCATTGATTACTATGGCTGGATTCTTACTAATTGGC
>CAZVFD010000016.1:6591-18880 GCA_964625465.1 uncultured Candidatus Midichloriaceae bacterium | reverse complement strand
GATCTAGACACCTATAACTATTTAGTGCCAAAGTATTTTGCTTCTCTAATCACACCATTTGTCCTGATTTGTATTTTAGTTTGGGTCAGTAGAAAACGTATATATGAAGCAAGGCCTTTTAAAAGAGAAGAGGCGCTACATGGTGATGCTAGATGGGCAGAAGAATCAGACATAAAAGCAGCTGGATTGAGATCAAAAACTGGAATGTTACTAGGAGTAGATGATAGAGGATATTTAGTCGCAGAAGGTTATCAACACGCTTTACTATTTGCGCCAACAGGTTCAGGTAAAGGTGTTGGCTTTGTAATTCCGAATTTATTGTTTTGGAAAGATTCTGTTTTCGTTCATGATATTAAGCTTGAAAACTATGAACTTACCAGCGGCTATAGAAAGCAAATGGGGCAAGATGTGTATGTTTGGAGCCCAGCTGATCCAGATGGTTTTACGCATTGTTATAATCCGATTGATTGGGTGAGTCCAAAGCCAGGGCAAATGGTGGATGATGTGCAAAAAATTGGCAACTTAATTATGCCGAAAAAAGAATTTTGGGAAAATGAGGCGCGCTCGTTATTTTTAGGGGTTGTGCTATATCTAATTGCGGTTCCAGACAAAGTTAAATCCTTTGGTGAAGTTGTGCGTACCATGAGAAGTGATGATGTCGTGTATAATCTTGCTGTAGCATTAGATACTTTAGGGCAAACTCTCCATCCAGTTGGATACATGAATATCGCTGCTTTTCTTCAAAAAGCTGATAAGGAGAGATCTGGTGTGGTATCAACAATGAACTCGAGCTTAGAGCTTTGGGCAAACCCATTGATTGATACTGCAACTGCATCTTCAGATTTTAACATAATGGATTTTAAGCGGAAACTTACCACAGTTTACGTTGGTTTGACGCCTGATAACTTAAAGCGCTTGCAGCCGCTAATGCAAGTATTTTATCAGCAGGCTACTGAATTCTTAGCACGCAGGCTGCCTAGTAAAGATGATCCTTACGGCGTGATGTTTATGATGGATGAGTTCCCAACTCTAGGTAAGATGGAGCAGTTCATGAGTGGTATTGCTTATTTCCGTGGTTACCATGTTAGGTTGTTCCTAATTATTCAAGATACGCAGCAGTTAAAAGGAATTTACGAAGAACCAGGAATGAACTCGTTCTTATCAAACTCGACTTACCGTATTACCTTTGCTGCGAATAACTATGAAACTGCAAACCTCATTTCACAGTTATGCGGTAATAAGACTGTTGAGTCAGTATCTGCAAGTAAGCCTAAATTCTTGGATTTCAATCCAGCTTCACGCTCATTGAACGTATCAAAAGCGCAACGTGCGCTATTGTTACCTCAAGAAGTTATAATGTTGCCGCGTGATGAGCAGATTATTTTGATTGAGTCAAAGCCACCAATTAAAACCAAAAAGATCATTTACTATAAAGATTCATTTTTTACCAAGAGATTGCTGAAACCAATTAAGATTCCTCAACAAGAACCTTATGATCCACGTAAAGCTAAGGAAATTATGGCGAAGAAAAAGCCAGTTGAAGATACAGCAGATAGCAGTAGTACTGAAGCAGCTACCGCAACATAATATTTGCAATATAGATATTCCTTGTAATCTGTTATATACTCGCGCCATAATGTAAATAGCTGTTTTTTTGCCCAAATATTTTGTTAGATGAAGAGAGAAAATTTACTTTTTATTATAATATTCCTCGAAGGATTTGTTGTTTTGGCAACAGAGCTTTTGGCGATAAGATTGCTAATGCCATTTGTTGGCAACGGTACGGAAGTATTGGCAATTATAATAAGTGCGGTTTTGTTGCCATTGGCGTTTGGCTATAATAAGGGTGGTTCTCAAGATGATGTTCCAACTAGGAAACGCCTAAATAAGAATCTAGTTGTTTCGGTTTGGTTTCTAGTATTTGGATTATCATATGTTATTCACGAGATTTTTTTTGCGTTATTAAATAATATTGGTATTAAAAATCATATTTTTCAAACAACTATTTTTTGTCTTGTTTTTATCGTATATCCAGTATTTTTGTTAGCGCAGACAGTGCCACTAATTAGTAACTATTTTAGCAAAAGAAAATTAAGTGAAATAACGGGTAGAATATTGTTTTTTTCAACTTCGGGTTCGTTCATTGGATCAGTATTCACAACTCTTGTTTTGATGATGGTAATAGGTGTGCATAAGACGGTTTGTGTGGTCGTTGCAGCATTGTTCCTAATCATTGTCATGCTGAATAAAAAAGTGCTTAATTTTTATAGTTATTTTGCAGTTCTGGCATTGATGTTCTGCATTTTTCTAAATGTCAGTGTTTTTGGTAAACTGAATTTTGTTTCGAACAATGCGTATAATATGATTGCAATTAAGGAGTCGGATATAAGCAGAGATATGTTAGTTAATCGCTCTCTTTCTTCAAGGTTATCAACTGATTCAGAGAAAAACTTTTCATATTTAAGGTTTATAGAAAAGTCATTTATAAATAATAATACCTCCAAAAATATACTTATTATTGGTGCAGGAGGGTTTACAATTGGCTTAAATGATTCTCAGAATCATTATACATTCGTTGATGTTGATCCAGAAATACTTAAGGTGTCAGAGAGAGAATTTTTAAAAAAGAAACTAGGTGACAATAAGAAGTTCGTGGCTATGTCTGCAAGAGCGTTCCTGAATAAAACCCAAGAAAAATACGACCTAATAATTTTGGATGCTTATACCCATGTCTTATCTTTGCCTTTAGAATGTACCACAAGAGAGTTTTATATGGATGTCAAAAATCATTTAGGTGAGCAAGGTGTGGTTATCGCAAATATAATTGCCCTACCAAATTTCGATGATAAATTTTCAACGCGAATTCACAATACCTTTGCTAGTGTTTTTTCTCCGTTTAGCAGAGAGGTTTTGACTCCAGATGGATATACCCGTGGCCAGACGTATGCTAACATAATGTACGTTTATCAAGATCGAAAAGATTTGTATGACGATGTGGTTTATACAGATGATAAAAATAGCTACTCTATCGATAGGAAGGTTATGTAAATGGCTATAGTTGTTACAGGCGCTGCAGGTTTCATTGGATTCCATGTTTCTAAAAAGCTCTTGGAAATGGGGCATGAAGTTATTGGTATTGATAATCTAAATAGCTATTATGATGTGTCGCTCAAAAAAGCGCGTTTGAGAATTCTCAAAAAACATAAACCTTTTTCATTCCATAAAATCGATATTTCTAATTTTTCTAAGTTACAGAAGGCAGTTGGTGATTGTAAAATTATAATCCACCTCGCTGCTCAAGCTGGTGTGCGATATTCTTTGGAAAACCCATTTGCATACGTGCAAAGCAATCTTGTCGGGCATTTAAATATCCTCGAAGTATGTAGACAAATAATAGGATTCGAAAGACTCGTGTATGCAAGTTCTAGTTCTGTATATGGGTTAAATAAAAAAACTCCATTTTCAGTCTCTGATAGGGTAGATGAACCAATTTCTCTTTATGCAGCAACTAAACGCTCAGATGAATTGATGAGTTATACATATTCGCATCTATACGGAATGAATATTGTGGGGTTAAGATTTTTTACTGTTTACGGCGAATATGGCAGGCCAGATATGGCGCCGATGAAGTTTACTCATAAAATTTTAAACGGTGAACCAATAGATGTTTATAATAATGGTGATCTCAAGCGCGACTTTACATATATAGATGATATCGTCGAGGGTGTAATAGCATCTATTTCCTCTACTTTAAGGGGTCATAAGATATATAACTTAGGCAATAACAAGCCCGAGACATTGATGAACTTTATATCCATCCTAGAAAAGCATACTGGCAAAACTGCAATCAAAAACATGCTACCGATGCAAAAAGGTGATGTTTATGAGACGTATGCAGATATTACGGAGTCTCAACGAGATCTTAATTTTCAACCCAAAACCTCTTTAAACCAAGGCTTAGAGAGGATGGTGAGGTGGTATTTTTTGACCAAGTAAGAATATACCTTGTGTGGTGCTCTTTTATTGGTTCTTCGCTTGTGCTATAAAAAATAAGTATTATCTGTTGCTTCTACTAAGTAATCTTTCCAATTGGAATCTTGAGCTGAAGATTCTAAAGTCTGTGGTGATTCTTGAGTTTTGTCACTAAGCAAACATGACAAATGGCGAATTGAAAAATCTAATCCTAATATCAGATAAGCAATTCCATAGTTATAATGCGCACTTATTGCGACAGGGATTAAAAGTGCTTGAAAAGATTTGTCAAAAGGCACTTGTGTTATAAGGTGCGTTGGATCACATTCATTGTGTTCAGATAGTATTGAATAATCTGTTAAGGTTGATGCTTGGGTTTTAACTTGTTCTAAATTATCTAGTGATGATGAGTAAAAATTTTGTATGTTATTAGATAGGTCTAAAGCCTTAAATATAGTTTGACTGCTGTAATCAGCTAAAACTGTTACGGCAAATTTAAGATTATTTTCTGCTGTGAATAATGATATCCTGGGATGAATATATTGGTTAGGTAGAGGATCAAGCTTGGTAATGCTGTTATACATCATCTCTATCAATTGAGGTGCATGTTGTCCACTATAGAAATTTGTCACTTTATCTAAGGTGTCTAGACCGTGTCGCGCCATTTTAAAGCCCATGTCGTAAAATAGTTTAGAGATTTGATATTCTGTACGATCAAAAGATTTTGGCACAAGATTTTTCTTTGATGTTAGATAATATGCTGAGATTGCAAAGGCGGCGGAGAAAAAAGGGTAAAACATATGAATTCCTGTATTGTTATCAATATAATGAGATATTATAGTGCATAATTATCAAAATGTC
This sequence comes from uncultured Candidatus Midichloriaceae bacterium, assembly GCA_964625465.1. Classification (GTDB taxonomy): domain Bacteria; phylum Pseudomonadota; class Alphaproteobacteria; order Rickettsiales; family Midichloriaceae; genus CAZLFQ01. The sequence goes on along the minus strand of CAZVFD010000016.1, from coordinate 14,047 downwards.
GATAATTATTTGAAATATCTTATTTTATAACCATCTTATAAAGAGGCTCTCCAAGGTTGTGTGAATGTATAGTCTTGGGGGTGAATAGGATGATTGTGTGGTATATAAAGTATTTTTCTTGAAAAAACATAATAAATGCGATATAATTCCATTTAAATCAACTATTTAGGTTTTTTATGAGAATGGCAGATACGTGTTTGGATACGTCAGTCGCTGATTATTTTTCAAAGCTAGTGAAATTTGAAAAAAGTGGATTTTTTTTGAGCCCATATGAGGCTGGGAATATTCTTAGCGATTGGCCTAACAGTGATAAAGTGGCATTGCTTATTGAAAGTGCGCAAAATAATGGATATTTAGAATACATAAAGCATCCAGCCAAAATGATCACTAATCATCAAAAGAGCAAGATGGCTAAAATAGAGCAAGGTTTATCTACATTGTATAAAACTGTTTTGAAATTGTTTGGTGATGAAGAATCTGGGAAATTTCAAGCTTTATGGCTTACAGATACAAGGCTTTCAGAGGTCACATATCATAGGCCAATAAATTATGATAATTTTTTAAACTATATTGAGCAAAGTACCAAAGCCATCGGTTCTGGATATAAGACGATAATTTGGACAAACCTAGATAAAGAAACTTTTTGGAATATACACCCATTGTTTAAACAAGGTTTTAGCGAGTTCATTGAGATCAAAAATCTTGCCGACCTAGATACTGAATATGTCAAATTAAAAGACTTGCTTTTGTCTCCAGATAAATATTTACCAAAGACAGATGATAAAGCTAAATATACAGGCTTTTTAGTTGATTTAGCCAAATACTTAATATTAGAGAAAGAGGGTGGGTTGCTTGCAGACTTAAACTTCAAATTTGTGCAAGACTTTGATCCTATGTATCTAGAGCATTATGATTATATTGGTAATAGATGTCTAGCTGGTGGTTTGGCTAGAATTGAAAATAATTTTTTCTATTCAAAGCCGCATCATCCAATATTTAAGGAGACTTTAAATATTATTGAGGAGATGATTTTTAACCCTAGCTTTGGAAACAGTATGTTGTTGAACGCTGGGCTGAGATCCACTCCTTTTACAGAGCTATATTCTATGATGCCTTATTCGATAGGGTATATTAAGGGCTTTAATCAAGATGGTAATAATGATGCTCTACATACAATAGTGATGCCTGGATCACCGGGTTATTCTTGTGAAGAATTAAAAAAACGTTTTACAAAGAGTGGTCAAGAATTTTCTCCAGAATTGAAAGCCAAGATCGCTGATTATGAAGCATTGGGCTATAATTTAGAAAATTTAACTGATAAAGATCAATTAAGAGCAGCTTTGAAAGAGTTTAAACAGATAGAAGACATGCTTTATGAGTATCAGAGTTATCAATGTGTTGATGGATCATTAGTGGGTGCAGACACGCAGGCTATGTCTTGGGGATCGGCTTCTTTATTTTAGATATTACAGAAGTTATAACCAATCTGGATTGCAGTTGTACTCAGGTGGTTGATGTAGTTTATCAATATCACACTGGTAGCAAGATTGTGAATACCAATGCTCTGGTGTATCAAGCTGGTTTAGGTTTTCAATGCGTTGTTGGGTTGAGTCACAAGATTCATAGCTTTCCCTTAATGCCTTTGTCATCAAGTTTTCATTAGTTTGTGAATATAAATACAGGTGTTTTAATAGATCGGCATATGTTTGCACCGTTTTATCTAAAAGCTCTGTATCAGATCCATCGTGACTTTTTAATACTTCAATTAAGTTTTGATCAAGTTTAGTTAATGTATCTTGCTCTATTAAGTTTTGTTTTAATAAAATTTGGTTGTTATCAATTAAAACATTATAAGGCGACTTAATCTGTAAAAATATCATGCCGTTCTTTTCTTTTACCAAGTCATTGCATATACCAATTGGGTTCTGGGGTTCGGTGAGCAAAGTGGTGTAAAAATATTGGCAGTAACTTAAGCTTTCATCTGTGTTCGGATTTTGTAATTTCTGCGTAAGTTCTTGTTCGGCAGAAAAAAGTAGGTCTTTTTTAGGTTCAAAAGATTCTAATACTTCTTTAAGTATCTCAACATTTTTTGCCACAGCTGAATTATAAAGCATCTCAATAGTAGCGAAATCCATAGTCTTTAAGCTGTTTTTGGTTAAAGCGACTTGGTTTTCAAATATCTGCTTGAAGCTAAGATTTTGTGATTTGCAAAGCTCAAATTGCTCTAGGTACTCTGCCTTATCTGCTTCAAAAGAACTTGAGTCTTTTACTAATAAACTGGCAGATATTAATTTAGCTATAAACTGCTCACTAGAGAGATTTTCTTGAACAGATGTAAACAGAACGTTTGTGGAGTACAAAATTGTATTTATTATATTGTATATAATGTTTTGTTCTGCGCTAAGAAATTGCGATGTTTCTTGGCTATATAACGTGCCAAAGTCGACTAATTTTTCTATTAACTCATCACTTGAATTGTATGCAGAATTTGAGAATTTAGCATTCAAGTCATTTACTGTATTCAACTGATTTGTGAGTTTGAAAACGTGATCTTTTATATATGAATAAACCAATGTAGCTGGTTCTTTTGTTAATGAATCGGTAATCTTCTTTTTGAATTCGCTTAATTTGTCTAGCGTTTGATCATCTAATTGCTTATTGCCGCTTCTTTCATATAGATCGTTGATTAAGTTGTGTGCAAATGTAGATAATTTCTCAACGCTTTCCAAGTAATCTTGATTATTTATCGATTCTAAATTTTGTTTAAGCTTGGCATCACGTGCATAATGGGCTTGGGCTAATTCTGACAGGCCAGCTATAAATTTAGTGGTGAAACCGTGTATTGCATCATAAATTTTGGATGAGCGCTGCAATTCAGAATAATTGGCTCCGTTATTGAGCTTAAACTTTATAAAGTCACTAAAGAAATCATGTTTTTTTTCTTCCATAAAACTTTTAAGAAAGCCTAGGGTTTCATTATTATCTGTGAGACCGGAAACTTTAATATCGCTCATGAAATCAGCAGTACTTTGATTGGTTGTAACTGCTTTGCCTATTAGCCTTACAATGCCAAAAAGTTTTTCAATTTCTTTCATGATTTACACTCTTGTTTTATATTGTGGTGCAATTTATATGCAATAACTGTGCCAAGTAGGTTTTTGATTTTAAGTATAAAAATACCTCGGGCCTATAGGCTTTTAGGAGGTAAGCTAAATTCCTCAATTATCAGTTTTGCTAAGAAAGAATTCGATGGTACGGTCTCTTGGGCTTGATTTGCGCAAAATAGATCTATCGCAGGGTTAGGATGTTTGTTTAGATAGCGTTGTAGGATATCTAGGACATCATAGGCGCTGACAATAAGAATGCTTTTGGCATCGCCTTTAACAGTTTTATCATCCCAGATCTTTGAAAGTAAGGTGTGTGGCATATTAGCATGATCATATTGGAAACTTTTATCTCTTTCTGTGAATTGATAAAATTCTTGAGTGATTTGTCTTTTAGTCTGAGTGTGTGAAGCATCGAATAAAATCATCTTTTTAGAAGTCGTGAAATTAGACCTATAAAAAAAGTTAAATATGGAAGCCTGAAATGGTAAATATTCGTCTGGTCCTGTTAGCACAAAAACAGCTAAGTCATAACTTTTTTCACTTTGAGTTAATGGGGGTATGCAAATCCAATGTAGGGAAGAGAATATATCTATAATACTCTGCAGGTTTTGCCTTATGGCCTCATCTAAAGAGTTATCAGCGGTTTTAATTTTATAATATCCTTTTTTCTTTGATCCAACTATGCGTAGAAGACAGGATATATGAGCTCTCTCATCGGCAGAATAATATTTCAAAAAATCTTTTGTTACTTTGATGCTTTCTGATCGCTTACTTTCTGTAGTAGCGGTTTCATTCTCATGGCTAGTCTCTGCAGACTGCATCCCATCATCATCTGCATCAGCTAATATAGGAGAAGTAGGGGAGGTAGTTGCAAAAGAATTATTGGCAATAGAAGTAGAATTTGTAGATGTTGCCCTTTCCCCACTATGACTTAATGCATTTCTAATGTTTTTGCTAGTTACATCTATTCTCAATTTTTGAGAATCTTCACTACCTCTTCTTCTCGGGGATATTCTCAAAGAACCTGCAGATTGAGATCTAGTAAGCCCACTTATTTGAGATGAGCTATTAGATATTTGAAGTGTAGATTTATATCCAAATGTTCTATCAGAACTAGGTTTAGGAAGTTGCTCTGTTGGTTTATCGTTCATGACATCTCAATTTATTCTTTAATTCTTACTAAAGACCCCAATTCGTCTAAATGCATTGTAAAGTAATTATTATTACCATTCGCATAAGCTCCAATAGGTGCAGTACAATTGCCGCCGTGTAGCTTCATAAATTCGCGTTCTTTAGTAACGCAATCAATGGTTAGTTTATGTGAGATTTTTGAAAGCAATGTAGCTATATCCGAGTCTGCAACTCGTCTTTCAACACCTATTGCACCTTGTCCCACTGCGGGAACGAATATACTTGGGTCGAATACTTCTTTAATTACACCTTCTAGCCCAAGTCTTTTAAGGCCAGCAAGAGCAAATATTGCAGCATTGACTTCTCCAGTTTCAATTTTTTTCAGTCTAGTTATTACATTGCCTCTGAATGGAACTACTGTAACATTTGGATTTATTTCTTTTACTAATACAGCCCTACGTGCTGAAGAAGAGCCAACAACAGTTCCTTTAGGCATGTCCGTTAAATTATTAAATTTAGAAGACACAAAACAATCTCTTGCGTCTTCGCGTTCAAGCATGCAATCGATTATTAACCCGTTAGGTAATTCCGCTGGAACATCCTTCATAGAATGGACTGCAATATCTATTTTATTAGATAAAAGTGCTTCTTCTATCTCCTTCAAAAAAAGTCCTTTGCCACCGATAGTAGCTAGGTTTTGATCAAAGAATTTATCACCAGAAGTGATAATCTCAATAATTTCGAATGAAGTCTCTGGAGCGACGTTTTTAATACTATTAATAACAATATCAGTCTGGACTAGAGCTAACTTACTTTTACGAGTTCCAATTCGAATATGCATTGTTTATATTTCAAGTTTAACAATTGAGACAAGTATCTTAGGCTCTTTTGCAGTTTCGGTTTGCAAAATTCTCTTAATAATACTGCGAATCTTATTTTCTAATTCATCACCAGTAACTTTAGGATGAGCTTCAACATATTCAGCTATAGCTTCTTCAAGCATAACGAAATATTCACGATCATCTTTAGAATCTAAAACGCCAGGGGCTAGAACTATCGGGTCTTTTAGAAGCTTATGCTTTTTATTAATAACTACCGTAGCTGTTACTAAACCTTGGTCTCTCATACGTCTACGCATTCTAAGCACTTCACTGTCGGAAGGAAGTATGAAGTTACCATCGATAGCCATTATTCCAGAAGGAAGTTGGGCTATGATTTCTGGTTTTTCACCGTTGACCTTAACAATGGCGCCATTGTTAACTTGTACAGAGAATTTTGCACCATGTTTTCTAGCGAATTTTGCATGCTCATGCAAATGCATCGGCTCGCCGTGCATAGGGATAGCAACTCTTGGTTTCACTATTTCATACATTTTTGCAATTTCACCACGTGAAGGATGACCTGAAACGTGAACAAAGTGATCTTTTTCTGTCATCACTTCAACGCCCATTTTGCAGAATTTATTAAATAGGGAGAAAATTTTATCTTCATTACCTGGGATTATTTTTGAAGAGAAAATTACAACATCACCCCTACGTACTTTAAAGTCTGGATGCTCTCCTCTCGATAATTTACTTGTAGTTGCCCTAGGTTCGCCTTGGCAGCCAGTAGCAATCACTAGAACTTCGTGTCTATGATACCTCTCAATCTCTCTTGGACGCATGAATGGCGGAAGGTCATGAAGATAACCGCACTCTAATGCGGCATCGTACATCTTCCATAGAGACGAGCCTGAAAGCGCGACCTTACGGCCACATGCTTCTGCGGCTTTAGCTATAGTATGAATCCTTGCGATGTTAGATGCAAAAGAGCTAACTACTACCAAATTGTTTTTATGTGAAGCAACAAGCTCTGTTATACTTTTAACCAATGAACCTTCAGAGCCAGAAAACCCTTCGCTGAAGATGTTTGTTGAATCACAAACCATTGCTAGGATATTTTCTTCACCAAGTTTTTTTAGAGCATCAATATTAGATGTCTTGCCAACTACAGGATCTTCATCAAATTTCCAGTCGCCTGTGTGGAAGATTGTTCCATGTTCAGTTCTTAATACTAAGCCTTGCATTTCAGGAATAGAGTGGGTGAGGCCAATCATTTCTAAATCAAATTCACCAACTTTAAATTTACTATTCAGTTTTATTTCATGAATTTTAACATCATTGGCTATTCCCATTTCAGCCAACTTTCCTTTCAGAACACATGATGTGAATTTTGTGCAATAAATTGGAAGCTTAAATTCATTCCATAGATATTGTATAGCGCCAATATGATCTTCGTGAGCGTGGGTTAAAACCAGTCCTGCAAAGTCTTGTCTGTGTTTTGTTATAAATGATATGTCTGGTACTAATATGTCTACCCCAGGGAAGTAGTCATCTGCAAAACCTAAGCCCATGTCCACAACTAGCCATTTTCCGTTGTAGTGATATAGATAAAGGTTGATACCGATTTGGTCTGTGCCGCCTAATGGTAAAAACATCAGGTCGTTCTTATGTTGTTTTAAATTTATAGTCATCAATTGTTAAATTATTAATTCAGCCAAGTGTATCAGAAATTATACTAAACAGCAAATTTTACCCGTGCGGTGTAATGATCTTGCGGTAATTGGTAAAATGTGGTATGTAATACACGATATTAAAATTAAGGTATATCAATGCAATTAGATAGAATTACAGTTGGAAAAAAAGCTCCTGATGAAGTTAATGTTATAATTGAAATCCCAATGAATGCTGGGCCAATTAAATATGAATTCGATAAGGAAGCAGGAATTATAGTCGTTGATAGATTTATGCAGACTACAATGTCTTACCCTTGTAATTACGGGTTTATTCCGCACACTTTATCTGGTGATGGTGATCCAGCAGATGTGCTAGTTTATTCAAATTACCCAATAGTACCTGGTGCTATGATTACAGTGCGTCCGATTGGTGTGTTGATGACCGAAGACGAGAAAGGTTCTGATGAGAAGATCTTAGCAGTTCCCGCAGCTAAAATTGATCCGTCGTTTGAGAAAATAAATTCGTATAAAGATCTCCCTGAATTAGTGATAAATAGAATTGAGCATTTCTTTGAGAACTACAAGAAATTAGAAAAAATTCAGAGTCTTTGCAAACTGAACAAGACATAAAAGCTTCAATTGAGAAGCTAAAAAAAACAAATGAAGGCGTAGAGGCTGTATCTGTATCAGCTCGCACTCTTGAAGGTGATTTGGGAATTCTTAC
>CAZVFD010000016.1:0-6581 GCA_964625465.1 uncultured Candidatus Midichloriaceae bacterium | reverse complement strand
AGAAATGATATATTATGGTATTGTTCTTGGTAATGTTGAATTGATTAAAAAATCAAAAGATGCAGCAGAAGCAAAAGAGATTATAAATCAAGCTATTAAGAATCATAAATAATATGTCGGCAAACTTTGTAGTAACAACCTTTTATAAGTTCGTTGATCTTCCAGATTTCGAAGATAAGCGAGTGAAGTTTATCAGGTTTTGTAATGACCATAAAATCAAAGGGACTATCCTGCTTGCGCAGGAGGGGTTAAATTCAACCCTTACTGGGACTAGAGAGGCTATTGACGCTTTTTATAAATTCATTACGAGCATGACTGAATTTTATGATATGGAGTTCAAAGAAAGCTTTAGTGAGAAAATGCCATTCAGTAAGATGAAAGTTCGTCTAAAGCCAGAAATAGTGCGGCTGAAAATCAAAGATCTTGATATGTCGAAGGTTGGTGAGTATTTGGATGCGAAAAAGTGGGATGAACTTATTTCTCGCAAAGAAACCATAACTATTGATACCAGAAACGATTACGAAGTGATTTTTGGTACGTTTAAGAACGCTACAAACCCTAAGACTAGAAATTTTAGTGATCTTCCTGAATGGGTTGAGCGTAACCTAAAAGGGGTTGATAAAGAGACCCCAATTGCTATGTTCTGTACTGGCGGCATTAGATGTGAAAAATCAACAGCTTACATGAAAAATATTGGCTTTAAAAATGTTTACCATTTAAAGGGTGGTGTGTTGCAATATCTTGAAGATACTAAAGGCCAAGAAAACATGTGGCAGGGTAGGTGTTTCGTCTTTGACGACCGTGTTGCGGTGGATTCTGAACTAACTGCGTACTGCAAATAACGTCTCTTTTACACAAAGCATTGATTTTTCAGTGATTTTTTGATATAATTAGCTCCTCATTCTGGGGGGAATAAGATGTCTGATATTGTTTTGTTTGATAATTTTAAATTATATAAGTCTAAAGATAATGGTGTAGAAGAGGGCGGATTTTATAGATATAAAGATCCCGAAAGTGGTAAAGTCTCGCGCTGTCTAGTAAAGAAAATGTTAGCTAATGCTATTGTAAAGGAGTATGTTTCAAGCAATATAGCTCATTTACTTTTGAATGAGCGAGCTCCTAAAGTTGATTTGGTTTTTTCAAAACAAAATGGGACAACTGTAATTAGAACTGCCTCTTATCTTTTAAATAAATTTCAGACTCTTGATAAATTTGCCAAAAAGAATTGGGTTGTATCACCTCTAATTGATAGTGGTTACGTAATTGATGGGCAAAACGCAGTACTACCCTTGCAAGCTTTTAGTGAAGGTTATTTGAAGGAGAATAAAAATCTCGAAGTTTTTAAACCTCTTGGGGGTGCAGAAGAGTTTCTAGTCGTTACCGAGTTCTTGAGGCATACAGATCTTCACGATCAAAATAGGGGCGTCATAGAAATAAATGGAAATCCGCATAATGCAATAGTAGATTTTAGCTATAGCTTATTTTACAACGAAGATTTTAAAGAATTGTTCAAGATTGAGTATTCCCATTTAGTTAGTAGCTGCGTTACTGATAAAAAGAAAATGATTAAAGCAATTGAGCTCTTAATTGGCAAAGAAGAAGAGATTTTAAATTTAACAAGTAAGTTGATATATAATCTGAATTTAGTTGGAATTAAGGCGAGTGCAAAGATTGTAAAAAGCAATTTAAAAAGCAAAATCACGGCTTTTAAAAGTGAGCTGCAGTGGCTAAAGGTTAGCTTGGAATTGCAAGGTGAAATTAATGAAACATCTGCTTCTCAAATTTTTTCCAAGCTAGAAAACTCAGCAATTTTAGATGTCTCAAAAGAAACTGTTCGATCGGTAATTGAATATGCTGTGAAAAACAATGTGCTGAATGACCTTGAAAGACAGTGTCCTGAAGTTGTTTATTACTCAAATTATAAAGAGTTAGTCAAGCTTTATAAAATGAAGTACGACGACAATGTAAAGGTGACTTGCGATGAAAATATCAGGCCATTTTTAATGGTGATTGATGAATCAATTGAATATGCGGTTCAAAATAATAAGCAAAACATACTTGATGTGATCGCATGCAATGATGAATCTGGTTTTTATTTTGCTGAAGTGTTAGAAGCAGCAGTTAAGTATGGTAATAAACCTATATTCGATATGTTTTTATCACTAATTCAACAAATGCGTGATGATAATACCAAAGATTATTTGAATTTTCTAGATAAAGCTATGTCTAAGTCCATAGTTTATGATAGACCTGAATTTGCAAAGACAATATTTCATGAAGTCAAAGAATTTGTTAGTGCAAAATCTGAAGAGAAGTTGGGTACTTTGGCATCATTTATAATTGAGAGAGGTGTTGAATATTCTATATTGTTCAATCAACCAAAGTTTTTTAATGGTTTTTTTAGTTTTTGTGAAGGAAGCTGCTTAAGTACTGCTATTTCATCTGCAATTAGCTTAGGAAGAGATGGGGCTCTAAATCGAATAATTAGTGAAAGGTTAGACTTGTCTGAAAGAGTGACATCTGAAGATGGGAATGATTATGTAGGAAGATTAATAGCAGGCTTGGTATATTACAAAAATACTAATGTGCTAGACAATTTGTTAGATAGAGGTTTGGTTCTTACTACTGAAGAACAAGATAATATATCTAAAGAATTCCCTGAGTTTTTTAATAAAATGTGCGTTGATAACAGCGGAGCTTTGATTGTACCTAGTAATTTTGAGTTTGTTTAGGTTGAGCATTTACCTAATCTTTGGTCAAGAGACATATTGAAAATGTTTAATACGAGTTTTCCCAAGCTTTCACAGCTGACTCTTCATCGTTTCTATATGAGTATTTTTTGAATACTTGGCAATTAGAAATGTATGTTGCCCAAAGTGGAATAAACGGAATGTTGAAATAGAAAAAAGCTTTAAACAAAACTATATTTGTACCTAAGTCAAACAGGTTTTCGGTATCCAGATCTTTTAGTAACTCATGTGGAGGAATCAGCATCGCCGATTCACTAGTGAAAATTGCGGCGCTTAGTGCAAGATTGATGATCATGCAAATAAAAATATCTAACTTATAACCATCAACACCAATTACGCTTATCTCATAAGCTTCTTTAAAGCTACATTTATTGATTAGAACTGAATATTCAACTAGGGAAAGTCTTAAGTAGTAATGTACGAATAAAACCATACATAAGCCAAATGCTGGAAAGGTAATGAGAGTAAGTATCGATTCTGCGACCGGCTTGCTGACATCGTAAAAGTTCATAAAAAATGAGCACACAGCTAATAGAAGAATAGGAAAGAGAAATAAACTAGCGAAAAGAGTGGGCTTTGCGAAGAAGGTAGTTATCAGTCTTGGCAGGCTTTTAAAGCAAAATTTGATGAAATAAAAAATCTTGCTAAAAATCCGCAGACTTCTTTTTTCAAAGCTCACGAAGGTTATATATGCTGTGTTAAGTACATACATTAGGTAAAGAAACATCCACAGTTCAAAGTAATAAATCATTGATGCTAAGTTTATTGATAAAGAATCTATAGAAAACTTATTAGCATCAAATTTAAATTCAAAGTCTAAAACCCCAATAATCAAAAGCCATACAAAATAGGAAAGCAAAGTGTATACAAAAAAGATGCTGATATGGCTAAAAAAATTCCTATAGCCAAGCCATAATAAATTCAAAAATTTCATAATGAGACCTTATCTTATAAATCAACGTTAGCGATTAACTAGAATGAAATCAAGCTTTTAGCTTCTAACCTTGATTGCCGAGTCGTGTTTTTGCGAAGTTGCTAAATAAATTGAGCTAGCAAGAATAATTGCAGTGCCTAGCATAGTATTGATGCCAACGATCTCACCAAAAAATGTAAATCCTAACAATGTAGAGAAAATTAAGCGGGTATAGTCAATTGCAAGTAAATTGCTCATTTTGGTTTTGGTATAAGCCCAAGCTAAGCAAAAGTGTCCTGAACATGCAAAAAATGACATGGTAAGTAACATAATAAATTCCTCGAAATTTATCATTCTGCCATGCTGATATAAAAATGGTAAAGAAAGAGCAAAGATAATGATATTACCATAAAGCACAATAATGGCAGGATGTTGCTTTTCATTAGTGAGTTGCTTTGCCATTACATTGGCTGCTGCCCAGCATAGGCAACTGAAAAGCGCATACAGTGCATATGAATTATAGTTATCGCTGTTTGGGTTCATAACTATATATGCTCCCGTAAAGCCAATTATTAGCGCTGTCCATCTTCTTCTATCAAGGCGGTCTTTAAGAAAAATAATTGCCAAAATTGCGGATAAAAGGGGAGTTATAAAGCTTAATGCTACAGTTTCGCCAATTTTCATGTTATGTATTGCAATTGTCCAAGCAGGGATGCTAATAAAATCAACGAAGCCTTTAAGATAATTGGTTTGTGAAAACTTTGGTAAGGGTTGTTTGTGGGCTTGCAGCAGTACAATTGGTAAAACTAATATCATACAGAAGAGGCTGCGATAAGAAACCAAAACCATAGGGTCAAAAATTTTGGTTAAAGGCCTAATTGATACGTTAACACATGCAAAGCAGAAGCAGGTAAGAACCATTATGGCAATCCCTTGAAGCTCATTACTTATGCGTAGTGATTTAAACATGTTTGATATTAACTTTTTGCCTATTATAATACTTTTTATAGAGAGTGTATATTAAGAAAATAGATGAAAGAAGAAATTTTAGCGAAAATCGAAGCTTGGCCTGATAATTTTAAGCAGGATTATAGGAGTAAAATAGATTATATACTCAGATTATTGAATAGAGAGCCGCTTACAAATCCAATCAAGGAGTTAATTAATAGGGAGGTCGCGCAATTAGAAAGACGCCTAGAAGAACAAAAATCAAGCGTTGTCGAAGAGAATCAAAATAGCCAGCTAGTTGAAAAACTTGTTCTAAGATATAAGGCGGAACAAACTACTTTGACCGAAACTACTTATGATGAAATCTTGAAATATGGGAATGATATTTTAGGAAGTTTAATTGATTCAGAGTATGGGCAATTAGTAATATTGGAATTACACAATCTTATTAAAAAACAGCCTTGCGAATTTAGTGCTATAATATCGTTCATAGACAAAATCGATAATGTTGCAGTCTCGAAAGAAAGCTTGCTTTATTATGCCGATATTGTTTCGGGGAATTTTGAGTTTTTTGATTACGCAAAATGGCTAAAACTCTCTAAAAATCCTATAGCAGAGATAAAGAATGAGGTGACAGCAATAAGTAAAAAATTTATAGCTGAGGTTGTTAATTTAATTCCAGAAGCTCGTAACAACCAATTAGAGCAATTTAGAAGTGTTGTGAATGCAAAATCTCAATCTGATTTAAAGTGGACGCAGGTTAAGCTCAGGGCGAAAACGGAGCAAGAATTAGCTGATTTAGAAATGGCTAGGGGAGCAATCTATGAGACTATAAATTTCTATTTATTTAATGCGCGCAAACTACATTTAGATCTTGAGGATGTTCATGAGCAAGAAGTGGTTGATTATGAATCAAGAATTAAAGATCAATTAGAAAGAATTAAAGAAATCATTGATTCTAATAATGATACAATGATTGATATATATAGAAAACCAGGAATACTAAGAAGATTTTTATGTGATTTGATGACGCTAAGACCGTATTCAAATGAAATAATTAAGTTAATACTTTCCCAAGTGATTAATCTAGTAAGCAGTGGGCTAGATATTCGAACTAGTAATGCGATATTAAGCACAATAAGATCTATACCAGGTATCGTCGGATTTCTTCATAGAAAATTATACACAGCAGAAGAAATAAACTTTTTGCATAAATTTCTTAATGGGGCTTTGGGTATTCTTGAGCTTAGCAAGTTGTCTAAAAACATCATGAAGTTATATTTTGGCACCCCAGATAAAATTGAGATGTTTGAAATTTTTAAGGCCAAAGAAGATAGAGAATTTCTCCAGGACTGCTTAAAAAATCGAGACATGAAATGTGGTATTATCTTTCAAGATGATGTTCGGGAATGTTTGCGTGCAAGATTTATTTTACCAGAAGACCTACGAAAATGGAGTAGTGATAAAATTATTCAAATAGGCCAGATTATTTATAATACTTACCAAAGAGATATTGGTGATAGATCGCGGCTATCTAAGTTATATGATGAAACATATCAAGATTTTAGAAGGTTGTTATTAAATCCTATTGTGAATGAAGCGCTAAGGAAAGGTTACTGTAGTTTACAACAATATTTAGAAATTAAACCTGAATCAAAAAGAGAAGTGATATTTTCTAATCAAGTGATGATGGGATGTAGAAAAAGACTGGTTACTATTGGATCATTAGCATTATTAAATTCTGATGATATTAGGCTTTTAACTCATACTAACAGCTGCAATGCTATGGAATATGGTAAAGCTAGTTTTACACAATTGTTTGAAATGCTCAAAAAAAATCGTGCGCAATTTATGTATGTGACATCGCATAGCGCAAGTTCAGAGTATGAGAAGGGCAAATCATTTCAAGCAATGTGTGATAAATATAATAAAGATCCGAAGACACGACATTGTAATAACAAATACTACAA
>CAZVFD010000015.1:21545-31264 GCA_964625465.1 uncultured Candidatus Midichloriaceae bacterium | reverse complement strand
TTATATACATGCCAACATCCTAACTTAGTTAAAGTCAGGTGTCAGCCCCAAAATCTTTTTTACAGGCAGCTAGACAGTTCTGGCATAGGCATGATGTTGGAGTTAATGCATTTCTAGGCATCTCTGCAGCTGTTGGCGCATTTGCTGGATATAAAGCAACAAAAGATGCTGACCTAGGCAGCGTTCCAGCAACTGTAGCGTTAAAAACCGCTTCTACTACACTTGGCGCGTTAGCAACTCCTATGATTACAGCAGCTTGCGTAGGCTATCCTCCTATGATACTAGCTCCTCTGGCCGTTGGGGTGATCTATGGTATTGACTCCTCAAACGCTTTTAAGGCTCAGCAAACGGCTGTTAGCAATAAGCAAACCCCTTCTAACGAAAGATAACCACTATTTTGACTCAGGTAGAGTCTTCTTTTCAAAGCAGTAATTATAACCCTTTTTAGCAAGATTTACTTCTACTCTTCAAGCCATCATGTTAGAATGGCCATAAATCAAGTATTCAGGTAGCCAAATGGACGCGCACGCGTTAACGCTAATTCTTTCAAGAATACAATTTGCATTCACAATTTCTTTCCATATAATTTTTCCAGCTTTCACAATAGGACTAGCAAGTTTTTTAGCAGTACTCGAAGGATTGTACTTATATACAAATAAAAAACTTTTTCTAAATCTCTATAAATTCTGGGTCAAGATTTTTGCACTCAGCTTTGCATTTGGAGTAGTATCAGGAATTGTAATGTCTTATCAATTCGGCACAAACTGGGCAGAACTATCAATTCGCGCGGGAAATATCTTGGGGCCATTACTAGGTTACGAAGTTCTCACTGCATTCTTTTTAGAGGCGTCGTTCTTAGGAATAATGCTATTTGGTATTGGCCGCGTCAGTAAAAATATGCACTTTGCTTCTACAGTAATTGTCGCCGTTGGCACTTTAATTTCCGCATTTTGGATTTTATCTGCAAATAGTTGGATGCACACACCTCAAGGTATTCGCATTGATGAAAATGGGATTTTATTTCCTGTAAGCTGGGCAGACATTGTTTTCAACCCATCGTTCCCATATAGATTTACACATATGATACTCGCTTGCTATTTAACAACAGCATTTGTAGTTCTTGGTACTGGTGCTTATTATATATTGCGTAAAAAATTCGTTAATGAATCCAAAGTTATGATGATAATGGCGCTAAGCATGGTAATTCTAGCTGCACCTACTCAAATTATAATGGGCGACATGCATGGATTAAATACTTTAAAACATCAGCCTGTAAAAGTTTCTGCAATGGAAGGACTTTGGGATACTGAAAGAGGCGCAGGCCTAAAACTTTTTGGCTTACCTGACTCTGAAACAGAAACAACAAAATATGCGATAGAAATTCCAAAACTTGCCAGCCTAATTCTCACTCACGATTTAGATGGCGAAGTAAAAGGCCTAAAACATTGGGATAAATCAGAGCGTCCTCCTGTCGCTACGGTATTTTTTGCTTTCCGAATAATGGTTGGCATAGGCATGCTGATGCTCCTTACCGCTGCACTTGGGTTATTACTTTTATACAGAAAAACCTTATTTACAAACCGTTACTATCTTCAGTTCTGTAGATTAATGGCTCCAGCAGGATTCATCGCTTTATTAAGCGGATGGATTGTAACTGAAGTTGGAAGACAGCCTTATATAATATATGGAATATTAAAAACTAAAGATGCAATTTCACCATCAATAAATCATATTCAATCCGCCATTTCACTTGGTTGTTTTATAGCAATTTACACTCTTGTTTTTGGTGCTGGGTTATACTATTTGTTCAAATTAGTCGAGAAAGGGCCAAAAGAAGATTTGGAAATTTTCGGCTCGCATAGCTTTACCAAGCCACAACCGCTAATTAATATTTTTAAGAGGTAGTATGGATTTTTTACAAAACGTAGATCTCGCAATTATCTGGTCAGGAATCTTGGCTCTAGCAATAATCATGTACGTAATTCTTGATGGTTTTGATTTAGGAATTGGCATTCTAACTAAATTTGCAAAAGATGAAAAAGATCAAACTAGAATGATAAATTCCATCGCCCCATTTTGGGATGGTAATGAAACATGGCTAATTCTTGGTGGTGGCGGCTTATTAATCGGCTTCCCTGTTGCTTATGCAATAATCATGCAGGCTCTTTATTTGCCAATAATATTTATGTTATTAGGACTAATTTTAAGAGGAGTAGCTTTCGAGTTTATTTTTAAATCAACTTCTTCACAAAAAAAATTCTGGATTAATTGTTTTCACTACGGCTCTCTTTGCGCAAGTTTTTTTCAAGGTGTAATTTTGGGAGAATTTATACAAGGGTTTAGTGTTGAAAAAGGAAAATTTATCGGCAGCTCAATGGACTGGCTTAATCCATTCTGTCTAATAGTTGGCGCGGCAATAGTTGCAGGATACACATTACTTGGTAGCGGCTGGCTAGTCATGAAAACCACGGGCAAAATTCATGATTGGGGTAGAAAAATCTCCAACTATGCAACATTTGCGGTCTTATTTTTCATGTTTGTTGTGAGTATATACCTACCGTTCGAGAATCCTGAAATTTTCGATAGATGGTTTACTTTACCGAATTTTTATTATCTTGCACCCATCCCTTTAGTTACATTTTTTGTGTCTATATTTCTCGTATATGACAATTTCAAACCAACAAAAGATTACTATCCTTTTACTTTCAGTATTATAATGTTTCTCTTGGGATATATAGGTTTAGCCATCAGCATTTTTCCATGGATAGTACCTCATTCATTAACTATATGGGAATGTTTAGCAGCACGCGAATCTATTGAAATTTCCATAATTGGAGTCGTTGGAATATTACCAATTATTTTAATTTATACTGCATATAACTATTATGTATTTAGAGGGAAAGTTTCACATGAAAGCTTGTATAAATAAAAAGCGCTCTCAAATCCTTTGGTTCATTGGATTATGGCTAGCTAGTCTTTTAGTTTTTTTGGGTACGACTTGGGTTTTAAAGTTAATCATGAAAACACTTGCATGATTCGATTAAACAGACTATAGTAACCTCAAGTTTTTTTAGGTGGGCAGTGCCCACCTTTTATTTTGGATGAAGCTAATGAATGTTTATCAAACACAATTAGAAGCAAAGCTACTAGAAATAATAGAACCTTCGATAGTCAATATGGGGTATGATGTCGTCCGTATTAGAGTTGGGGGCGGCTCAAAACACAAGCACCTTCAAATTATGCTAGATCGACAAGATGACTCGGCGCTAAATGTTGATGATTGCGAAAAAGTAAGCAAGCACATTTCTGTACTTCTTGATGTAGAAGATCCAATAGAGCAAGAATACGTTTTAGAAGTAAGTTCAGCAGGCTTAAACAGGCCTTTAACTAGAGCAAAGGATTTTAGCAAGTACGCTGGAATTCCTTCTAAAGTAACTTTAAAGATCAGCCATAATGGACAAAGAAATTTTACTGGCACCATTAAGGAAGTTAAGGATGAGACATTTGCATTTGAGGATAGAGATACCAAGGAGATCTTTGACTTTCCTTTCTCAAACGTGTCAGATGCACATTTGATTTTTGAAGAAAAAAAGAACAACAAATTTAAACCAAAACGCAGGAGATAAAGATGGCAGTACAACCTAGATTTGATTCATCATTTGGAAGCACTGAATTAATACAAATAGCAGATGCTGTAGCGAGAGAAAAAGGTATCGCTAAAGAAGAAGTAATCAAAGCATTGGAAGAAGCTATCCGCGTTGCGGCACGCAGAAAATATGGTCATGAGCATTCAGTAAGAGCGGAAATCGATCGTAAAACTGGTGAAGTTAGACTATTCAGAGAGATGCGTGTAATTGATCCTAATGAAGAAGTGGTTGTAGAGGATGAGACACAGCAAAACTTAGAACCTATGGATCCTCAAGCTAGGTATTTGAAAGAGATGAACACTATCTCTCTTAAAGACGCTAAAATTAAAAAATCTGATGCTGAGATCGGCGACATTATTTCTGAACCACTCCCTCCAATTGATTTAGGTAGAGTAGCTGCCCAATCTGCGAAGCAAGTTATTACATACAGGGTTCGTGAGATTGAAAGAAATAAACAATTTGAGGAATTCAAAGATAAAGTTGGGCAAATTGTTAGCGGAATCGTTGAGAAAGTTGAATACGGCAATGCAATTGTTAAACTTGGCAGCGCTGAAGGTATGCTAAGACGCGAATTCATGATTCGCAATGAAAGAGTAAAACAGGGCGAAAGAATTCGCGCTTATTTATTCGAGGTGAACAAAGAAAATAAAAGCCACCAAATTCAACTATCAAGAACACATAGCGAATTTTTAGCAGCATTGTTCGCACAAGAAGTTCCAGAGATTTATGATCGCGTAATTGAAATCAAAGCAATCGCTCGTGATCCAGGCTCTAGAGCCAAAATCGCCGTATTCTCATCCGACAGCTCAATTGATCCAGTAGGATCTTGCGTGGGCATGAGAGGGGCAAGAGTACAAGCGGTTATTAATGAATTAAGCGGTGAAAAAATCGACATCATTCAGTGGTCATCTGATCCAGCTACAATGGTTGTAAATGCTTTATCACCTGCTGAAGTTTCAAAAGTAATTATCGATGAAGACAAAAGACGTATTGAGATCGTTGTGCCTGATGAGCAACTAAGTATTGCAATCGGCAAACGAGGCCAGAACGTTAGACTCGCCTCTAAGTTAATTGGATGGCAAATCGATGTTCTTACTGAGCAATCAGAATCTAAGCGTAGAACAGATGAGTTCTCAGCTATTACCAAGAAATTCATGGAAGCACTGGATGTTGAAGAAATACTCGCTCAGCTTCTTGCATCAGAAGGCTTTACATCTATTCAAGATCTAATAGATGCAGGAGTAGCTGAAATCGGAGCGATCGAAGGGCTAGATGAAGGAATAGCAGCTGAATTAATCAACCGTGCAATCTCATACGCAGAGACTCATGATGATGCAGCTCAAGCTCCAGTGGTGCCGATAGAAGTTAGTGCCTCTAGACTTGATAAAAACTTACTTGCAATCAGTGGAATGACAGAAGAAGTTGCTAGTAAATTATACTCTGCAGGAGTAAGAAATATAAATGATTTCGCTGACCTTGCTAGAGATGAGTTTATCGAAAAAGTTTCAGATTCAGGTCTTGAAGAAGCGCAAATTGACAAAATGATTATGGCAGCACGTAATGCTACATATTTTAATAAATAAAGTATTATTGTGAGTTAAAACACACAATGATAAAATGCTACAAACATGTTGAGGTTGAAAAGTGACTGATAAAGATAAAAAACTAACTTTAGGAATCAAGCAAGGAACTCTTGGAATAAGCAAGGGAACTCCTTCTGAGAAGTTGACCATTGCCCCAAAGTCACCTTCTACCTCACCTCAAACCCAGAGCAGAACTGCATCAAAGGGCAAAGTTGTAGTGGTTACAAAATCGCGTGGAAACAAAAAGGTAACAATCGAACCTAACATGCAGCCATCTCACGCAGGCGGATCTTTTTTAACTGAGAGCGAAAAAGAGAAAAGACTTCAGGCTTTGAGAATGGCTGAGAAATTCAAATCTCAAAGAACAGCGGCTTCAATTCAAGCACCAGATGAACCTGAAGCTTTGGGAGCAGATATTCAGGCTGCTTCTGAACAGATAACATTGGATGAAAACACCACAGATTCTGGAACTCAGGCTGAAATTTCCGAACAGCCTAGGCAAATTCGCGGCCTACATGAGGTTCTTGGCAATGGTAAAAACAAGGTTAGAAACTTGGATGACCTTTACAAGCCAGAAAAACCTGTTGCTGAAACTGGAGTACTAGAAGCGCCAGTAAAACCTGATTTAACCAAAAGCAAACCTGTAAAACCCAAAGAATTAAAATTCAGAGAAGAAGCTGAGGCAGCTGCATCTAAGAAAGGCGGAGATGATAGAAAGGCTGGTAGAAAGCTTTCTGTAGCTCAAGTTATGATGATGGACGAAGAAAGCGGAGCAGGACCTATAAGACGCAGAAGCCAAGCTTCTATCATGCGTGCACGCGACAAAGCTAGAAGAAAATTTGAAAATCAAAACCAACAAAAATCTTCTGAAAAAATGGTACGCGAAGTAAGCGTTCCTGATGTTATGACCGTACAAGAACTAGCTAACCGTATGGCAGAAAAAAGTGCAGATGTTGTGAAGACATTAATGAAAATGGGTATGATGGTTACTGTGAATCAAACCATCGATGCTGATACTGCCGAATTAGTAATTCATGAGCTAGGTCATAAAATTAAGAGAGTAACCGAAGCTGAAATTGAATCAACTCTAGTACAAAAAATTGAAGATACAACAGAGTCACTACAGTCTCGCCCACCAGTGGTTACAGTGATGGGCCACGTTGACCACGGGAAAACATCGTTGCTTGACGCACTCCGTCAGACTGACGTTGCAGCTGGGGAAGCTGGAGGTATTACTCAGCACATTGGTGCTTACCAAGTAAAAATGCACAACGGCAAAGTTATCACTTTCTTGGATACTCCTGGCCACGAAGCATTTACTGCAATGAGAATGCGCGGCGCACAAGTAACTGATATCGTAGTGTTAGTTGTAGCAGCAGATGATGGAATAATGCAACAAACTATAGAAGCTATAAGCCATGCGAAGGCAGCGAAGGTTCCAATAATTGTAGCGATAAATAAAATTGATAAGCCTGAAGCGAATCCGACTCGCGTAAAACAAGAACTTCTTTCGCATGACTTAGTCCCTGAAGATATGGGTGGCGATATAATGTGTATTGAAGTGTCTGCCAAACAAAAATTGAATTTGGAAAAACTAGAAGAATCCATATTGTTACAAGCCGAAATGCTCGAACTAAAAGCTAATCCAAATCGCCTTGCAGAAGGTGCAGTTGTTGAATCTAAAGTTGATAAAGGTCGTGGCCCAGTCGCGACTCTTTTAGTTCAAAAAGGCACACTAAAAGTTGGAGATATGGTTGTTGCTGGTAGTGCATCTGGAAAAATCAGAGCCCTAATAAACGACAAAGGAAAATCTGTTGCAGAAGCTCTCCCATCATCTCCTATTGAAATTCTTGGTTTAGACCAAGCTCCAGTTGCGGGTGATGAATTTATTGTTACCAAAGATGAGAGATCAGCAAAGGATCTAGTATCATTCCGTCAGATTAGAGAACGTCAAAAACGTATCGTTGCGTCTAAACAGTTAACACTTGAACAGATGTTCAGCAAAGCTAAATCTGAAGGAGCAAAAGAACTTCCTGTAATCGTTAAAGCAGACGTACAAGGTTCAGTTGAAGCCATCTGTAGCAGCCTAGAGAGACTTAATACAGACGAAATCGGTGTTCGTATTCTTCACTCTGCGGTTGGCGGCATTACAGAATCAGACATTACACTTGCAAGCGCTTCAAATGCTTTTGTAATTGGCTTTAACGTTCGTGCAAGCACACAAGCTAGGGAATTGTCAAAAGTCTTAGGCGTTGATATTAAATACTACTCAATCATCTACAACCTAGTGGATGAAGTTAAAGCCGCTATGGGTGGAATGCTATCTCCTACCATCAAAGAAACAACCACAGGTTACGCTGAAATTCGTGAAGTATTTAACGTTACTAAATTTGGCAAGGTTGCAGGTTGTTATGTTACAGAGGGCACAATCAAACGTAACTCTCACGTAAGATTAATTAGAGATCAGGTAGTAATATATCAAGGCAAACTTAAAGCTTTAAAACGCTTCAAAGATGATGCTAAAGAAGTAGCAGCAGGTTTTGAGTGTGGTGTAACGTTTGAAAACTACGAAGATATCAAAAAAGGTGATCGTTTCGAAGCATTCGAGGTGACCGAGGAAAGCCGCACACTTTAAGAGGTAGTTTTATGGTAATAAGATATGCTCAAGCTCCATCTGCAAGACAGCTGCAAACTGCCCAGTCGATTCGCGCAGCCATTGCAGAAATATTGATTAGAGGAGAATTAGCGCATCCTTTTTTTGAAAATATAATGATTACTGTATCTGAAGTTAGAATCAGTCGTGATCTAAAAATAGCGACTGCATTCTTAATTTTCCCAACTGATTCAGATAAGAAAAATCTATTAAAATTGTTCAACGATATTGCGCCACAGATTCGAAAGTTAGTAACTTCTAAAATCAATATGCGCTTCTCACCAGAATTACGTTTCGTCATTGACGAAACAGCTGATAACGCAAAGAAAATTGATGATCTGCTGAATAAAATTTAAATTGTTTTATCTCTCTAAATTATTTCCCTTGTCGTTCGGTTTTGGTGTTGTTGCCCAAGCAAAGAGTGAGCTAGGAGCACTTATAACAGCTACAGTTGCGCTATAGCAATGGGAGACCGCTGTCGATGCCATAACCCTAACAACTGTCTGTTTCTTAAGAGCACTTTCCATACTAAAACTAATTTCAGGACTTAGTAATCTATGTCTATCTTCTCTGGCATAATGAGGAGCTAATACACTAACTTTTCCAACATCTGCTCTGCTAACGGCAATTTCAAGCAGTATTGAAGTGCCTTGATTTTTATAATTTAAGATGCCAGCAAGAACGTCGGGATAGAGTTCTAGTTTTTTTATAAATTTAGCAAAATCCTCATCAGTCCCGACTTGTAAAAAATAGAGTATATAAGCTTCTGCAAACTTTTTAAGTCCAATCTTGTTATCACCTAAGACATCCAAAATTTCATTCAAAACAAAAGAGCTTCGACCTCTTATCCACTCAAACGCCGTACCAAAATTGCCCGCTTTTACTGCCAAACATTCTAGTAAACTATCAGTAAAATCCGCGCCTCCAGGGGCTCTCCTTCCAAAAATCTGTATAAGCATTTTTATCCTCATTCGGTCTTGCGGATGATCTGCATAGAAGAAAGCAGTTCTACCAGAATAATCTCTGGATTTAGCAATAATCCCAGCTAGCCCTGCAGGGTTCACATGTCCGACATTAACTATCAATGTACTCAGGAGTTCGTTGCTTAGGCTATAAAAATTACCATCTATTAAACGGCATACTCTTTCAGAAGACGCAGCTCCTGTGAACAAAGAAAATAAGTTTTGATTAGCACGTTTTACAATCTCTTCATAAAAAGTACCCATAACTTCATTCAACTTTATGAAATCAATCGTTGGACGACTCATCACAATCTCTATGATTTCTGTATCCAGATATATTCCACGATTCAAAGCACGAATCAATGACGAGTATTCACTTGCTGGGAGAATATTCTGTACTGTAGTTATCTTGGACTCATGCATCTATTTTACCTTTTAGAAATTTATCACTTTTGATTTCCAAATTTTTTATGAATTAAGTAATCAATAGAAACCCACCCACAACCTCTAAACACAATAAATACAGACATAGTCATCCAAAGTACATGATCAACATTATGTTGATAGGTCAATTCAATAAGCAATGCTGTCATAAATAATGCAAGAGCTGAAAACCTTCCCAGCAAACCCAAAATTAATAAAATAGGAAAGACAATTTCATTAAAAGTACCTAATGCCGCAGCGAGCGAGGGGGATATTACTGGAACTTTATATTCCTCTGCAAATAGAAAAACCACCCTATCCCACTGCCCATTATATATGTCTTTTACTTTCAGCCAGCCTGACCAAAAAAATTCATTGAATAAGTATATTCTCAAGGTTAAGGCATAAATAGGTTCCAAGTATTTCTGAATATTTTCAAAAAACTTTTCAT
>CAZVFD010000015.1:2480-21535 GCA_964625465.1 uncultured Candidatus Midichloriaceae bacterium | reverse complement strand
AATTTGAACACTTTTAGTTCGCAAAATTTCTTTATAAACTCAGCGGCCTGTATTTCGCTCACACCCTCAATATTGGGGAACGAGGAAATAAAATTATATTCTACCCTATCTAACTCAGTTATTTTTACAACCTGATCTATTTTATTAACCATCAAAAATGACTCTTTGTCTTCCAATTTTTGCTCTAGATTATTTTCACACATTTCCCAAATTTGTAGTACTGGAAATTTAGAGTGAAAAAATCTGACACAACTCTTCATTGATGGGATGTAATCTGCATCTTGTTCCAGCGCCTTCGCAATATCCAAAAGGGTTATTGCCTTCTCCTCAATTGCGTGATGACACTCATGATGCAACCATTCAAACTTAGCTAAATCACAAGTATATTTATACTCTTGTAATGAAGGAAAATTCTCCATGAATTCACCAAAATTATTTCCATACTCTAAAAGCACACCACTTGCAGGAAGCGCTTCTTTGATATACTCATGCACCAAAAATTCAAAGAATTCTTCTCCTACCAGCACAACTAATTTTGGATAAGCTATCTTGAGTGCATTTGTAAGGTTTTGGTAAATGGTATTCTTGTATATATTGAGCCTTGATTTTGCGGATATTTCTCCTGCAGTAATTAGCTCTCTCAACTCGTTACCATTACTATGATCCAATGCATAGTCTAAAAAATTATTTTGAAATCTAAGCAGCATCTCTTACCTCAACGATGCTTTGTATTTTAACAGCTTTTTTTGCTTCTGCATGTAACACCTTGAATTCAGGAATACTCTGATCCCACTCAATTAAAGTTGGCTTTATACCCAAATGTTTAGTCGCAAATTCGTATAAATCCCATACATCATCTGTAATCGAACTATCATGTGTATCAATACGAATTTCTTTACCTTCAATATTGTTTACTGAATGCCCTGCCAAGTGTAATTCGCCAACCAAATCTTGAGAAAAACTGCTAATATAATTGTACGCATCAAAATTGTGATTTTTAGAATTTACATAGATATTATTGATATCAAGCAGCACCTTACATTCACAACGTTCAACAATTTTCATTATAAATTCTTGCTCTGGCATATCATCTTTGAAAGACAGGTATGTAGAAGGATTTTCTATAAAAAGCTGCCTACCTAAAAAATCTTGCGTACTACTAACATTTTCACAAACCACTTCAAGACTTTCCTGGTTATAAGGCAATGGTAATAGATCGTTCAAATGGGCATTTCCTGTTAAAGACCAAGATACATGATCTGAAACGAATATGGGATTTATAATTTCTATCAGCCTCTTTAGATGCTTTAAATGCGTCAGTTGAATGCCGTCTGCAGAACCCAAAGACAAACCTACACCGTGCAAACTTATTGGATAAATTTTTGCTATTTCTTTTAGAAGATCAACCTCTGGCCCAAATCCAAAATAATTTTCAGAATGTACTTCTAAGAATTGCAGATTAGGCTTTGTTTCAGAAATAATTTTATAGTGAGGTTTACGAAGGCCTACACCAACGTTAGTAGGCCTTAAATTATTGTGTAACATTAAGCAGCAGGAGCAGTTGTTGTCCCATTAACTAATTTTGCACATAGTCCTTTTGGAGTGAAAACCCATTCTCCACCACCATCTTTTGCAGCTTTTCCAGCGCAAGAATGACCCATTGCTGCACAATCATTTTGCCCAGCTTTAACTATGCCATAACATTTTTCCATATCAGGTTTTGTCATCATGTCAGCAGCTGGAGCTGCAGGTGTTGCTGGTGTTGGTGCTGGCGTTGTTTCTGCAGCGATAGCAATGCTAGATACAGCCATGCCTAATGCGCAAGCCATAATTGTTTTTTTCATCTATATTCTCCTAAGTTGTTAATTTACAAGCCGTTTGGCTTGTAAATAGAATATAATATAAAAAATAAAGTTAAAGATAATTTTACATTACTTCTTGAAGAGATAAATCATCTACCCAGACTATATACGTAGAAACTTCTTTATTTTTCCATTTTTCACCAAGTATTTTTTTATAGAACGTTAACTGGTTCTGATATGCTTCACTCAACTTCCCTTCCAACTTACTAGTTTTAAAATCGACAACTTGGATTTTTAATTCGCTAATAGCTAATTTATCTATTCTCACACTAATCTTGTGACCGTCCAGAACCCCCATAATAGGGAACTCTGTAAGCACACCATCCTCAAACAGATGCGGGAATTTTTGCATCACATCGGCAACTACCTTTGCATACTCCATGTTCTCATAATTATTTAAGAATTTAATACGTTGATCTCTATTCAACTTAGATACCATCATTAAGAGTTCATGGATCTTTTTGCCTCTCATCAATGCATCTGATTCAGCACTTACTTTCCTTGTAGCACTTATAGTTTTTTGTAATTTTGATGGCAATTTAACTTCACTAAATAAAAACGTCGGAGGCTCTTCTACTAATCTATTAGAAGGTAGTTTCTCGCAATATGTGTAAGCACTATTCGCATCCATCATTTCCATATTTTTTTCTAGGATTGAAAACCAACTTGAATCCTGATTTCTACTTTCCCAACCGGCAACATAAATCTCATCTTCTGCTCTTGTCATTGCAACGTATAGCAACCTTAGGCTCTCTTCTCTATCTTCTTGCTTTCTAAGCTCTTTAAGTGTCTTTAGAAAACGGGTATCATACTCAGCATAAGAACTAAAATAAATTTGATCTCCATGCCAAAAAATATTTTCATGGGGAGAGTTTTCTGTGGATGCCGCATCAGCCAATATCACTATAGGCGCTTGTAAGCCTTTTGATGCATGCGCCGTCATGATCCGCACTCTATCATCGGAGTGCATCGGAGAAGTTTTAACATATATTTCTGACTTCTCAAAACGCTCTACAAAATTTTGTAATGCAGGGATTTCTATGTTACAGAAATCTTCCACTACATTTAAAAATTTATTTAGCATGTTTGTTGCCTTATAGCCAAAGCGAGTCCTAAACTTAACTCGCGCCAACTCAACCAATTCTATGCACATATCTTGAAAATTATTGTTGTGATATAGGCTGATAATGTGCTGCAACGACTCTCTTAAATCTTGTTTCTTATGAATTATTTCATCCCATAAAGTCTTCTCCTCTCTAAGGCTACATAACTCATACAACTCGTCTTCAGTGATGTTAAAAAAAGGAGATTTTAATAAACAAGCTAAATTCAGATCATCTTGCGGCAATAAAATGAATTTTAAAGCGGATAGTAAATCTCGTATTACAATACTATCTAATAAGCTCATCGTGTCTGGATCAGAGACAGGTATACCCAATTTCTTTAATGAGTTAATTATATAGCCAACTATAGCCCCCCGTTTTCTAACCAAAATTAAAATATCTTTTGGTTGAATAACTCTATTATGCCCCAATAATCTTCTACCTTTACTCAACCAAGAGTGAATTTCATTTGCAATAGAATTTGCTATTACTTGTTTAGGATCATTTATTTCTTCATCAAGACTTGGTATTTTCCAACCTTGTTGTTTAGTTTTTAACTGCTTGAGGGCTAAAGGAATAGCTGCAGTAAAACCATCACCCTTTCGAAATGGAGTATGAGATATATCAGCATCTGCTCCCAAAGCACTCTTGTACTCTGGATTATTAAAAATTTTATCAACTAAGTTTAGCACTGGGGCAGTAGTTCTAAAAGAAGTTGATATCTCAATCTCTCTCCAAATTTTCTGCGCTTGCTTAACTTTATCTGAAAAATACTCTTTTATACTGAGAAATAAATCTGGATTGGCTCCTTGGAAACTATAAATCGACTGCTTGTAGTCGCCCACAATAAATATAGTCCTGTTTTCATTTCTTAAACTCTCACCTGAAAAAAACTCTTCCGATAGAACCTTAACAATCTCCCATTGTAGCTCGCTTAAATCCTGAGCTTCATCAACAAGAATATGATCTATGACATAGTCTAGTTTAAGCAAAACGTTGTTAGATTGCTCTCCTCTTAATAACTCTATGGTTCCAAGCAATAAATCATCATATTCTAAAAACGCGGCACGACTTTTTAAATTTTCATAATGCTCAAACGCAAATTTCATGAATACAAAGAAAGCCTCATGCATTTCTGCAGAAATTAATGCATTTTTGGCTTCTTCAAAATTTGCGATCCTTTCTGTTTCCTCTACTATTAATTTCCTAAGATGTGGGAATTGCTGCTCTTGCTTAATATTCAACAATGTTTTTCTAGGAGACCCTTCTTTAGTATAAAAACAATTTTTATACTTTTTAAAATCAACAGGATTTAGAGCATTCAACACTTCAATTCCTAACTTAATTTTAGAATTAGCCAGAGCTTTAACTGAATTAATAAAATCTTTTGATAAGGACGCAAAAAATTTTGCCTCCATATCCTCAATTTGCCCCCCTCTTTCAACTCCAAACAACTCAAACACATTGATTGGATTTTCTATGCACTTACTAAACTTTATTTTTTTGCTCAGAACACCTTCAAACAAATTGATAATTTGATTGTAATCATAAAATTCCTGTAACTTCCCTCGAGCATTTATCACGCTATCTTCAGTAGATTCTAAAGCCGAGTTTACTGCCAATTTTATTAATTTCTCTTTTTTAACAGAATCAATAATTTGTGCAGAACTGAAAACTGACGGAGTATTATTTATTATCTGACTACAAAGGGAGTGGATAGTCTGTATCTTCAGAGAATCATAATCATCCAAAAACGCTCCGTAGAGTGTCCTTGCTTTATCTAGGACATTATTGCTAACCTCTATTCCTTCAAGCATTTTCAACTGAGATTGCAAATCTTCGTCTGATATCATCAACCAGTTCTTCAGCCTACTTGCAATCCTTTCTTTCATTTCCCAAGCAGCTGCATTTGTAAAAGTTAGGCAAAGTACGTTGCCAACCTTTGAGCCCTCCAACATCAATCTAATTACCCTATCGCATAGAACTTTAGTTTTACCTGTTCCAGCTGAAGCAGATACATATACATTAGCCTTTGGATCCGAAGCTTGTCTTTGCTGAGCTGAAATATCAAACATTAATTAATCTTTATACCGATCAAATCTCTTGCCTATCATAAGCAAACAAGGTGTGAAGAAAAGCGTTAAAATTGTTGCGAATGTTAACCCACCTGCAATTGATGCAGATAGTTGCCTCCACCATTGGCTTGCTGGCGCATCATAAGTAATTTCGCGATTCATAAAATCAATCGTCAAGCCGAAAACCATCGGGAGCAACCCTAAGACAGCAGTGGCAGCGGTTAACAAAATGGGACGTAATCTTTGTATACCGGCACGCTGAATAGATTCTCTAACTGGAACTTTTTGTCTTCGTAAAAGCTGATAAGTATCAACGAAAAGGATATTATTATTCAGCACAATCCCAGCAAGTGCAATAACCCCAACTCCACACATAACAATGCCGAAAGGTTGACCTGTAATTAATAATCCTATTAAAACTCCTACAGTAGAGAGAAATACAGCACTCATGATAATCACTGTATGATAAATATTATTAAATTGAATTAACATAATCATAAACATTAAAACAAGGGCAAGCATAAACGCTCCTTTTAAGAATCCAGCTGCCTCCGCTTGATCTTCATCCTCACCTTTAAAAGAAATTTTCACACCTCGATCAAAATTAGAACTGGCAATAAAATTTTTTAATTCTTTTACTTTATCATCAACTAGATGACCTCCAGCGAAGTCTACTGCAGCTTTGATTTTTACAACTCTCTCTCTATTAGTCCTTGTTATTTTACCAACTTGAGGCTTTGCGACCTTTGTTACAAAGTTGCTAATAGGGACGATACCACCGTTAGCAGAAACAATATTTACATTATCAAGAGTACTTATATTTTTATATTCGTCTGGAAATTTCAAAAGTATATCCACTTCATCATCTGCATCCTCAGGTCGATATGAAGATATCTTCATTCCATTGGTAATAAGCCTTATAGTATTGCCAATAGTACTTATATCTACACCATATTTTGCTGCTAACTCCCGATCTGTTACAATTTGCCATTCAATCGCAGCAGAAGAGCGTGAATCTTCTACATGCTCTACACCTTTCATATTGTTCAGCGCTTGTAACACTTTATCTGCTACTGGAGGCACTAAATCGTAATTAAAAGCTGTTATATTCAATTGAATGGGTTTTTCAGGTGGTGGACCGGCTCTATTTTCAGTCACTTCTATTTTGACACCTTTTACGCTTTTTAAGCGATCAACGATCTCATCAACGATATATTTGGCTTTTCTTCTATCTTTCCAATCAATAAACTCCAAAAGCATTGTACCTATAGTACCCTCTGGAAGTTGAGAGTTGTTCTCAAATCTTCCTGATTTTGAGTAAAAGATCTTCACTTCATTTTTCATGTCTAAAACTTTATCTTCAATCTCTCTCATAATCTCATCCCTTTCATTAAGAGATAGGTTGCCAGGAGATTGAACAGTAAGAATTACTGTTTCAGGCTCTATTTTCGGAAAAAATTCAACACCTGTACCAAAAATAAAGAAAGCTATATATACAGTAAATAACGCACTAAAGATAAAAGTCACAAAGGTTTTTGGGGCATCAAGCACTTTATTCAGCACACCCAAATAAAAATGTGCCAATCCTTTCACATCCTCTAGCTTTCCTGTATCTGCAGCATGGTAGCTATCAAGTTTTTCTTGATCTTGCTCTTCTGGCTTACCTATTAGAGGCCCCAGCGCAGGTTGAAAAAACAGAGCGAATAATAATGAGTTTGAAAGAATAACAATAACTGTAATGGGCATGTACTTCATAAATTGACCTACCACTCCAGGCCAAAACAATAATGGAAGGAACACCACTATTTTTACTAATGTTGAAGTTACAATAGGCCATAGCATCCTTTTAGCAGAATCTATGAATGCTTGAGATTTAGGCACACCATTAATCATCAACCGATCAGCATATTCACTAACTACAATCGCATCATCCACTATCATCCCCACAGTTAAAATAAGGCTGAATAACACAACGATATTAAGAGTAAGATCAGATAAATATAAAGCCAGTATCCCAGCTAAAAATGAGAATGGTATAGAGAGCGAGATTAATAAAGCAGGCTTGTATCCAACCGATAAGATCACTACTATAGTTACTAATATCGCGGCAAATATTAAGTTGTTTTCCAAATCAGCAATCATAGTAATGATTTGATTGGATTCGTCCTGTCCATAGATTAATTCTAACTTACTAGGCCAAGCTAATTTTTCTTGCTCAACAATTTCTTTAACACTATTTACAGTTGATATTATATTCTCCCCAGTTCTTTTAGAAACTTCTAAAACAACCGCAGGCTTGCCATTTATTCTCGCGATATCAGTAGCTTCCTTAAACGTTCTTCTTACTTCAGCAATATCCCTAACTCGTAGAGTTTTGTCCCCACTAACTTTGACGGGAAAGTTTAGCAAACTTTCAAGATCGTTAATCAAGCTAGGAACTTTAACAGAGAATTCTCCTGTCTTGCCCCGCAGGGAGCCTGCAGCAACCAACCTATTATTACTATCAATTATTTGTTTTACAGCTTGGATTGATAAGCCATACCCCTCTACTAATTTGGGCTCAACGACAATTTCTAGAGAATCAATTCTATCTCCACCAATTTTTACTTCTAGAACTCCTGGAATAGCTTCAACTTTATTTTTCAGATCTCTTGCAATTTTAATAAGATTTCGTTCGGGAATATCTCCTGTTAACACTACATTTAGAACTGGGAATAAACTTAAATTAACTTCATGCACCAATGGCTTTTTGCTGTCCTCTGGCAATTCATTCTCTGTTTCATCTACTTTTGATCTAACATCTCTCAGCGCCTTTTCGCTATCAAAACCAGCTTTAAATTCCAAAACAATAGATGCACTGCCTTCTACTGCAAAAGAATTCATCTCTTTAACACCAGCAACACCTTTCAAAGCAGTCTCTAATGGTCTAAGAAGAAGTCTTTGAGCATCTTCAGGAGAAATTCCTTCATGAACTACATTAGTATATATTATTGGGATCTTTACGTCAGGAGTGCTTTCTTTTGGAATATCTATATATGCAGTATACCCCCACAAGAGTACAACAATTAAAAGCAAAATTGTGGCTCTACTCCTATCTACAAATGCATCAATTAAATTATACATTATTTGCCTTCACTTTTAGGCACGATTGCCATAACTTGCACTTCAAATTTCTTTTCTGCCTGATTACTTGATTGATGAACCACTTCTTTTTTTTCACCTACCTTCATGCCAACTAATGCGTCCTCAATTGATTTATGTAACAATCCACTTCCAATGACTAATGTCATAGGCATTTCCACATTATTAGCAGAGTTAATTTCCCTTAGTCTAATTGTGACACTATCTCCGACCACAGCTGGACTTGGATATGCAGAATATTGGGGCGCATCCTCACTATCTTGCTTGACTTGTTTTTCAAGTTTTTTTGTCATCGTATATTTATATAGCATCTTCTCTAAAAAACTTCTCTCAGAGTCTGCTTTATTTGGATCAATCTCCAGCACATACTGGGCATGGGGCGCAGAAACATCTGTTCCAAAATCTTTTATACCTTCTCCTCTTTGCGATTGCACATCCCTCACCAGATATATAGCTAACAATATCGCAGCTATGGTAAAATATTTGCTATTAAAATTAACCAACATAATAAACTGAACCCAACATACCTAGTGTAAATTATGCAAATTTATGTATAATAAGCAATCTGATTAATCTGGATTGTATATGCACCATTGTCATCATGAAATTGTTGAGCCAATAAGTTCAAGTCTGTTTGGTATAGATGGATTAGGAATTATAGTTACTTTATTTATGACAGGCTTAATAGGCAGCTTTTCTCATTGCATTGGCATGTGCGGACCGTTCGCAGTTGCACAGACAAGCATGCGACTAATGAATGTACCCAATTCTAAGCTAACGCAAAAATCAAGATTAGATGCTTCAGCTCTATTTCCATATTACATTGGGAAAACTATAACCTACTGTATATTACTTACTATTGCTTATTTCATTACTGAAAACTTCAAAACTTCTAACTATTACAGGTTCTTTGCTCTATTTTTCCTAATATCGACTGCTTTTATTTTCTTAGGCATTGCTGTTAATAAGAATTTAAAGCTATTTAGAATACCCTATTTAGAAAAGTTTTTAAGCAACAGGATAAACCTAACAGATACAAGAGGAGTCCGTGGAATATTTTTGGGGTTAATTCTTGGCCTTATACCTTGTGGATTAGTATATGCAAGCATAGTCATGGCCATATCAGGAACTGATAATTATCTGATAGCACTTGTAGCTATGTTCAGCTTCGGTATAGCGACTATTCCTGGATTATTTGTTATCAGCTATTTCGGACAGTTCTTGCTCGTGCGCTTTAAAAAATTATTTAATTATGCATTTTTCATAATCATGATTTTAAATGCCTTATTTCTACTAGGTTATGCATTGAAACTAATTTAAAAACATGCTAGCGTCATCATGTATTAATTGATTACAGCAATCATGGCTAAAACAGAGACCCTATCAGTATCTTTCGACGACAAAGTCATAAAATGGTTCGCCCTTATCGCAGTGTTTTGGGCTGTTGTTGGCTTATCTTTTGGCGTTATAATCGCTCTACAGATGGCTTTTCCAATTCTAAATCTTGATTATGCTTGGGGTACATTTGGCCGCTTACGCCCTGTTCATACCTCTGGAGTTATTTTTGCTTTTGGTGGGAACGTTCTATTCGCTACCTCACTTTATGTGGTGCAGAGAACCTGTCAAGCTCGGTTGGCTGGCACACGGGCAATGCACTACTTTATATTTTTTGGCTATCAACTCTTCTTACTCCTAGCTGTCCATGGGTATTTGACAGGATTAACCCAAGGGCGTGAATACGCCGAACCAGAATGGTATGCCGATTTGTTGTTAACGGTTGTATGGGTAACTTATTTTTATATCTTTATAGCAACTATTGCAAAACGCCAAGAACCTCATATTTACGTGGCAAATTGGTTTTTTATTTCCTTTATTTTGGTCGTAGCAATGCTGCATTTAGGGAACAACATAGCAATTCCTATTTCTGCGACACAAAGTGTAGATGTTTTTTCTGGGGTTCAGTCTGCAATGATCCAATGGTGGTATGGTCATAACGCGGTGGGGTTCTTACTAACTGCAGGATTTATTGGCATTATGTATTATTTTCTTCCTAAACGTGCAAATAAGCCTGTATATTCGTATAGGTTATCAGTTATGCACTTTTGGGCACTGATATTTTTATATATTTGGGCTGGCCCGCACCACTTGCATTACACTGCCCTCCCAGATTGGACACAGACGCTAGGCATGACAATGTCTATTATTCTTTGGTTACCTTCTTGGGGCGGAATGGTTAATGGAATGATGACGCTATCTGGCGCATGGGACAAATTAAGAGACGACCCTGTACTTAGATTCATGGTAATTGCAGTAGCATTTTACGGCATGAGTACATTTGAAGGTCCAGTTATGGCAATAAAATCTGTAAATGCTCTAAGCCACTATACAGAATGGACAGTAAGCCATGTACATTCTGGCGCATTAGGTTGGGTTGCATTCATTAGCTTTGGTGCTTTATACCATATGATTCCCAGACTTTTTGGGAAATCGGAGATGTACTCGTTAAAACTTGTAAACCTACACTTATGGTTAGGATGTATTGGTATAGTATTATACATCACTTCAATGTGGGCAGCAGGAATAATGCAGGGCTTAATGTGGAGAAGTTACGATGATATGGGGTTCTTGACTTATTCATTTGTCGAAATCGTCGCCTCTCTTCACCCATTATATGTAATAAGAGCGTTAGGAGGAATACTATATCTCTCTGGCGCAATTATAATGGCATATAACGTTTATATGACGGTTTGCTCAAAAAGAACCATCCACAACGAACTAAGTCTAGCAGGAGCGAGAGGTTAATATGTTTCAAAATCACTCTGTAATCGAAAAGAACTTACTTCTTCTAGTTGTCTTAAGCTTTATAGTGACTGCTATAGGCGGGATCGTAGAGATATTTCCGCTTTTTATAAAGGAAGTAGCCATTGAAAAAGTACAAGGTATGCGTCCCCATACTCCGCTAGAGTTAGCAGGCTTTGGTATTTATAAACGAGAAGGTTGTTATGGCTGTCACAGTCAGCAAATTCGCGCATTACGAGATGAGGTAGAGCGCTATGGTCATTATTCTTTGGCAGCGGAAAGTATGTATGATAACCCATTCATGTGGGGATCAAAAAGAACTGGACCAGATTTAGCACGCGTTGGGGGCAAGTATTCCGATGATTGGCAGGTAGAACATTTAATTCATCCTCAAGCTTTGGTACCTGAATCAATCATGCCAAGGTACAAATTTTTGAGCGAAACACTACTTAACACAGAACTGATAGTGTCCACCATGAAAGCTTTGGAAGCAGTTGGCACACCTTATACAGCTACTGATATCACCAATGCTGATGAGGATATTAAAATACAGCTTGGTCTAAATTCAGACCCTGCCAAACTGGCTGATTTCCAAAAGAGGTATCCAAACACATTTGTAAGGAAGTTTAATCGCAAAACAGAGCGAATAACTGAAATGGATGCATTAGTTGCCTACTTGCAGAGTTTAGGTAATAGGGTAGATCTTAAAACGAATAAGGGGCGTGACTGGTAATGTATATATACATTAAAATCGCTACTTTACTGATTTTAGTTTTAGGAACTATACTTTTAGTTATATGGCTGTTTAGACCAGGGGCAAATGAAGCCTTTAAAAAAAACAGCTTGATAGCCCTAAATAACGACAAAGCTATACTTATTAAAAAGAAGTCAAAAAATGGAAAAGGAAAAAAACAAAAAGCTAAAAACTCAAGAACCTAAAACAACAGGCCATGAGTGGGATGGCATCAAGGAGTATGATAATCCTGACCCTCTTTGGCTGCGCTATACGTTCTATGCAGCAGTCTTTTTCTCTCTTGGGTACTGGCTACTTTATCCATCATGGCCAAGTCAAAGAGCCGATGGTATTTTAGATTGGTCACAATATAGCCAATTAGAAGCTTCTCAACAGGAGATAGTTAAAATTCGTGAAGCTTACTTAGGTGAATTTGATAAAGCCACGTTTGAGCAGATTATCAGCGACCCTAAACTATACAAGTTCGCAATTACTGGTGGTAAATCAGCATTTTTGAACAACTGCGCTGTTTGCCATGGCTCTGGCGGAGCAGGCAATCTTGGTTATCCAAACTTAACTGCAGGCGCTTGGCTATGGGGAGGCAAACTGGAAGATATCTACCAGACGCTAAAGTTTGGCATTCGTTCTGGACATGACGAGACTAGAGATTCTCAAATGGCAGCATTCGGCAAAGACAAAATTTTAAAACCTGAGGAAGTAGATATACTCACAGATTTTGTTATTGGCCTCAAAGATGGTAAAAACCTTTCTGAATCTGCAAATAATCTTTATCAACAAAATTGCGCATCGTGTCATGGAGCAAATGGCGAAGGAAAATATGAATTCGGCGCACCTGCTCTAAATGATGCAATTTGGTTATACGGTAGCGACAGAGCAAGTGTATATGATGTTATTTACAATGGTAGACAAGGTGTTATGCCTTATTGGAGTGGCAAGCTAACCGACGCAACCATCAGACAACTCGCTCTTTATGTTCATCAATTAGGTGGCGGAGAGTAATGCAACATAAACTTGAAATTCCTTTTAACACAAACAATTCGTTAGAATTCAGTGTTGATTGGACTTTCATAAAAGCAAGTGAAGAACCTTATGATATTGCTATTGTCGAGACTAGAGCTGAGCTGGAAAAGATCCAAGATAAAGACGACACAGAATCGAAAGAATTATATGCGAAGTTGCTATCTAAGCTTGCGAAAGCGTATTTAGATAAATTCAACAACGATAAAAATGTCCCTCCTAGCTTCGAGGGTAACAACAATCTTATTGCTCTAGCTTGCGCATTGCTTGGAATAAAATCAAAGACTGGCAATGAATCTGAATTTCATAGACTTGCATCAACAGCTTGCACTAATTTATCTCAACTTTTTCATGCAGGAAATTTTCTTACGTGGCCACACACCTTAGCATTTAGCTTCCCATTTCTTAAAGAAACAGAGGCAAGAAGTTACTGTCAACAAATGTTAGAGATTTCTGCAGATAGACATTTAAGAGCTGCTCGATTGATTGATGAAATCCAGTCATTCAATCTAACAATTGTTTGACTATACAATTGAAATCTCTAAACTTTTTAACAAGCGAATGAACGCTTTAGAAAAATTTGGAGAAAAATTATGTTAGCATTATTATTAGCTGCTATTCCAGCTGCAGTTGTATTGGCAGATGATCAAGCACCAGAAGAAAATATTGAGTCAGTAGAAGCTTCTAATGAAGAAGCGGCTTCTATGGAAGCAAACAATCTTGTTGAAGAAGCAGCTGCGACCTCTGAGAGCACAGAACTCTAATTAGACAAAATTAAAGAATGCATGTATAAAGATACGTGCATTCTTTTTTATTTTATGAAATCAAAAATCCCTTACTACTTTATCGCCCTAATTGGCATCTTCATGCTTCTGGATTTTGCCTTTGTTACACTTGCAAAATTAACGTACACGGGAGTCTATACCGAAAATCATTTCAAGAAAGGTGTCGATTTCAATAAAATTTATAGCTCGGAAGTTTACATTGGTGATAATAGCTGGAATAGCCAAGTCACACTCAATCAAACCATTCTTAAAGATACGATCAAACTACCGCTCGAAATCAATGCGCCTCAAGAACTAAATTTCCATTTTACTGATAATCAAAACAAACCTATTAAAGATGCGATCGTAATTGGAAAATTGCTCAGGCCTGTCACAGATAAGTACGATACTGAATTCAATTTCCATGAAGTTAGCAAAGGACTTTATAGTACCAAAGTATCATTCCCTATAAAAGGTCAATGGCACATTAGAATTAAAGCAGTCTCTGATAACAAAGAATATATCAGTACAGCTAAAGTTATTATTCAATAAACTATAACTCTGCATGGCTGTAATTAGTATTTTCATCACTATGCGCAGCTACAAGCTGATCTGAAAACAGTGCTGCAAATGTGTATATTGATTGCATTGGGTTAGCTCCAACCGAAGTTGGAAATACACTGCTATCGCAAACATACAGATTATCATATTCATGACCATCATCTGCGATCAGCTTGAAATCCGTTGATATAACTTCACCAAGCTTATTTGTTGCCTGCATATGAGCAGACGACATCGTAGTTTGATGGTTTTTAAAAGTCATATTCTGAATATAATTACAGGCATCAATATTATTATTAAAAAACCCTGTATCCTTGCTTGATATATTTTCAACAGAAGGTATAAAAACTTTTTTAGCATGTTGTTTGAATAATATATCAACTGCTTCACACATACCTTTCTTCAAACGGATTACATCTCCCTCAGAAAGCTTATAATCAATCCCGACCTCTCCATCTTCTTTAAGATAGACTTTATTGTCCGAACTTACTGTGTCAACAAGCATAACGCCAAACCCACCCAAATGCGAATAATCAACCACTGTTTCTAGAATATTACTTGCACTTCCCGGATGGATCGCTGCCACAAAACTTGGATCTGCCGCCATTGATTCAAAGAAATATCCATCTGAAGGATCTTGAGCATTACTATACACTGAATAAGACAAGCCATCTTGAATATTTATCTCTTGATCAAATATGCCCCCTAGACCTATAGATGGGTGCATAATTAACCCATTTCCTATTTTAGAATTTCCTAAATCAGATTTAAGAAGCAACTCAGTTGACCCAAGAGTTCCCGCAGATACAATAAAATTAGCTCCTTCAATGGTTAATTCATCACCATCTTTAATATCGATATTATTGATATTCTCAATTTTGGATACACTATGAGCCTTTGGACTATATTTAATATCCATTGAAGTAACTTTTGTTCCATCATGCTTGAGAGATTTTGCCGCTGCTTCAGATATAATACTTAATTTACCCTTATAATTTCCAAAAAGTGCAGGGTATAAAAATGCATCTGCAGCTGAAGTTTTTACATATTCACCTCTTTCATTAAGATGCTGGTTTAGATCATATTTTGCAGACTTATTGTATCCATCATATAAAATGCGATTATTTGCATTAATCTCATAATCTGCAATCTCTCTTGTGCCGATTTCTTTTTTTACCCAATCATATGCTCTTGCTAGCTTTTCAAAGTCCTGAGAGGTTGTATTGCCATGAATAAAATCTGAATTGATTCTACCATCTTTAATCCAATTTGATATCTTCTCTTTTATTGATGGCAACAACGGAGAAAAAGCAAGATTCACGTTAATTGCTGAGCCACCACCAACCGCTTCACCATTCCTAACATATAACATGTGATTATTATCATTTGTCCTCATATTGTGAGATTCAAACAAGTCAGTAAAGTATTCAGTATTGATGCCAGGCTCTATAAATGCTCCTTTCTCAACAAGCAGTACATTTACATCTAATGATTTTACAAGCTTATTTGCAATTACAGAACCAGCTGGACCACTGCCAATTATAACATAATCGAATGGCTTACCATCGCTCGATACAATTTTCTTATCTACAATTTTAACTGGATGATAAGCGGCCATATACTTGGTAAATTCTGCAGAACTTGTTCCTTCTTCCATACTGCTCCTTTTCTCTTTATCTGATGGATTTGAGAAAACTTGATATGCCGCTTGTAAATAGAATTTACGTAGTAAATTTGCTGCATATGCGATATCACCCCCTTCTTCTTGCCAAACTTTAAATACCGACTGTCTTATATCAACTTCCAATACATTAGGAATTTTATACGTTGCAATAGTAAGTAATTTTTTTATATCATTAGGGATAATTTCGAAATGATCACGAAAATAATTAATCGCACCTCTTTTGCTATCAATTCTAACATCATCTTTTGGGAATAGATAATCCACTACCCTTTGATGTAATGCTTCTATAATCTCAATTCTTTGTTTTTCAGCACCTAGCTCTGCCTCTTCAGCTTTACGAGACTGCTCGAGACACTTTTCTGCCGCAAGCTTTTCTGCTTCCTGCCAACTAGGCGTGGCAATTGTTTTTCTAAATACAGTTTTCATATTAAAATACCTATAAAATTATAAATCATAAATGTGGCCAAGTTCTGCGAAATTCTCTGCTAAACCATGAATCAAGTAATCTAAATCTTCTGTATTAACTTCTACAGTAGTATGAATAGTTGATTCATCTTGCCATGAGTATAGAGGTTTACAAACTTGTTCAGTGAAACAAAGATTCTTAGCAGCATTATTATAAATAGTGCCGTTGTATTCCTGATCAATTCTCACAACAATTTTAGTATTGCCAGCTATCTCAGAAATTTTCACATTATTCTCTACAAGACCTTTAACAAACTCTGTGAATTTTTCATATCTTGGGGCGCGCATGGCAGTTTGAAAATTATTTTGGCCAATTACTTCTGCCTCAGCATCCAATGCTCTTACCATATCTTGTGAAACTTGACCGTTCACTTTGATATCTATTGTTAAGTCGTCACCTGCATTTCCACTGCCAGAAACTATTTTGGCCATCAATTCATTTGCTTTTGACTCTATATAGAACCAAGGATTTTTAGCAAATCCGCCAGATTCATTCGCATATTTCATAAAATCGAACTTATACCATGGTGTGTGATGTATAAATTCTGCATAATCTTTTTCAACATGCAGAGCTTTTTGACGTTCTAAAAATGATTTATCATCTGAAAACGCGCCTACAACTAGAGACTTAAATCCATTGTATAAATTACTCAAAGTCGAAGTTGTCGAGATAAATGTATTCATAAAACCATACTCACTAAATGTGGCTTTACTAAAACCGAATTGGAGAGCAGATTTGAGCCAGCTATTAAAACCAACAGATGCAGAGTTAAGAGCATCGCTGAAGTAGTGATATTTATATGAAGGGTTTTCTTCCATAAATTTAGCACGAGAATCTGCTTGGGCTACATCGTTCCATTCTGAAGCTGTTAAATACTTATTGATCTCAGGTCTATTTCTAATTACTAAATTATCATCTTTTACAAAACGAATTAGAGTGTTCAATGTAGGATCATTATCTTGCAGAAGAGAATTACCATGTTGCACCATCGAATGCTGCATCATCTTATCTTTCCAATAAGACATAGGCTGAAAATTGCGAATCTCACTCTCTTCTCTTGCTGGTGGCTCCTGTGCTGTCACAGCGTTGTATACAGTATGTGCTGCATGCGCATAGAGAAGTGAATCAGAGTCCTTGCTGTCATGCTCTCTTAATACAAATGATCCACTTGGAGATAAAACCCTGTATATAGAGCTAATAAATGCATCAAGTTTATCTTCAGGAATATGATGCAACCCAATATATGCAACTATTAGATCTATGCTATTATCAGGGATCTCACTAGTAATTGGCTTATAATCATCAATGGGTAAAAATTTGTCGTAAGATCTGAAGCCTGAAAGCGGTTTGTTAATATCAAAATTTTGAGCATATCCTGCAAGATCATTTCCAGACTCATCAACCAAATAAGAACTGCCTGTAACACGCAATTCGTCGCCTAAAGATTTAAGGTATGCGCCTGAATTTCCTATTTGCATTATATTTTTAATATTTGGTTTATCAGGCATTAAGGATGAAGTTTGTATTGTAAGCAACCCTACTTGAGATTTCAGGGAAGATAATAAAGTAAACACACTTGGATTTGCCGACTTAGATTGTAATTCATTCAAAACAAAACTATAATCCGTATTTCCTTCTGCATTTGATTGAGAGCATATTGGCTCTGCAATCTTATGAAATTTTTCTTCATCTATTTGGTTTAACACATCAGTGAAGAAGCCTTTGAATTCTTGCCTACTCTTTACATCACAAACAACTTTATTAAGCTGATTTGGCTGAGGAGCAATAGAAGCCTCTAGCTTTAATTGATCATTATTCATTTTATTTCCCTATTATTGTTTTGCGAGGGGAATTATAACAAACAAAAAACAAATAAGCAACGTTTATTTTCTAAGTCTAGCCAAAGTTTTTGTATCCAGCCGTTCAATTATAAAAGTATTTCTTGGCTTCTTTTTCTTAAACTTTAGAAGCTCTGCTCTCAAAATTAATAAGCCATTTCTTACGCTCTAACCCTCCACTATATCCCCCTAATTTGCCATCAGAGGCAATGACCCTGTGACAAGGAATTATAATCGGGAAGCAATTTGCACCATTAGCATTTGCAACTGCCCTAAACGCCTTAGGCATTTTCATGGAATTAGCTTGATTGGCGTAACTTATAGTTTTGCCATATGGAATTTTTAGCAATTCCTTCCATGTCTTTTTTCTAAAATCTGTTCCAATAATTTTCATGGGTGTATTAAATATCTTCATCTCTCCTTTAAAATACAAATTCAACTCTTCACGAATCGATTTAATTGGATGTGATATTTTATCAATAAAATTGCTTCCCAATGAATCCAGTTTTTTTGCTAATTTCTTACTATCTGAAAACTCCAGTAAAAGTAAATTTTCTTCACCAGAAATAGCAATCATATCTCCAAGCGGGGTCTTAATTGTTGATTTATATAACTCCATTTACTATCCAATTTTTAATCTTTTCAAGAATCAAATAATATCATAAAATTTACCCATAAGCTAACCAATAGGTAATTTATGAAGTTCAACCCTCCTAGATCTGAAACACAAGAAGAGGCAGCTTTATGGGATGCGTATCTGAGGTACATAAAAAAAGCAGAACCATTGTATTCTACTTCACCTACTCATATGCCTAATTACCGCCCTCCTCAATCTGAAACTCAAGAAGAGGCAGCTTTATGGGATGCGTATCTAAGGTACATAAAAAAAGCAGAACCATTGTATTCTGCTTCAAGTACTAATATGCCTAATTACTGCCCTCCTAGATCTGAAACACAAGAAGAGGCAGCTTTATGGGATGCGTATCTGAGG
>CAZVFD010000015.1:422-2380 GCA_964625465.1 uncultured Candidatus Midichloriaceae bacterium | reverse complement strand
CCCTCCTAGATCTGAAACACAAGAAGAGGCAGCTTTATGGGATGCGTATCTGAGGGACATTAAACAACCGCCACACCTTAATTCTTTCCACAAAGTTTCACGTTAGATTTTTAAAACAAACGAATTAAATCTCCAAAACTGGCTCTTTTTGAGTAGTTGGAGTAGGTGTTTTTTGCACACCATCAGATGAATCTGCGGAATCATCATTAGCAGCCGCTTGACGCAGCTCTTCAATGATGATTTCTAATTGCTCTTTAGACACTCCATCAAATGCATTAAGCATCTGCATAGGAGTAGGTAAATTATTATTAATTTCCATTTTTTTCCACCCTACTTAAAAGTTCTTCCATAGAAAGCTCAAAATCACTTTCTATCCACATTTGATGTAATTTATTCAAGATCTTTCCGACCTGAGGCCCATTATACCCCATTTTCATAACATTTTCACCATTTATTTTAAATTCAGGCATTTGCCAGCTTTTTGCCAATTCAGCAAACTCTATATATACCTCCAATGGAGACTCAATATTTAACATATTAATACTATCCAAATAGAGGTCTTTGCCTAACTTGTATATGAATCTTTTCTGAACGTTTACAGGACTTTTGAGGCTAAAATCCGCCAAGCTTACAAGGGCTTCTAGTAAAAACTTCTCCTTTTTTGAAAACCTCCACCTAAGAGCCAATTTTGAAACCTCCCCCTTCTTATAACCCGAGAGCCTTAATAATATCGCCAAATTAATAATTGGGTTAGTCGACAAATTATAATTGGGAATATTATCAGGTATATTAGGCATATTAATTAGATCAAGGATTTTGAGCTTTGCCATCAGCCTAATTGCATTTAATGAGAAAGTTGAAGATAAAATTTTAAACATCTCTAAATGCAATCTCTCACCTGAAATCTTTCCCAACCCTTTTGCCAAATTGCCACAAGCCCTTAAACTTGCTTTATGTATTTCTGCATCACCAAAATAAGAAATGAATCTGAAGTAGCGAAGTATTCGCAAGTAATCCTCTTCTATTCTCTTCTCAGGATCCCCAACAAATTTCACAAGTTTTTTTTCAAGATCTTTCAAGCCATCAAAGTAGTCATAAATCTTTCCATCAAGATCCATAGACATAGCATTAACAGTAAAGTCTCTTCTTGCAGCGTCTTCTTTCCAAGAATTCGTAAACTCAACGACGGCATGTCTTCCATCGGTTTCCACATCTTTTCGAAGAGTTGTAATTTCGTAGTGCTTGTCTTTAATTACAGCTGTTACTGTGCCATGCTTCAGGCCTGTTGGGATTACTTTAATATCTTTTTTCTTTAAAATTTCTAACACTTGGTTGGGCAACAAGCTTGTTGCTATATCTATGTCGGAATGCTCTTTGCCCAACACAACATCTCTAACACACCCTCCTACCAGCCTAGAATCGCCACCCGCGTCGTGCATAGTAGCAAAAATTCTTTGGCATTCTTCTACAGCTATCCATTTAGGTAATTTAGACATCTAAATTCTTTTTTCTTTTCCATCCAATATGCGTAAAACATTTTCTCTATGCCTCCAAAAGATCATTAGAGAGACTATTATTACCAATGCCGCAACTTCACCTGTCATCATAAACGATGCCAAGAGTGATGTAACTAAAGCTGCAGTCAAAGAGCCTACTGCCACAATTCTGAAAAAAACAAACATTATGATAAATGATGTAATGGCTATAAAGCCAAGTTTTGGATCTATCAAAAAGAATGCACCTAAACTTGTAGCCACTCCTTTGC
Organism: uncultured Candidatus Midichloriaceae bacterium; assembly: GCA_964625465.1. Lineage (GTDB taxonomy): Bacteria > Pseudomonadota > Alphaproteobacteria > Rickettsiales > Midichloriaceae > CAZLFQ01. The sequence goes on along the minus strand of CAZVFD010000015.1, from coordinate 615 downwards.
CTCCACTAAATTTTAACCATACTGGGAATATGTGACCTAGTATCACAAAAAACCCTGCGAAAAGTTGCGCCATTTCCTTGTCTGCAACTTTTAAATAATCCACTAAAAAAACTGCCAATGCTCCCTTGCCAAAGTCACATACGAGCGTTGCAATCCCTATTCTCTTTCCCGCTAGACGATAAGCATTCGTCGC
>CAZVFD010000015.1:0-412 GCA_964625465.1 uncultured Candidatus Midichloriaceae bacterium | reverse complement strand
ATATTTTTAGAACCACCTTTTTTAAGGTCTTTGTTACTAAAAGTTTGAGCAAGAAGATAACCCGTTGGAATTGAACCAATTAAATATGCAACTAGCGAGAGAACGATATAAGCTTCCATGTTTTTACTAAAAAAATTTAACCCTAATCATGCTTTCTAAACAACTTTTAGTCAAGAAGTCTTGAACTCACGCCATATAGGTACTATAATAGTCAATATCTAATGGAGGTACCATGAAGTCAACATTTTATGTTGTTGCTTTAGTTCTAGTTTTCATTACAAATTGCCATGCTGCAGATGCTTCTAAAATAATAGAATCAGAGCGGGCGGGAGATAGCAAAAAATTCTCACCGAATTTGAATGAAACTCTAGATCAAAAGTTAAAGACGTATGAATCAAATAGATCAAACAAA
>CAZVFD010000014.1:23887-32829 GCA_964625465.1 uncultured Candidatus Midichloriaceae bacterium | reverse complement strand
CCAGAAGATATGAGAAGCGATATCCTGGCGCAACTACCATGGATTAACAATTCAAGACTTGCATATGACTTTTCAACTAAAATTGGTCGCATCTTGTTAGAAACCAGTACTTTAGCGGTGTTTAGGGATGTAAACTATTTTGACCTATTAGATTCTTTTAAGTCTATCAACATTACAGTCAATGGTGGACTAAATCCTAATAAAATTCTTTCAATGATCACTTTAAATGGTCATTCTTCAGCAATACTACTAGATAAAAATGATTCTACTAGTATTACTAAAACCAGTGGTTATAAGTATGATTTTGGTTCAACAGGGCATCAACAAGGGAAATTAGATGGATATTTTTCATTTATGAAAGCCGATATCTGCCATGTAAATTGGCAGCGGACCGCACCAAAAAAGAGTCAACATCTTACTCTTGGTAAGCCATCTTTCAACTTTACAATGTTAAGAGAAAAGGCGAGTAAAGAAGCCTTATATGAGACTGAGTATACTTATTTAATTAATCACATCAACGCTCAACATGCTATCAATACAGATTTCAACGTAGACTTCATATTATCAGATGAAGAATACTCAAAACTAGAAAAAAAGCTATTTGATATTTACCAAAAGTGCGAATCTGGCGAGTTGGGTTATTCGCTTACAAAAAACATCCCAAACACTGAAAATTGCGTCTCTTCCCTTAATCTTTTATCCAATGTTATTGGTATAAACAATACTTTCCATTATTTCACAGATCTTGAACTAAACGGACAAGATATGGCATCTAAATTCGCTTTTTACACTAAATATATGGGCAATAATGATTCAATTTCTTTTCAAATTGCTAAATCGTATATACCACAAAATATCTTAAACTTTGCAAATGAGATTTACGAAACTTATCCAACTCTTACAATGACTTCCTTAGCATTCGTAGGCGCATCTATAGTAGTAGGTTCATTATTAATAGCATTAGGTTTTAACCTAGCTACAGCGATTTTGACTAGCAGTAATGATGACGAGTTTAGAAGTGATATAATCAAAACAAATTTCATTCTTGTTCATCCACGTCATACTCTGGGTGACCAATGCTTTTCTTCCAATGATAATTCTGCATTAATAGCTTTGGAAATTTTGGACAATAACTTGCTCCAAACACCAGTTAAAAAGAAAGACGATGGTTTATTCATCTCATCCAGCAAACTCTATTCTGATTGTAACGAAGAAGCAAGCGATAGAGAAAACGAAGAACAATTTGGAGGGCAATTTTGTTTGGCGTCCAATATCCAGAATTTATATTACACTGATGATGCTTTGGAAATATAGAAGTACCCTACCTTCGCACCATCTCTAGAAACTTACAAACAATCAACATATAGTGGTTGAAGAATTTGCGAACACAAGATATTGTTAATTTTGGAATCAAAATTAACATGGGTATCTTATGTCTCTTACCAAGTCAGAATCAATTTTTAAACCTTTTGCCTATCCTTGGGCTTATGATGCGTGGAAGATTCAGCAGCAAATTCACTGGCTTCCCGAAGAAGTTCCAATGGCGGATGATGTAAAAGATTGGAAACACAGCATGTCTGATTCTGAAAGACATTTGCTTACTCAAATTTTCCGCTTCTTTACTCAAGCAGATATCGAAGTAAATAATTGCTATATGAGGCATTATTCTAGAGTATTTCGCCCTACAGAAGTATGTATGATGTTAGCTGCGTTTTCCAATATGGAAACCATTCATATCGATGCATATTCTCACTTATTAGACACTATTGGCATGCCAGAAGTTGAGTATCAAGCTTTCATGAAATACAAGGAAATGAAAGACAAGTATGACTACATGCAAAAGTTTGGCGTCGATACTCCAAAAGATATTGCAACTACTCTTGCAGTATTTGGCGGGTTCACAGAAGGCCTGCAGTTATTTGCATCATTTGCAATGCTCTTAAACTTCCAAAGATTTGGAAAAATGAAAGGAATGGGACAAATCGTTGCGTGGTCTGTGCGTGATGAAACACTGCACACCAACTCTATCATTAAACTATTCCGCACGTTTATTCAGGAAAATCCTGAAGTATGGACTGAAGAACTGCGCAATGATTTGAAAGAAGCTTGCGAAACTATAGTAGAACATGAAGATGCATTTATTGATCTAGCTTTTGAATTTGATGGAGCTATTGAAGGTATGGAAGCAAGCGATGTCAAAAAGTACATCAGATATATCGCTGATAGAAGATTAAACCAACTTGGTTTGGATGCAATATACCATATTGAACGTAACCCGTTGCCTTGGTTAGACGAGCTACTTGCTGCTCCAGAACATACCAACTTCTTTGAAAACCGCGTAACCGAATATGCAAAAGCTGCAACAAAAGGAACTTGGGATGAAGCTTTCGCACATGCTGTAGGTTTAGAATCTTCAAAAGAAGCGGCTTAGCACAATATTATAACGCAATCTTTTCAAAAGTTTTTTTTGGAATAATATCTTCTTGCTGTCATCCTTGTGCGTGACACTAGGATCTCCCTTAAAATGGATCATCGGGTCAAGCCCGATGATGACAAAAACCTAAGTTGCGAAGGATTCAGCGCGCGCTACACCCCTGAGCTCACGCTCAGGGTTTTATTCTGCTACGATAAAGCAAAAATAACACTAAAAGTACTGCCAACGCCTGATTCGCTAGATATTCTTAGGTAGGCTTCATGCCTTGCGACAATTTGTTTCACAATAGCTAGACCCAAGCCAGTCCCACCAATTTTAGTTGACCTAGATTTATCAACTCTAAAAAATCTTTCTGTAAGCCTTGGAAGATATTTTTTGGCTATCCCCTCACCTTGGTCAATCACAGAGATACATAAAATTTTTCTAATATTACTGGGAAGTTCAAAACTCTTCGGTACTTCTTCTATTTTTTTAATACTAACCGTAACATCTTTCCCATCACCGCCGTATTTTATAGCGTTACTGATGAGATTTTCCATAACTTGAATCAACTGTGATTTATCACCAATAACTTTAGGAATCCCCTTATCTATACTCAACTTTATTTGATTATTACCTTTTTTCACAATCCACTTTAGATTTTCTATAGCAGCATGAGTTACTTCCGCAACATCAACTTCTTCATTTGGAGGCGAATTTTGCATTTTTTCAATTTTAGCAAGATTTAGCAAATCACTTATCAAAGCCGACATTCTCAAAGCTTGGGATTGCAATATTGGCATAAACTGTTCAATAGCTTTTGGATCATCGTAAGCCGTATGTTGTAAAGTCTCTATAACCCCAACTATACTTGTTAAAGGTGTCTTTATTTCATGCGAAGCGTTTGCTATAAAATCACTGAACATTACTTCAGTTCTCTTAATTTCTGTAATATCTTGCAAAACTACAACTGCGTAATCTTTAGCCTCATCATCAAGTTGATAATATTCAATTCGTGCAAAATAAAACCTCTTTACGTCTTTAACATCTAGGGATATCTCGAGGTTTTTCCCAACTTTATCATGGAATACCCATCTTATGCACCCTTCCAAAAGCGGGTTCTTTACAACATCCAAAATATTCTCACCAATCGGATTTCTATGGTATAGCTCATCAATATTCTGGTTAGAATTTATAATTATAAAGTCACTATTAACCACCAAAATGATATCTGGAATAGTATCAAATAGTAACTTACTTTCTATGATTTTATGGTTCAATTCAGTCTTAGCTTGTTCCCATGATTTACTTAGAATTCTAATTGATTCCACTAACTCAGAAAGTGATTTTGAAGTTTTTAAATTTGGAAATTTATTTGCCCGATTCAAACTAAGCGCACTAAAATAATTCGATAGAGATTTATAATCATTGAAAAGCGGAAAAACTGAAATCGATATCGCCAAATATATGACCATCATAACTGATAGATATTCACTAAATGTATTGTGCTCGTAAGCAAAATACATATAAATCGACGCCATACCCACTGGCAGCAGCGATGCAAAGAACGCAAATCTAAATGCATTAACCAAAACACTCGGAGAAATAGATTTAAAAAAATGATACTTTATTTTCTGAAGTGTTTTCATTAACCGAATAAAAAATTAGAAATATGTCCAGCTTTAGGAAAGACAATAATTACAAACAATGATAATGCTAGCGATGGGCCAAAAGGGAATAGCTCCCCTTTTTTCATCAATCTCCAAACTAGTGCAGTACCAATCCCTATCAAGCCACTCAGAAAGAAAAATGATGAAACAGCCTCAGGCGTGAGATATAAACCCGCAATGGCAAAAAACTTTACATCACCCAAACCTAAGCCATCTTTTCTCATTAAAATTTTAAATCCATATTTAAGTGCGAGCGCAAAAGCCAGCAAAATTGTTGGCATCGCTATCATATGTATTAATGCATATCCTTTGTAGTAACCAAATAGCACCCCCAAAACTAATAAAGCTATCTGAATTTGATCTGGGATAATATATTCCTCAAAATCTGTAACAATCATAATTATTAGCATCAGGCTTATAGCGCACAGCAGCATCGCAAAAACTGGGATGTCCCCATATCTTGTAGCTACCACAAAAAACGCCAATCCCGTAACAAACTCTATCAGTGGATATCTGAACGCTATTTTTTTCTTGCAATACCTGCATTTACCCTTCTGAACGAAATAAGATAAAATTGGAAACAAATCTGGTACATTTAGCTTATGTTTACAATTCGGGCACTTGGATCGAGTAAAAAAGCTTCCCCCATGCACCAATCTATAACTCGCCATTGTAGCAAAGCTACCAAATACAAGCCCAACAATAAAGTAGCATAGTTCCATGATAGCAGGTGCCATATACATTTCAAACCTATATCCTTGTTCTAAATATAAATTTAGCCTATAATTATAGTTATACAAAGTTTTTTATGGAATAAATGCCTAAAAACTCTTGCAGACATGGGTTTTCTTTGCTGGAAATAGCAGTGGTATTAACCATCATAGCTGTGATAATAACTATGAGTTTTTCAGGTTTAAGAACACAACTAAACAGCTCTGAAATCACCTCTACAAAACAGCGAATCAATACAATCAAGTTAGCAATTGAAAACTACCGAACGCAATTTGAGAAGTATCCATGCCCAGCAGTTCCTAATATTGCCTCTTCAAACGCGAACTATGGCGTTGCAGCTACTGATTGCTATAATACCTGCCCTTCGGGAATAAGCTGCGTAACAAATTCAACAAACTCAGCTCTTATGGATGTGGTGCAAGGCGACATACCATTTAAAACACTAGGTATTTCTCCTGATTTAGCCATAGATCCTTGGGGCGGAAAGATGTCTTACGCTATCGATGCTAGATTCACCCAAGATTTAAACAGATGCGAAACAGATGGGCTACTAAGCATTCAAGATTATAGTAACAACACCATTAATTCCAAAACCATGTATGTAATTGTTTCATTTGGAAAAGATCGCAAAGGCGCTTATTCACCAAACACTGGAACGATTACTACAGCATGTGATACTGCCGCGAAAGATGGAGAAAACTGCAATAACAATGCAACTTTTAGGATTTCTGAACTGGCGCTTAGTAACGTGAACACATCTTATTATGACGATATTATATCATTTGCTACAAATACCAAGACTTCCTATTGTCCCGCTGGACTGTCAGGTTGTCAGATTTGGTATGACGCATCAGATAAATGCACCATTATAACCAATACTGGTGGCGTGCATTTGATTAGAAATAAAGCTTCTTTAACGGGCAGCTATCCTGCTTCACAATCAAGCTCTTCAAATCGCCCAGACTACTCCTCAACTAAAATTAACAATCGCAATTTTATAACTTTTGTTCCAGCTAATACTGATGCACTTTATGCATCAGCTTCTGGCTTTTTATCAGATGGCCCCTATTCCATTGTCACCGTATTTTCTTCATCTGCTTCAACAACTACCTTTAATGTATTAGCTGATAGTGCATCTTACTCAGCCGTCACTTTTGATAGGAGCCATGGATTAACCACAGGCTTTTTCAGAAGTTATAATCATACCGCAGGTGGCGCACAGTACATAACAAGCACTGGAACATTTAATAATGGCTTCCCTCGCGTAGCAATCACTACAGTTGGCAGCAATGGTAGTAAAAGTTTCGTCGATGGGACATCAATTGGAACACAAGCCGGTACTGCATCTTCAAGAACTGCCGAAACAACTTTAATTATCGGCTCACACAACAATCTTGGAGCAGCGAATTATAATCTTATGGAATATTTATATTTTGATAAAGAATTAACTGATGACGAAAGAAAAATACTGCAAGTTTATCTTGCGCAAAAATGGGGGTTAAATTTTTAAGTATGAGAAAAATGAATTCATTTTCACTGCTTGAGTTAGCAATAGTTTTAACTGTTGTAGCGGTGATGGTGGCAATTTCCACCTCTGGGCTCAATTCGCAAATTAGCGCACAGGAAATTATCACAACAAAACAGAATATATCCATAATTCAAAAAGCACTAGAAAATTACCGTAATCTGTATGGTAAATACCCTTGTCCTTCTCTCACAACCATGGCCTCTAGCCATGCAAACTATGGCAATGCTGAGACAAACTGCTACTCAGCCTGTCCTGCAGGTTTAAGTTGTGTTGCCCATCCTGTGAACGGTGCATTATACACTATGGCACAAGGGTCAGTACCATTCAAAACTCTCGGCATACCAGAATCTGCATCTATAGATGGCTGGAAATCTAAAATTACATATGCAGTAGATGCCAGGTTCACACAGAGTGAAAATAATTGCGAGGTCAATGGCGTTCTCATTATTTCAGATTACAACGGCAATACTATAACAGACAAAGCAGTCATAACATTAATTTCTCATGGTTTAGACCAAAAAGGGGCTAGCCAACCTAACTCTGGTGCGGTAGGAATAGGTTGCGATGTTGCAGCAAAAGATGGTGCTAACTGCGATAACAATACAGCATACAAGATGTCTGACATTACCAAAAGTAATGTCAATACTTCATACTATGACGACATTATATCTTATGTCACAAACTCAAAATACAAATCTTGCCCAGCTGGACTAAAAAATTGCCAAGTGTGGTTAGATGCAGCAGATAAGTGCACGATTACAACCAATACAGGGGGGGTTGAGCAATTGAACGACAAATCACCAAATGGATGGCATGCCACACAAAGTTTCTCTTCAAACCGGCCTGACTACCCAGGCCCTAAACAGAATGGCATAAACACCATTCAATTTAACCCTAGTAATTCGGACGCTTTGTATGTATCTAGTCCAACACTATCAGATGGCCCATTTACAATCGTAACTGTATTTGCAAGCCAAACCTTAAACTGGAATACATGTTTTAATATAGTTACTGATGGAGCATCATACTGGGCTGGTGCTTACGATAGGAGCATGGGCTTTGAAAATGGAAGCTTGAGATATTATTACTGGACAACTGGTGTAATAGTATCATCTATAAATACTCTAAACGACTATAGACCACATATTGCAATTGGATCTGTAGGCACTACTTCGGGTGGACAACTTTTTATTGATGGGACTTCATACGGCAGCTTAAGTGGAACTCAATCTGATTTTAATTGGCGAACAACTGTTATTATCGGATCTCACCACTCACTTCAAGTAGCAGACTATGATCTTTTAGAATATTTATATCTTAATAAAGAGCTTACTTCAGCTGAGCGCAAATCTCTTGAGCAATATCTAGCTGCAAAATGGGGAGTACGATTGAATTAGGATAGGCAGATATAGCTAAGGCGTTATAAAAATGTGATAATACTGCGCTTGGTTCTGTGTCGAAGCTACTAGATCCCGAAATAAATTCGGGATGACGGCGTTGCACCTATTGTCATGCTGAACTTGGTTCAGCATCTAGCTTAAAGCTCGCCATGACCTAGTTTTGTCACGACGAGGAGTGCGAAGCGCGACGTGGTTATGCAAGTCTTGGATATGCTATAAAAGCTCTAGCTCTAATAGATTATCTGCCCTTTTTCAAATCAACAAATTCATTAGATATAAATCTACTGTTTAACATATCTTTTACAATCTGCACAGGAAGCAAAATTACTGTTTGAAAACTATCTTTCAATACTTCCGTCACAGTACACAAATATTCTGTAACCGCCTCTTTTGCACTTGATTTTACAGTAGCCAAAATACTATTAACCAATAAAGCTGGGGCTTTTTTACCTATAATATCATCAATGTATCCCTTCTCTAAAAGAGTGAGAAACCCTAAATACACAAACGGGCTTTCTATCACAAATGCATTTGCACCAGTTAGATATGTAATTTTGCTGAGTAATTTGGTTTTCTCAAAACTTGAAGTTAGCACTCCCCATGCACTCATACTAAAATAAAAATAGGTCATGAATAAAAATGGATTAACCGCAGGATCAAAAATGAATGGGGAAATGTTATTAAATATTAATGCGCCTACCCCTAATGTAACTTTAGTATCTTTATATCCTTTCTCTTTTGAATCATTAAAAAATACATAGCCTAAATATGCTGAAAAACCTGCCGCTAGTATTGGATTGTATAAAACGCTAGTCACTGTCATTTGTACAATGCCAATTGAAAAAAGTGTCTTTATAATTTTGCCAGGGCGCTGCGCTTCGTAGATAGTATTTATTACAAATTTTAAATCATAGTATTTTTTTAATAGCTGGATTAAATCTTCCCATTCATCTCTCAAAGTTCTTACTTTTACATACGTACTTATTACAGATGCAGATGTTCCAGCTACTAATTTAGAATCATTATTTGGCTCAGGCGTGTTGTTTGGATCATAATTATCTTTAATTGTTGGTGGAGCGGAAACTATCACTAAGGAATCATTCAACATTACAAACTCATGCGCCGACGATTTATTATCTTCTTCAGTTTCAATTGGAAAATTAATTATTTGATCTAAAGCGCTATTAAGTCCTAACATT
>CAZVFD010000014.1:23582-23877 GCA_964625465.1 uncultured Candidatus Midichloriaceae bacterium | reverse complement strand
AACATTAGAAAACTCCAAGCTAAGTTTTCTTAATCCTAACTTTTCTGAAAATAAAATAGCAACCGATAATTATCATTGGTAAAGATAAAATCTGTCCCATTGTGAAATAACTTAAATAATATCCAAGTTGCCAGTCTGGTTCGCGGAAGAATTCTACAAATATTCTACATAGTCCATATAAAACGATAAAAATACCGCCAAGCATTCCTTCTTTTTTTCTAATATTATTTTTGCGAACTAAAAAATTCATAATAACAAATAATAATATGCCTTCTAGTAACGCTTCATAAATTTG
>CAZVFD010000014.1:23194-23572 GCA_964625465.1 uncultured Candidatus Midichloriaceae bacterium | reverse complement strand
AAATGGCGAGAAATGCTTTCAATTTTTTGATGATTTGATGATTCATAAATTTGTGATGGATGTCTAGGCATTCCATCTGAATTTGGAAATATAACCGCCCATGAAACATCAGTAACTTTTCCATACAATTCTGCATTGATAAAATTTGCAATTCTTCCAAAAAATAATCCAATCGGTGCAACACAAGAAATCAAATCTAATGATTTTATAAAGTTAAATTTATGTTTTTTTGAGAGAAGAAAAATTGCAAAAATTAACCCAATTAGTCCTCCGTGGAATGACATTCCACCCTTCCAGATGAAAAAAATTGATATTGGATCAGAAAAAATTTTTTCAAAATTATAGAAAAAAAAGTAACCAATTCTTCCTCCAAAAACA
>CAZVFD010000014.1:10811-23184 GCA_964625465.1 uncultured Candidatus Midichloriaceae bacterium | reverse complement strand
CAATTCCAAGAACAGAAAATAAAATTATATCATCAAGCGCATTGTCGCATAAAACTATGGGTTTCAAGCGATTTAGTTTTTTCAAAAATAAAAATCCAAACACAATTCCAATCACATATGCAAGTGCATACCAACGAATTGCGAGCGGACCTACAGAAAAAATAATTGGATCAATTTGTGGAAAAAGTATTGATTGCATCTAAAATATTGTTATACAATGAAATTATGTTGTGTTGTTACACGATGTTAATTGTTTTTATTAAGTATGACAAATGATAAAAAGTTTTTAGATGATTTTTCAAAAGTAGCAAGTTCTACTTTCGCCTCAATGGTGAATATGAAAAATGAATTCGCTCAAATCATCAGAGAACAAATCAAGTCGACTTTGAAAGGAATGGATTTTGTAACTCGCAATGAATTTAATGCTTTAAAACGTCTAACTTCGGAAATTAAGATGGAGTTAGATAAAAACAAACTAGGAGGACAAACCATGAAAAAGAAAGCAGCAAAAAAAGTTGTTAAAAAAGTAGCTAAAAAAACAACAAAAAAAGCTAAATCAAAAAAGAAATAGTTTCTTATATTTCATTATATAAGATGCAAATCTTTTTGATTGGCTGTGGCAATATGGGGGGTGCGATCGTAAGCGGGATGCTTAAGTCTCAAAACTTCCAAGTAGAACAAATTACAGCAGTACTACCCCGCCACAGTGTTGATTATTCTAAAGTCTCTCCAAATCTCCAAATAAAAGTAATAGAAGAATTTCCACAGAATGCAAAAGCTGATGTTCTGATTTTTGCAGTCAAACCTCAAATTTTAGCAGAAATACTTCCTGAATATCAAAATAAAATATCACCTAATACTTTAATAGTTTCAATTTGCGCAGGTAAAACTATTAAATTTTTTTCTGATTATTTCCCTCACAATAAAATAATTCGTACCATGCCTAATCTAAATGCAATGGCATTAAAAGGTTCAACAGTAGGAATTGCCAACGCAGAAATATCTGAAATCCAAAAATCCACAGTAGAAAAAATATTTAATAGCATTGGTTCTTTTACATGGATTGAAGATGAAAGATTAATAGACCCAGTCACTGCAATATCTGGAAGTGGGCCTGCATATTATTTTTTATTTACAGAATTACTTGCAATTGCAGGTGAGAAATTAGGACTTCCAAAGCACCTTGCAGAGCAACTTGCACAGGAAACTTTTATTGGCTCAGGTGCGATTCTAGCATCGGGAAATAAAACTCCTAAAGAATTGCGTGAAGCTGTCACTAGTCCAAAAGGAACTACTGCTGCTGCACTAGATACATTTAATTCCGATCATATCTTGCAAAAAATCATTGAAGATGCCACTCACGCTGCATCAATGCGTGCAAAAGAATTATCTAGTTGATGCCCCATTAAAAAGTATCTCTGTGTACTTAAAGCCTTTCTAAAAAGCTCCTAATCACCAAATCATCTCGCCTATTAAGTTTCTGCAGCATTTTTCCAGTCCCTTTCTCGCAGTCAATTAGGAATGTATGAAGATTTTTTTCACGACAAACAATACCGTGTTTATTTTTTAGGAAGGTAGCAGCTATTCTCAAAACCTGAAATTCGCTAATTTCTTTATAGATAAATTTCTGCTCTTCAAGTCTGCTACAAAAAATTAAATTCGTTTTTGATTGTAAATATTTGTAGATACTGATGATCCTAAGAGCCCTCTCATAGTCTTCCCTCTCTCTCTTAGTTAAACGATCATCTTGTGCTTCTACACTTATTATTTCCTCGTGACGACGTTTTCTCATATAGCTCTGCTGAATTGATCATTGTATCAGAGTGATAAATCGTGAAATAAAATACAATAGAAATCTATGATGCAAAAATAATTTTGCTTCGCAGGCCTTCAGCTCAGAATCTGCACATAAAGGCTTTATTTCTTTTTCCTAAAGGTATCTAGAGATACAACGTTTGTTGAAGCATCTTTATCGTCAGATTTCTTAGCGCCTTTTTTGCCAGACTTCTTGTCTTTAGCATCAGCACCTTTTTCTATCTCAACATCTAGTTCCATTTCTTCTTGATCAGAAAATGAGTAACCCACTTCTCTAAACTGAAGCCCAAATTGCACACTTGGATCCGCAAATGTTGTAATTGCCGAATAAGGTATATAAATGTTCTCTTTAATCCCATTAAAGCTAAGAGATACCCCGAAACCTTTGCTATCCGTTGTTAAATCTTGAAATTGGTACTGCAAGACAATAGTCATTTCTCTAGGATATTTATTAAGCAACGTTTTCGAAATTTTAACACCTGGATACTTTGTAACAAATGAGATGAAAAAATGGTGATTTCCAGGTAACCCCTTTTCTTGGACTATCTTTAAAACCTTACTTACAATGATGTGCATCGCATCATCTACAAGTTTACCATAATCTATAATATCGAATGTCATTTTAATACCTTTTAATCCATCTCTAATATACACTTTACATATAAAAAAGTTAACGAATCGTAAACAACAAAGTTTTTTTATTTACAATGTTAAATTTTATCAAACCCCTGATAAATCCATAGCTACAAAGCCTTCCAACCCATCAATCAGTGGCTTTTTCTTAACAGAAACCAATATATTCAAAAATTCACCATTTTTCTCTATTATTTTATATATATCAGCTGCTATTTTCTCTATAAGCTTAAATTCACCACCCTTTAAAAAAGTCATAATTTCAGAACAAAGCGAATCATAACAAACTGTATCATTAATATTATCAGTATCACAACCTACTGGCAGCCTAGCAAACTGAATCTTGATATCTACTGATATATTCTGCGGTTTTTTCCTTTCAGCCTCGGTAACACCAACCTTAACTGGTACAACAAGGCTATTAATAGTCAAAACCCCAGACAAATCTTTATGGGATTTGCTGGGGTTTGAATACATAATTATCTCAGCCTTCAATTATCTTGAATAGAACTCTATCACTAGGTTCGGCTCCATGATCACAGGATATGGAACATCAGTTAGTGCAGGCATTCTATTGAATTTTGCAGTTCCTTTATCGCCATTAATCTCGATATACTCAGGAACAGAACGCTCTCCGCTTTCCATTGAACCTTGAATCAACACCATCTGACGCGATTTTTCTTTAATCTCTACTACTTGTCCTGGCTTAACTCTGAAGCTAGCTACAGTAACTCTTTTGCCATCAACCAAAATGTGACCATGGCTTACAAGCTGTCTTGCAGAGAAGATAGTCGGAGCAAAGTTTGCTCTGTAAACGATAGCATCTAATCTAGACTCCAAAAGACCTATTAGATTCTCACCAGTATCACCTCTTCTTCTTACAGCCTCTTCATATATACCGCGGAATTGTTTTTCAGTGATATCACCATAATATTTTTTAAGCTTTTGCTTAGCATTCAGCTGAATACCATAATCTGTAAGCTTTCTATACCCGCCTAAACCATGTTGCCCCGGAGGGAAATTTTTACGTGCTACTGGGTCTTTTCCTCTACCCCATAGATTAACGCCTAAACGACGGCTAACCTTACCTTTTCTATTATTTCTTTTTGTCACTATCGTACATTATAAAGTTGTATATTGGCTGATACTTATACCGTTTTAATGAAGTTATGTCAACGCTTGTTTTGGCAAATACTAGTCAGTTTTCAATACTTCTTCTAATAGCTTACTGCTCAAAAAGACTAGAATTGGCCAAGTTAGCAGAGTTAACGCAACTAAAAGCAGGAAATACACTGAATTCTGCTGTGATAAAGTCGCTAGAATTAAAGCTGGCACTATCATGGGAAGTAGCAAAATTGGCATTAATACGCTGAAATTTGTAGTTAAAGTCATCACAGATCCCAACAACAACAGTGGTGATAAATAACATATTAGGGCAAGTCCTACGCACAAGTAATACCATAACTGGGACAACCCTATATCTAAAATCAAAAAAGAAATAGGAAACGAAACAAGCACCATAACGCTTTGAATTACAACATAAGCGAGTAGTTTACCAACTAAATTCCACACCCAAACCTCAGGAATTAGGTATATTTGATGCAGCCAACTAGACTTATAATCATCCTTTAGGAGAAAATCCGCATTTACAATGCAAGATAGTATCAGTGGCGTAAATAACAACGCAGTTTTCACAGATTCATCTAGCTGATATGGCCCTATAGCAATATTAAAAATGGTTATACAGATTAAATAAAAAACCATAGAACTTATATGGGTAAATGTATCTACCCAAGCTAATCTCAGCTGCCTTTGAATTATAACATTCAACATTCTAACGTTAATAAAGTCGGTTTATAACGCAGTATATAGAGAATTAGATTAAACTCCAGCAAAACCCCAAACCCTTGTTTTTGTGTTGCAAAACATCAGATAAAACATTAAAATGCAAAAAAATCAGTATATTAAAATGGCCCCAGTATCCCATAAAATCAAGGCTCTTAACCTAATACCTGGATCAGGTGAGTTCGCAGTCTCTAGTCAGATCATGAGAAATCAATATGGCATCCCTCTTAACACGATAAAGGGAGGAACCAAAACATTCATACAAGCAACAATTGAAAATTTAAAACTAGATTTCCCAAACTTAAAAAAAGTAGGACTTGTACTTGGTTGGTACGCTGACTCTATAGAGGCTGACAATCTTAAGATCACCCCAAAAGTTGAAGACCAAACAGTAAAAACAGGCGGAAGTGATTGGACGGTTGGAGAATACTCTAGAAGCACAGCGCCACAAGTCAGCCAAGTCAATGGTAAAATGAACTGGGGTGGCACATATTCTGATAGAAGCGTTATAGAAGCCTGTGACTTACTTACGAAAAATGGTTACGAAGTAATGCTTTACCCTATGCTCTACATAGATCTACCAAACAAGCCTTGGAGAGGTGATATCAAAGCCAAAACTGATGAAGGAGTTGAGAAATTTTTTGTACAATATAATAAGTTCATCCAACATTACGCCACTTTAAAAGTTGGTGACAAAAAAATTACTGACTTAATCAAGACAATAGTAATTGGATCAGAGTTGAAAACATTGACAGCTTATAGATCACCCAATACACAGAAATTCAAAGTTGTTGAAAAGCTTATTGAACTTGCTAAAGACATTAAAGCCACTGTTGGCAAAGAGATTAAAGTAACTTATGCAGCAGACTGGAGCGAGTACCATCATACAGACGGAGGCTTTCATCCCCTTGATGCACTTTGGGCATCACCCTCAATTGACTTCGTTGGTATAGATGCATATTTCCCATTAACCGATGAAGTTGATAACATTGGCTTAACCTATGAAGCTCTAAAGAAAGGTTGGGAAAATGGAATTAATTATGATTACTACAGAGACGGCAATGGTAACAAACAATCATTATCACCAGATTGGGCAATAAAAAATGTAGAACATTTCTATAAATCTTACCACTTTGATCCAAGTAGCGTCAGAACGGCTTGGGTGCCTAAAATGAAGAATATAACATTTACAGAATTCGGGTGTGCTTCCGTTCAAAATTGCGCATCCAGACCTTATTTTTTCCAGTATGGCAAAGAAGCAAAAGTAGATAACGAAGCCCAAGCTCGCGTTATTGAAGCAACAATTGATTATTGGGCTGAAAAATCATCACAACCAGATAATAAGGGCTTGGCAGATGATATATATCTTTATGCATTAGATGTGAGATTAGACTATCATGAAAGACCAGAGATGTTCGCAGATGCTAGCGACTACTCAACTAGTCATAATTTAAAAGTTGCATCGATAGAAACAATAGGTAATGATTGCAGCACAGCTTAATAATAAAATTAAAATGTTGCGAAAAAATTTATTTGTATTCGATATAGAAACAATTCCAGATGTACAACCTGCGAGAAATTTGCTTGGAGATTACGATTCCAGTGATGAAAAAATTATTGAGAAACTAAAAGAGTACCATCTAAAGATTACTGACGGTAAAAATAGTTTTTTTAGACAACCTTTTCACAGGGTGGTTGCTATAAGCTTTTTAGAAGCTGAAATTGTTCGTGATGAAGATGGCTCAGAAAATTTCATTCTTAAAGAGCTGAGATCTGGAGGCAATGCAGATTCTAAGGAATCGGAATTAATCCAAGGTTTTTTCCAGCACCTCTCTAAATTAAATGCCAGACTAGTTAGTTTTAATGGCAGAACATTTGATCTCCCAGTGTTAAAATACAGAGCAATGCTCTATGGAGTGGATGCTAAGTGGCTACATAAATCTGGTGACAAGTGGAATAACTACAACAGCAAATATAGCCTAGATTGGCATTGCGATCTAATCGATGCATTTTCAGATTTCGGCTCTTCAGCAAGAGTTAAAATGGACGAGCTTTGCGCTTTATTTGGCTTCCCAGGAAAGATAGATGTGGATGGCTCTCAAGTCGACGAAATGTTCAGAGCTAACAAATTAAAAGAGATTAGAGATTATTGCGAATTAGACGTATTAAATACCTATCTGCTGTACTTAAAATACTCTCAACATTCAGGAAATTTGACAAAATCAAATTATGCCAAATGTATGCAGGATGTAATATCATACTTAGAGAGCAATTCCGAAAAACGCTCTCATCTTAGCAATTTCTTAAATGCGTGGCTTGAGCACCATACTGAAATTTCTTTTTAATAAAATTTCATCAAAACAAGTAAAGAACTGGATGGCCGCGCTACGCTCGCCATGACCAAGTTTTGTCACAACGAGGAGTGCGAAGCGCGACGCGATTGTCCAGTCTAAATACTTAGAAATTACATGACTCGAGCCTATACGGAGTCAGCTAAATCTAATTACTAACTGCTTCTGCCTCTAATTCTCTTAGACGTTTCTTTTGAGCCTTTCTATGTTCTGCTTTGAATAATGCTATACCACCCAGAATAATCAAAGCATAACCAATGTAAGAAATCTGAGACGGAGTTTCTGCAAAATACATGTATCCAAACACACCTGCAAAAACAACTCTGGTATACTCAAGCGGTACAACCACAGAAAGCTCAGCATGCTTAAACGCTTTGAAGAAGCCTACTATATGGCCAAAATAACACAATGCCAACACCGCTATATACTTCAAGTGCTCCATCTTTAATCCTAAACTCTCCCATGTAACGAAGTGAGTAGGATATTTAATATCTATAACCCATACAGTAGTCGCTACCTTCCACTCCATGAACGATACTGGGAAAGCAATAATGCTTGAGAACAGCATAACGTAAAACAACTGCACTTTTGTTTTTTCAGTTTTACCTAAAAGCTTTATAACAGTGCCGTTTATGCTCCAGAAGAAAATGGTCAAGAATACGAAAACATAATACTGATTAAAACCTTTTGAAACGTGCTTTGATTCAGGACCAAAAGGAAATAGATCTGGCCTGATTATTAACAATGCTCCAATAATACTCACCAAAATCACGCCAATTTTGGTTTTAGTAATTTTCTCCTTAAATACAAAAATCCCAATAATTAGCAAAATAATCTGCTCTAGCTTTGTTACTGCGGTTACGTCCGCTAAACCAATATGCTTAATAGCATAAAAAATACACAATGAACCCATAGTACTAAAAAATGCTCTAGATATATGAAGACGAATTTTATCCGTCTTCAAAGTCTTAACCCCACCCCAAAGACACCAAGGTAGAGCAAAAAAGAAAATCATGAACTTATATAAAAACACTACCATATTAGAATTTAGATCCTTGGTCAGAAGCTTTACTAATGCATAAAGCACTGATAAGGACACAGCATGCAAAAGCATGAAACCAATTCCCATTAAGTTATTTTGGTGAGGTAATGTTTTAGAAAGGCTCATTTACTTTTTTCTCCGATTAAAAGGTTAAAATTCACTAAAGCGCCACCAGAAGTATTTGCAATACTTAGCGTGCCGCCATGATCTTCAATAATTTTTTTCACAATAGCCAAACCTAACCCAGTTCCTTTGGTCTTCGTTGTAACATATGGCTCTGTAACACGATCTATTACCGACTTATCAAAACCTTGTCCATTATCTTCTACTTTAATTTCAACAAAATGGGTATTCTGTTGTGATAACGTTACTTTTATTCTCCCAACATAGCCATTTTCACTAGAAGATCTTTTAGTTTCAATGGACTCTGCAGCGTTTTTAAGAACGTTTGTTAGCACTTGGGTTATCTGAGTTAAATCGCACAAGACATAACAAGGATTTACATCATAGTCAAAGGTATATTTGTTAAATTTATACATGAACTCTTGAGCGAAGAGCATATCTTTAATAATTTTACAAAGATCATGCGATGCTTTCTTAGGTTGAGGTATTCGTGCGAATTCTACAAATTCCTCTACTATTCTTCCTATATCCGCAACGTGTCTAATGATAGTATCAACATATTTTTCGAAAGATTCCTTATCTGAGGTAATCTCATTTATATATTTCTTTTTGATTCGCTCAGCAGATAAATTTATTGGAGTTAACGGGTTTTTAATCTCATGAGCAATTCTTCTGGCAACGTCAGCCCAAGCTGCAGATCGTTGGGCAACAACAAGATCGCTGATATCATCAAAAGTAATTATATAACTCTCGATATTATCATCCAAACTCATTTGCGTTCCAACCCTTACAAATAGTGTAAGTTTTTTATCATCTCTATTTATTTCAATATTTTGTTGCATAATCTCTTTAGGCTTATTTGACGCCTCTTCAATCAAACCACTAATCTCTTGGAATACTTTCTTAAAGCTCTGCGGTTTGCTTTTGCTTGAAATATTGAGAAGCTTTTGTGCCGAATTGTTGACTAAAGTAACTTCTCCTTTCCTTGTAATAACCATTACCCCAGCCGTAACTTCAGCTAAAACGGCTTCAATAAATCTTCTTCTTTCATCAATGACTTTAGTGAATGTACTCAATTGATCATGTTGCACTGAAAGCGTTTCAGTCATCTGATTAAAAGCTCGTGTGAGTATTGCAGTTTCATCGATACCAGGTTTTTCAGGTAATCTTACTGAAAAATCCCCCTTCTTCACTTTAGATGTAGCATCTACTAATAAATTTAGTGGCTTTGTAATATAACGTGCAAACCTAGCACCTATTAATATAGCAAGTATACATAGAACTATTGAGACAGATATAAATACAATCTCTAAGCGCATTCTAGTGCTACTTATATCTGCCATCAAGGTTTCATACGAACTTGCAGAACCTTGAGATATTTTTAGATGATTTAAAATATCTCTGTCAACATATCTGCCAATTAAAAGATAGGTATTTACCCCATCTCTAAGTTTCAATAGCGCCCTAACTTTATCATCTGTGGTTTGATCAAGTAATATCACCTCTCCACTATCGGCTTCAAGTAACTGGACTTCTGGCAACCTTTCAAAAGCTAAAGAAAGCGATAAATAATTCCGTGCAATAACCCTATCGCGTTGAAAGATCATCACCTCTGACAGATTTCGCAGTGACGCTTGTTTTTCTACAAATAATTTATACAAAGATGGATCTTCCGACAAAGCATCTTGATTGTTGTGAATACCATTTGCGATCTCAAGTATGTCTGTTTTAATATTATCTTTATGCTCCTTTAAATATTTCTCTGCAATTTCCACAGAATGCGTAAGAGCTGTACTAATCTTATCATTGAATAGCGATTCAATGCCTAAGCTATAGTAAGTATACGAGATTGTCGCAAGCAGAATAGCTGGAAGTATAGTGACTAGAACAGAAATCATTACGACTAACTTCTGCCGTAGTGATGTATTATAAAATTTTGTTCTAAATCTTTTCAACACATCTATGACCTATAATGGAAGTGCTTTAGGTCTATATCTAATAAACCAAGAAGACATTAACAATTTTACAAGAGAAATAGCTGTAAACATTGAGCATAGAATTCCTACAGTCAATGTAATCGCAAACCCCTTCACTGGGCCACTGCCGAATATAAACAGTATCAAAGACACTAAAACCGTTGTTAAATTTGAATCCACAATTGTAGCGAAAGCAAGATTGAAGCCACTTTCAATTGCCGCCAATGGTGTTCGGCCTTTACGCATCTCTTCCCTAATCCTTTCGAAAATTAAGACGTTCGCATCAACAGCCATACCCAAAGTCAGCACCATCCCAGCAATGCCAGGCAAAGTCAGGGTCGCTTCAAACATTCCAAGTACAGTTATAATCATAAATAAGTTAATTATTAATGCTAAATTCGCCATCATTCCAAAAAGACCGTAGAACAGTACCATAAACACAACTACAAGCAACGTACCTATAACCGCAGCTTTTGTTCCAGCTTCAATCGAATCTTGCCCTAGGCTTGGGCCTACAGTTCTTTCTTCAGCAATCTTTAATGGCACAGGTAAAGCCCCTGCCCTTAATAATAAGGCTAATTCATTTGCAGTTTGCACAGTAAAATTCCCAGAAATTTGTCCACTTCCACCTAAGATTGGCTCGTTAATTGATGGGGCACTAATAACTTTATTATCTAAAACTATTGCAAGTCTTTTATGAACATTTTCACTAGTGATATCACCAAAAGTTCTAGCGCCGCGTGAATTGAATTTAAAACTAACTACAGGGGTATTTAAATGAATGGCTGTTTGCGCATCCACCAGCTCTTCACCCGAGAGCAATGGTCTAATGTAAACCGCCATGAACCCAGCATCTTTCACTGATTTATCCTCAAGTGGTAATAACTTGGTTCCAAAAGGAATATTCCCGTTTGTCGCATCAGAAAGTGAGACGTTTTCATTCACAAGATGGAATGTAAGTTTTGCAGTTTTTCCCAATAATCTTTTGATTTGCTCTGGATTGTCCGCTCCTGGAACTTGAACAAGAATATAATTATCTCCTTGTCTCTGAATATCTACCTCTTTCGTACCTGCTTCATCTATCCTTCTACGCACGATCTCAATTGTTTGCATCATAAGATTATTGCGTAAATTCTTTGCTTCTTGGTCATTAAATTCTACTGTTGCAGCGACACCTGAAACCGATGTGCTGGCCAAGTTGCCCAGCGCATCATACACAGCTTGCTGAGCATCTTTAGATTGTGCCGCGTCTTTTAGTACAAAAGTAATTTTACCATTTGCAATTGCAAAATCTGATGCTTCAACTTTATTATTCTTTATCTTTGATTTAATGTACTCCATTGACTTAACCATCTGCTCGCGATCATAAGCTTGGAAGTCAACCTCAAGTAATATATATGCCCCACCTCTTAGATCCAAACCCAGATTAATTTTTTTATCTGGAAAAGCTTTTCCAAAAGTACTCAATAGAATTTCAGGGTGAAACGATGGAATCGCCAAATATATAGAAAGAAAACAAATGATTGCAATAAGTCCTTTTTTCCAAGTAGGTATCTGAAGCATATTTATAACTCTAATTATTCAATAACTTTTTAATGTGGAACGCGGCCAATTGCAAGATATTTGAATATATGCTTGATGTCATGCTATATTCTGCTAATTATATTCATACTTGAAGATTTTGAGGTTCTAATGAAACTTACGGTTGTAATATTAGCTGCAGGCCAAGGAAAAAGGATGAATTCTAACATACCAAAAGTCATGCATCAAATTGCCCAAATGCCAATGTTAGAAGTCTTGCTTCAGACAATATCTAAACTCGAAACACAGGAAATTCGCGTCGTAGCCAGCAACGAACTATCAGACTATCAACCTTTTCAAGCTCTTAAACAAAAATTTGGATTTGAGACTTATATTCAAAAAGAGCGCCATGGCACTGCAGATGCCCTAAAAATAGCTTTAAAAACCAAGCCCAAATCGCCAATTTTAGTAATGTGTGGCGATGCCCCTCTTATTGAAGCTGAAACAATACAGAATATGGTTAAAAAATACGAAGATTTATCTGCAAAACTTCTTTGCCTCGGTTTTAGAGCCAAAAACCCTTATGGCTATGGCAGATTAGTTTCATTTGAAAATGATTTATTAGAAATAGTCGAAGAAAAAGACACCACATCTGAACAAAAAGCTATCGACATATGTAATTCAGGTAGTTACATCATCGATAATTCAATAGTAGAAGAAGTCTTGTCTAAAATTACAAATCTAAACGCTGCCAACGAATTTTATCTGACTGACGCAGTGAAAGTAGCTAACAAGCTTGGTTATCCTTGCGTCTACCACATAGCTTCTGAGAAAGAAGTCATGGGTGTAAATGACAGGTACCAACTTTCTACTGCAGAAAGATTTATTCAATCTCGATTACGTAAAATGCACCTTAAAGCAGGTGTCACAATGATTGATCCGAAGTCTGTATTTTTATCATTAGATACAAAAATAAAGCTTAAACAACTCGATGCTTTAAATTCTAATTTTTCTTATTTTTAATTTTACAAGTTTATTATTTAGTTTAAAGGACTGAGTTGTTTAAG
>CAZVFD010000014.1:9262-10801 GCA_964625465.1 uncultured Candidatus Midichloriaceae bacterium | reverse complement strand
ATAAAATTCTTAATGTATATAATTGGTTATATTCTGTAATTGAAGAAGGTTGTAAGGTTGGGCCATTCGCAAGACTCAGACACAACACAGAAATTGGAAAAGGATCTAGAATTGGTAATTTCGTTGAGACAAAATCAGTCAAAATTGGGAAGGGTTCTAAAGCATCTCATTTGGCATATTTAGGCGATGGCAAAATTGGTGATAACTCAAATATTGGAGCTGGTACAATTTTTTGTAACTATGATGGCTATTCAAAACAATTAACAGTAATAGGTAACGATGTATTTGTTGGTTCAAACACAGCTCTCATCGCTCCAGTCAAAGTTGGAGACGGCGCAATTGTAGGAGCTGGCAGCGTGATTACTGAAGACGTAGAAAAAGATGCATTATCAATTGCTCGCGCAAGACAAGTTAATTTCAATCAAAAAGCTGAGTTGATTCGTAGCAAGAAAAAACGCTAATTTAAATGCTTAATTTTTGAATGAAACACATTACTCCAACAAAAAAGAGCCAATTAAGCATTGGCTCTTTTTTGACACTTATTTATACAAAAAACTAAAGTGCAATAGCTGTAGATGCAGATTGTGAATTTGCAATTTTATGTGCAAATCCTAATTCTGGCTGGCCAACAGGTCCATTTAAAACAGCAACCAATGTATGTCTTACTTTTAGTTGAACTCCATCTCTATTTAAGTAATAAGAAGTAGACTCACCATTCTGTTTTGCGCTAAGCGCTGTATAAGCTAGACTTGCAAGCGGCTGAATAAATGCTTCTTGAGCATCTAAACACTTATCATCACGGTCTTTTAACCAAGACTGCACTACAGAGGTAGAAATTCTACCCAAATGCACCGTTAAAATGCGGGTATCATATATAAGCTTATTAGTCTCTGGAATTTTTAATTCATCTCTATTAGCAAAACTAATTTGAGCATTAGAAATAGCAGTATTGAAATCTCCATGGTAGGAACTTCTTAAAGCTTCCTCTTTAAATTCTCTAACTGCTCCATTTATATATGCAGCATCTTCATTGGATGACAGATCTAGCTTAGCTACTTTACCAGCAGGAGTAGTAAATTCATTAAACTTACCATTTTTAATCATAATTACATTTAATTGACCCGTTTCTGAATCAGCAAAAGTCGCTATTAAGCCAGAATTTGGCATACGTCCATTTTGCAGAATAAGATCTTTCTCTTTGGGATCAACTAGAAGTGAGTGGTTTTGTTGCAACATTTCAATAGCTTTATTAGCAACTTCTCTTTTAGCTAAATCTACTTCATCTAGTTTACTACCAATTTTTGCTGCTTCAGCCTCTTTATCACTTATACTTAAAAATATTTTGTTAAAAAATTCAGATATTTTACTATATTGTTTTAAGCTTATCACTTTTTCTGATTCTATCTCAGCAAATATTGATAATAGTTCCTTAGCATCTTTTTGTGCATTAATTTCTGCATTTAGTGCGTTACTTGCTTGTATTAAAGACTGTCTCATTTTTTTACCTTAATTGGTTAACGCCCGAAATTATATAGGACA
>CAZVFD010000014.1:0-9252 GCA_964625465.1 uncultured Candidatus Midichloriaceae bacterium | reverse complement strand
GGACAAGCAAAGAAAAAAGAAGGTAAGAAAAGTTAAACTTTTGTTACAATGTCATAAAGTGTAGATAACTCATTTTGTCGATACCAACTATTACCAAGTATAAGTGACTTTATATTTCACCTTGGTTTCACCATCTTTTTTAACAGCAATTGGAAAGACAATTGTATTAGAATTTTCTTTGGTAAAATCAGCAGAATTTTCTGAAATTTTCCAATTACTACCACGGTATAAGTTCTCCTTTACCGTTACGTTTATATCCTGTTTTTTGTGATTTCTTAGGGTAATTTCGATAGTTTCTTCCATCATTTTACGAGATGTATCCACTTTGAAATCCATCTGTTTACGTTCACCCACTATGTCAAATGCGCTGCCGAGCTGAATCTTCACTTCTTCATCTTTTGCAGTATGATCAATAATATCTTCACCTATGAATTCCATTGAGCCATCAGCTTTATCTACTTGGTTAACGCGAAGCCTACCAGCAGGAAGTGGTACGCCTAAGTTATCTTTTTCACTATTTTTGAATTTGATCAGTACATCTACCTTCTTATTACTAATCTCCTCACCTTTTTCCATATAGGCGTAACCATAATATGGCTGAGCAGCACCGTAATACAAATACTCTTTGGTTACAGGAATTTTGACTGCCTTTGGGAATAACTCTAGCTGTTTTGTAGAGTTATCAGGAATGCTTACCTTACGGCCTAATGTGTATAAATGATATTCAAAAAACGATTTCTCCTCAAACCCTGCATCTTCAGCTACAGCGGAAGCTTTCATCATCGCCATCCCTCTTGCATTTGGATAACGCGGTTGTGCGCGGTTTACATCACCAGCAACTAATTTTAATTTGGAATCATTGAAGGAGACTCCTGCTTTATTTACAATACTCACCCACGCAGCAAGATCTAAAAATCCCTTATTTGCACTATCACCTTCTTCGAATGTGCCAATATAATCAGCCCACCAAGTAATTCCAGAAGTTTGGTAGCTCGTCTCAATATTATGTTTACCATCTTTTTTAGCACTGATATTCCAATTCAAAGTTGGTTTTAAAATTAACCCACCCGGAAGCTCGGGAAACTTAATATTAGAATAGCCGTTTATAGTCGTAACTTTATTACTCTTATCTTGAAGGATTAGCCCCCCATTAGCACTTAAAAGCTTGCCAGCAGTACTTTGAAAAGAATTACCAACTACTTGCTCAACTACAATTTCTTGACCTAAGAATTTCTCCATTAACTTTTGGGAATTTACTAAGTCAAAATTAAAGTTCTGCTCAAGAACTGAAGTGCCTGTTGGATCAGTAATCGACTTAAATGAAACTGTTGTTGGATCTATAAAGGCTGCAACGTCTGAAAAGCTTAGCTGGTTCGAGCCAGATTTTAGGTCATAATCTCTTTGCTCACGCACGATGGCATACCCTGGGATTTGCGTGCTATATGCCCACCCTTGATTAGCATTTGATGTTGGCCTATACATGTCGGGTGAAATGGAACCTGGAACAGCTGAACTATAGATTGTAACGTTAGTTTCGCCAGCAAAGGCCAACGTAGGCAATAATAAAAGCCAAGAATAGCGGAGCATACCTTCCCCATATAAAAAAATGCTTCACTTACAGTTTATAATAAATATAAACCAAAGTGAAGCATCCTATATACTCAAATACTAAGGTCTACAGCTCAGAATGAGAAATATCGCCCTTAGCACATTCTACTAATTTATTTGAATAAAGTTCAACCTGCCCGTCAAACCACGCGCAATCTCTTGCTGTCAAATTATACTCAGCATTTTTAAGGTCGTTAGAAAACAGAACTAACTCAGGAGCAGAAACTCCAATTTTATCTAATGAAGCGATTAGAACTTCTACCTGTGATTTTTCACAATGCCCCTTTAGTTGGGAAATTTGAAAGTAAACTTCTGCATTTTTCTGACAATCACTTTTAACGCCTGAGACTTGAGCTTTTGGCGCATTTTCAGCGACCATCTTATCCCATTCATTCTTAATTTTATCTTTAGCTTTATTAAACTCGCGTTGAGCATCTTCCTTCAATCTCTTAGCAGTATCTTTTGCACTTTGATGTATATCTCTTAACTTAGGCATATCCAATCCTCCACTACACAGAAAGGCTTAATTGCCTTTCGGCGCGGGCATGGTACATCTTTTCCCAATCAGAGTCAACCAAATTTAACATCGCTAAATTTAAAGACAATAACTACAAAACGCCATATATTCTTTACATTTTGGCCACTTTCTTGTATAATTCTTCTTTAATTTACAAAACAAGCTCATGGGATTACATTTTGTTGATTTGTTTATTGTCTGCTCTTACTTGGCAATATGCCTATATATAGGCATAGCCAAAAGCCTCAAGATCAAAACTTTCCATGATTTTATAAGCTTTAAGGACATTACCCTACCCATTCTAATTTGCACCTTATTATCATCGTCAATTGGGGTTGGAACAACACTAGGCATCACAGAAAAAATATATTTATTTGGCGCAATATTTGCCATTAGACAATTACTCATGCCTATATACTGGCTCATCTCAACACGAATTATAGCCCCAAGAATATCTCACTTCAACGACTGCCTAACAATCTCTGAAATAATGAACAAGTTATACGGCTCGTCCGCAAGATGGGTTACTAGCTATACTTCTGTTATGTTTATAATTGGCTCACTTAGCATGCAAATCCTAGCGATGGGCTACGTACTCCACTATTTCTTTGGCGTAGACCAACTATATGGAAGTATAATAAGCTCTGGAATTTTACTTACCTACTCTTTGTTAGGTGGCATGAGAGCAATAATCTTCTCTGAAGTTTTTAAATTCACAATATTCATATTAATCATTCCAGCCTCATGCTTAATCGCCATGATTAAAGTTGGAGGCATTGAGAACATTATTAATTCACTACCAAAATCACACACTCAATTCAATATCACTTCCGAAAATCTACCAACACTTATAAGCTTTATAATTTACTCAATTTTACCATCATATAACCCAGAGCTAGTGCAGAGATATTTAATTGCACGTAACTCGTCGCAATTGAAGTCTGCGTTCAAAGCAGCTTTTGGCTTTTCAATTATTATTGCACTATCCATCACTTTTATTTCATATTTAGTAAAGTCATCAGGATATTCAGGAGACTCTGCCGAAGTATTACTGTTTTTTATCCAAGAATACCTACCTGTAGGACTTAAGGGCGTTATGATAGCTGGTCTTTTGGCTATTTTCATGTCCAAATCTGAATCTTCCGTATCTGCAACCAGCATCATAATCGTTAATGATATTTTGAAACTACTTTTTCCACAATTATCTCAGAAACGGCAATTATTGCTCTTAAGATTCTTTATATTCGGATTAATTTGCATTGCACTTATCGTTTCTTCATCAGCTACTCAATTGATTGATATACTATGGTTCGCTAGGAACTTTTGGGACCCCATAATTTTTATCCCACTCACAGCGGGATTTTTAGGTTTCAAAACCAATGACAAATCTTTTTTAAGTAGCGCATTTTTAGCTATAATATTTACAATTGGCGCAGGAATTTACATAGGTGAATTCGCCACCATTAGCTATTGTTTTGGCATAATGGGGAGTGGTATAGGCTTCTTCATAGCACATTATTTGCAAATTCTACTTGGCCACATAAAAAAGCAACAAATAGTAGAATCTAGCTTACATACCAAAGTTATAAAACCTACGAAGATTTCAATCATACTATCACGTGTTAAAGAAGCACTGCTAAAAAACCACCAGACAAAACAAAGATATGACGAGTGCGCAGTTTACAGTTTAATTTCGCTGTTTGCATATGGAACATATTTCATGGTATCCAAGAGCAACCCCATAATTGGCACAACCTTACTCATCGGTTACAGCTTATGCTTGTTATTCGTTTTCCGTGAGGGGCTTTTTACCAAAACATTCATTACAAAATATCTACCAGCATTCTGGTATTTAATACTCACGTATTGTCTTCCCTTTACAGCTGGCTGTTTATTATTTTTCAGTGATAATCAAGCTTTCTGGATTTTAAGTGGAGTACTTACAATCTTCTCCCTAAGCTTCTTTGTTGATTCAATCCGCTTCCTTATACTTACCACTGTTGGAATTGGAACTTCATACTTACTATATTTATCAACAACAGATGCTCAAACATCAGCTATACTCGGCAATGTTGGCTACATATATCTATTCATATTTCTAGGCACACTTTATTTCTTAAGATCTCGCGAAATTGAAAATCAAAAGAAAATAGAGAATTTAAATCTATATAGTGGCGCTATTGCACATGAAGTAAAAAATCCTATAGCTTCTATCAATATGTCGGCCCAAACCCTTAACGACATCATCAACAATTCTCAAATAGAAACTTCTGGTGACAAAGTTAATATCACTCTAGACTTAGCTGAATTCGACATGTTAAAAAACATCAGCAAAAATCTTGAGAGCATCACAAATCATAGCGTCTCTACAATTGACAATATTTTATCTAACATTAAAAATCACAACTCTCCTGAAGATAAAGGCATATACAATATTGAAGAAATAATTAAATTAACACTTCAAGAGTACGATCCCTCTGGTAGCAGAATTGATATAGAAATAGTAGATAACTTTACCTTTATAGGCTCTCTAAATAATATAAAACATCTTTTACTCAATCTACTGAACAACGTAAAAGATCATGCAGGATTAGATGTTCACATATCTATTACTGCTAAAGATAACAAGCTATTCTTCAAAGATCATGGTCAAGGTATTACAGTCGATGACACTGCCCGCATATTCAACAACTTTTACACAAAAAGCAAGAAGGGAACAGGAATCGGCCTCGCCTTTTGTAAGATGGTTATGGAAGAAATGGGTGGAAATATAGAGTGTCATTCTGAAATTGGTAAATATACTGAATTTGTTATTTCTTTTAATTAGAATCAAACCTGAATATTTAAATTCATCTTACAAAAGATTTAGGCAACTTAAATTGTTTTGAGAAATTTCTAAAGCTACCCTTCATTTTATTTAAAAACTTTTTTTGAAAATCTTTCTTCTCCTTTTCCAAATCAAGCACTATTGATTTTATATTTCGATGCAAATCTTCAAAGGTTGAATACTTATTTTCTACACTCTTTGGATTTTTATGACTTCTAAAAGAATCAAGCCGAATGACAATAGATTTACAATCATCCAAAATTTTAGCAATGGTTGGGGTTCTATTTATAAAGATATACAAATCTAATCTCACCATATTACTGTTTTGTGATTTATATTTTTTAATATCTGTCCAAACTTTAACCGCATCTCTTAGCTTCATAAATAACTTTTCTACAGGTAGTGGCTCTGCAAACATTTTAACATCTGGGCCAGCACCACAACAAATGCTTAAAATTTTCTCAAGTCGCGCAATTCTATCAATATTTTCTCTGGAAACGTACTCAAGCTCGACATTAATTATATTGAGATACTTTGATAAACTATCAAATTCTTTTACACGCTGAAACAGGTCTTTTTCACAAATAACTTTGGTGCCTTGCTGCTCTTCCTTTAAAATAGCTTTAGGCGGTTGTACCACAATTGGGAGAGCTCTATTGAATAGCCATAATTTTTTAAATAACACTACCACAGATAGCAAAGACGCTGTCGCTAAGAAAAAGACCAATCTATAATCCACTTCTTCGCTGTAAACAGGCTTTTTCTGAGTATGAACAGCGAATTGCAACGATTTCCAATATATCTGCTCTTGAGTCAAACCCAACATCTTTAAAGCCAAAATAAATGCGAATTATAGCATTTTTTAGACTTTAGGAAAAGATTGAAATGCTGCCCAGAGCTTACACTTTTAACTAACCTTCAAATAAACTTAGTACTAAAATTATTATTTCACAGTTTTAAAAAACTTATCCATCTCGTTAATTAGTCTATCAAAGTTTCTAGGGCTAATTGCATGACCAAAATGGTCGAGTACCACTAACTTAGATTTGGCTATTTTCTTGTGAAGATCCTCGCCATGCGCTAGTGGAAACACTGGATCATTTGCCCCTTGAATTATAAGAGTTGGAAGCTTGATTAATTCAACAGCTTTTGAATGAAATTCATAAGACAGCTTCATTGCTTTCACATGGTTTGCGTATGAATCCTGAAGCTTGCTTCTTGTAAATTTTTCAACAGCCTTTTGTCTAAAAAACTCCTCATCAAAATCTGCAGGCGATCCATCAAGCATTTTCCACCTCGCAACATCGTCATTAATTTTTTCTTCTTCAGTTACGTCTTTTTTAGCAAGTAACGAATTAATAAAATCTACATATTCCTTATTTGGTGGAGGCAAACCTTCATCATCATATTTACCTTCAAACGCATCAAAGCCAGGTTTGAAATCGGTTGAAGTGCCAATTAACACTAGCGATTTAACTCTTCTTGGGTGAAAACCGCCAGCAATTATGCTAAGCTGCCCGCCCATAGAAAAGCCAACATAGTGAGCTTTTACAACACCATACTTTTCTAATATGTAATGTGTATCAAATACCAAATTCATAACATTATAAGGCTCTTTGTCGAAATCAAATGCTTGCGATAGACCCGTATCCCTATAGTCATATCTAATTACAAAATAGCCACGATCTGCTAATTCTTTACAGAACTCATCTGGCCAGTAGATACCCTGTCCTCCTGCCCCCATATTTAATATAACTGCTGGGTTATTTTTATCCCCAAAAGTTTCAGAAAATAGATTAGTTTTACCATCCTCTACTTTGGATTGCGGCTGATCTTTGAACCCTAATACTGTGAATGTCATAACTAAAACTGCTAAAAAAAATACCGTGAGTATTGCATTACGCATATAAAACCTCTTGTTTCCGCAAACAAGTTACAAGAGCTCTAAATTATTATCAATCTTTTTTACAGCTCTGGGTGATAAGGCTTGTCAAAAAACTCTGCGTACAAAATCTTACACTGCTCTTGCGCAAAAAAATTAAAATTGTTTAGCGCCTCTTCATCCTCCGAAGAATGCAAATTCTTAATGCGTTTTTGCAAATTATGGAATTCCAATATTAATGAGTCGTAATCACTTCCTTTAATGCTCGGGTGCTTATTAATCAGAATATCCGTATATCTTTGGAACACTTCCGCACTGATCGTATTGCATGGCGCATCCTTAAACAAAATTTTTCCTAAAAAATCTAACTTCTTAATAGACTTAACTTCATCAAAATTTAAATAATTTGTGTCACTCATAATTTTTCTAACTAATAAGGATAATATTAAAATCTTTCGCTGCTTACACAGCCAGGCATTCTAGAAACGTATTTTTTTAAATTTAATTCTACTTTAGCTCTAATCTCTGGAGCAATCATGTTATTTATCGTACTGCTACATCTATATCCAAATATTTGTCCCTCTGTAACTCCTAACAATGAGGCTAACTCATCATCTAGTAAATCGAAACATTGACAAAGTCCAGCATACTCTAGCTTATTAAATTTTATTCCATATTTAATCAAAATTCTTAGGCAATCTATATCAAGTTCCGCCTCAACAGACTTATCTTCCTCTGACTTATCTTTCTCTGATTTATCTTCCGCTGACTCTGTAAGAGTTATGCACTCATCTATAAGAAATACATTTACATCTTCACCATATGGACATGATAGCAAATCAGGAAGATCTAGCTTAAGTTTATTTTTAAGGTAATTTAAATATTTCTCCAGGAAGTCAGCGTTGCCAAAATATACTGCTGATAGAACAACACTCCAAAAACAATTCTCAAAAGTGAAAATCTCCTCATCAACCCTAGGACTTTTTTCATGTAAGAGCCTTATAATTGTTTTAAAGGCATCCTTATCTTTTTTTTGTATTAACTCAAACAAAGACTGCATTCCTTCTTGGTACATTGCGTCCTGAAGAGTAACAAATTTAGAATGTTCTCCACTGTAATTCTTAAGCCATGGTGCATTTTTTATAGCACGAGTATTCCTTAGTTCCCTCATCTCATCTTCCCTCAAAAGAAAAAGGGTCGAAACAAAATATATTTCAACCCAATTTAATATTCCTTAATATCCACAAAATACTATTTGTCTACTAATTCAATAATAGCCATTGGTGCGTTATCACCTTGTCTGTTTCCAGCTTTAAGTATTCTTGTATAGCCACCATTACGATTTGCACATTTCTTTGCTATAGTATCAAATAGTTTTGTAACTTCGTCACCATATCCTCTAAAGTAAGCTGCAGCCTGCCTACGAGCTTCTAAAGTACCTTTTTTACCAAGAGTAATAATCTTCTCAGCGACTGGTCTTAAATCTTTCGCTTTTGGCAAAGTTGTGGTGATTTGCTCATGTGTTATAAGCGCTTTTACAAGGTTCATCAGCATTGCAGTTCTGTGCGAGCCGCGTCTACCAAATTTTCTTCCTCTACTTCCGTGATCCATATTAATTCTCCAATCTAAATTTAGCCTAATTGCTCTTCATGTTTTTTAGCCAGTTCTTCTATATTCTCTGGCGGCCACCCTACAACTTCCATACCGAATCTTAAATTCATAGAAGCAAGTAATTCTTTAATTTCATTCAATGATTTTCTACCAAAGTTTGGTGTCTTCAACATTTCGCCTTCTGTCTTAACAACAAGATCACCGATATAAACAATATTATCATTTTTAAGGCAGTTTTGTGATCTAACAGAAAGTTCAAGATCATCAACTTTCTTAAGTAGCGAAACATCAAACGGAAGCTTCTCTTCTTCGCTTTCCGCAACTTCTTGGATATCTTGGAATTTAACAAAAATCTGCAATTGATCTTGGATAATCTTTGCTGCAAGACCTAATGCCAAATCAGGAGCTATAGAACCATTTGTTTCAATTGTCAGATATAATTTATCATATTCTGTGTCTGATCCAACCCTACTATGATCAACTTTATAAGTTACTCTTCTTATAGGGGTAAATATAGAGTCAATAGGAATGACTCCTAATGGCGCATCAGCTCTTCTATTGTCATTTGCAGAAACATAACCTTTTCCTGTTCCAACTACAAATTCTATGTTGATTTTTGCACCTTTATCTAGTGTACAAATTACTTGGTTCTTGTTGATTACTTCAATATCTTGCGAAGTTTCAATCATTCCTGCTGTAACAACACATGGGCCTGTGGCTTTTAAAGACATTTTTCTTCTTTCACTACCAGCATATCTTAATACAACTTGCTTAACGTTAAGAACTATATCAGTTGCATCTTCCTTT
>CAZVFD010000013.1:0-39479 GCA_964625465.1 uncultured Candidatus Midichloriaceae bacterium | reverse complement strand
TGCTTTATATACATGCCAACATCCTAACTTAGTTAAAGTCAGGTGTCAGCCCCTTATTTAATGATGATGCAACTGCGCTAGTGCTTGAAGTTGAGGTAGCGGAGGTTTGGCCTGGATTCATAAAAGTTATTCTATAAAAATTTTCAGTTATACTAATTTTTAATTTGAAATAAGCAAATGCTTTTTCAACAACATTGTAAGCACTCGGCAACTTTGTATCCAGATTCTACAGCGGATTCCATGGTACCTATATCTGCATCTACTCCAGCATGTTCGCCTACAAAAAACACGCGGTTATCTATGGGCGAGTATGGCTCACGAAAGGTCATATTATTAATTGTAATAAACTCATATATGCGATCATAAGTTTCAACTGACCTAAATGAATAAGAGCCTTTGGCATAGGGGTCGTCCACCCAAAAATGTGTCACTGGACAAGAGTACTCCTTTAACTGCTCATCAGCTGCTTCAACTATTATAGGGTCTTCACAAACCTCACCCTCTAGAGCCTTTACAGCTTTTTTGTATAGATCAATATACTGGGTTTTTAAATTTCTCCCAGCCTCACCCGCTGTAAACATATGAACATAAGGAAAACCATGGGGTTGAAAGAGAGAAATGCCATCAGTCATTACGAAGTTATCTGCTTCTTCTTGCGACTTGTCGCTAATGATTTTTCCTGTAGTTCCATATTTTATTTTCTTTAGAAAATCTAAGCGGTCAGTCGGAATAATTTGCGGATCTATTTGGATGTCCTCCAACACTGAAAGAGGTGCGGCAAATATTAACTTGTCGCAAATTGCAGTTTTACCATTTGCAAACCCGAGTTGAATATTACTTTCTAACAACTCTATGGAATTTACAGCATATCCCAAGTGGATGATATCTTTCAAATAATCACTGATACCAAGTGCAAATTTCGCATTGCCACCCTCTATAAACTGAATTTCCATCTCATCGGTTTGATGAACGCCAGCTAAGCCACCATGCAAAATATGATACAAATTCATCCAAAGCTTAGAGGAAATATCGCGAGGGTCACCACCTTCAAACCCAGCAATCCTAAATGAAGCGCTTAGGTAGAGAAGTTCATCATCTTTGAACAATTCTCTCATAACATCTTCCATATTAGAGTGCCTATTTGCAGACTCTCTAATCAGATTTCTAAGGTTTTCATCGCCACCATACTTAATGATAAAATCTTTAAGAAGTTTAGAAAGATTATAAAACTCTCCATTATGATAAAGTTTGTCTGATATTTTGAACATCACACTACTAACATCTAAACCTAATTCATCAGAAATTTTTGTTATGTACTTTGGCTCACCACCATCTAAAATATTCCAGCCACCCATCTCAGCGATTGATTCTTTGCCAGCATTATTGAATTTCAGAGAAAATACTCTACCACCCACCCTCTCTCTTGCCTCGTACACTTCAATATTTTCAAAACCAAGCTGCTTCAGTCTATATCCAGCTGTAAGCCCAGCAAAACCTGCGCCTACAATTGCTATTTTTTCTTGTTTATTTGCCATAGAGACTAAAAGTATTTTGAGTCAATATATCTCTAATACCTTAAGATTAAAACACAAAAAAGGTTGCAGATTTCTCAACAACCTTTTTTAAGCTAATGTTAATTAGCAATAAAGTATCTCTGATGCTAACTCGCTTGCTAATGATGCAACCTGCTGAGCTTCATCTACTGCTCTTGCAATCTTTCCATCGAACTCGTTGTTATACATTGCGCTTGCAACTAGACCAACTGGGAAAAATAAGAATGAACTTAATACACCTGAAGTTGCAGTATCGAATATTGCATGATCAAAAAGGTTATTTGCAAAATTTTTGTCACTTCCTACTATATTTTGTAATGATATTAACTCTGAATTTAAAGCGCTTGCTTTTTGCATCACCGAATAAGTGTCGAACGAATTATCTATTACTTCCTTGGACAAGCCGCTTGCAATTGATGCAACAGAATTCAACTTCGCAGCTAAATTTTGAGCATCTACTGAGTAACATTTATACTTATTAGCATTATATTTTGCTTTATCTTCTGCTGAAGTAATTCTTGAAGAAAATGTGGTGTGATACTTGTCAGAGCAATAAAATTCTGTTTGCAATTTATACAATCTTGAATCGTTATATACTGCAGATCCCTTTAGCTTTGAAACAAGATCGCACACTTTTCTTTTATCATCTCTTGAGCATGATAAATATTTGCCATTAATGTTATAATTTGTGAAATATTGTTTAGTCATTGTTCCCTCCATTAAAAATGAACAGCGCTTATAATAAGAACAAAGCACAATCCTGTCAACATCTTTTTGAGCACTGCTTAGAAAGCAATATTTGTCAGTAAGATATTCATGGTATCAATTTCATAAACAAACTTATCTAGCATATCATTGATAAATGAAATACAATTCAGAAGGATTATCGATCATTACAAAATGAAACAATACGACGTCATAATTATTGGTGCGGGATATGTAGGGCTAACATTTGCTTTGATGCTTAGGAATATGGGCATAAATGCAGCTATACTAGAGAAAAAGAAATTAAATGTAGAAAAGAAGTTAGGCGAGCCTTCCAGACTGCTTGCCATTGCTCATGCATCTTGTGATATCTATAACAAACATAACGCAATAAAAGATTTTTCCAAATTAGGACAAGAGATTAAATGCATTAAAGTAATGGATGCAATGTCCGATGATTATTTAGAATTCAACCCTAAAGATATCGACTTAAATAACTTTGGTTACATGGTTGAAGAACACACTCTGCATAAAGAGCTATTGAAAAATGCCTCAGATATAGAAATTGAAGATTGCGTTACTATCAGCGAAATTAGCCAAGACCAGAACTTCGGCTATGTAAATGTTTGTCATCCTGAATTTATTTCAGGATCTCATACAAAGATTCCGAAACAAGTTCGGAATGACGGAACCACATTAAAAGCCAAAATGGTGATTGTAGCAGATGGGAAAAATTCAGAAATTCGCAACAAGTTAGAAATTGAAACATCTAGGCATGACTATAAACAATATGCGTTAGTGTGCGATATTAAGCACGAAGTGAATCACCAAGGCTGCGCTATTGAAAGATTTTTACCGACTGGCCCTTTTGGTATATTACCAAAGCAAGATGGCTTTACATCATCTATAGTATGGTCAATTGAGAAAGAAATTTGGCCAAGTATTAAGCAATTAGATAAAGCTACATTACTGGAATCCATCCAAGAAAGATTTGGTGATGACTTGGGGAAAATTGATTACGCCAGTGAAATTGCAACATTTCCTTTGGAGTTAGTGCATGCTAAAAATTACTATAATGGCAGATTTGTACTGTTAGGAGATTCCGCACATGCAATTCACCCACTAGCAGGACAAGGGTTGAATTTGAGCATTAGGGATTGTGATAAACTCGCTGAATTAATTAAAAATCAGCATGAGCTTGGGTTAGATATTGGTTCGTCTTTAATGTTGGAAGAATATGTAAAAGCAAGAGTATTCGATAACAATATGATGATAGAATCCACACACGGATTAAACTCATTATTTTCAAATAACTTTGTGCCAGTGAAATTTCTGCGTCGTAAGGGACTTAGTATAGTAAATAAAATAACCCCGCTTAAAAAATTATTTATGAAGTACGCCAGCGGCATCTGATTGACTATCTCTCACCTCTCTAACGTAGGATTTTACACTTAAGTTAGTACCTTCATTTGATATCATAACCACTGATTTTACAACAGTCATTTCACCAGTTCTGAAATCTATGCAATGTACAAGTAAAGCTGAAGCAGTCCTAACTGGGAATAATGAATTTTCTAATAAAAAGCCACAAGTTTGTGATTTTAAATTATAAAATAACAAGCCCATTTGCGTCCCATCTGGCAACAAGAACTCATTCTTAACTTGTGTTTGAGAATACTCAGAAGTCAATTCTCCTAATGTTTTTTCAATACCTGATAATATATCAGGTAAGCTAGTTTGATGTTGCACTGTTGTGGTTTCTTTATGCTTATATTTAAGGAGCAAAGTCTCAATTTCATTTAAGTCATTTTTTTTAATTAGAGGTTTGATCAAGTCGAATATCTCAAGAAATTTAGAATACTCTTCAATAGTCTTTAAACTTTCTGCTACTTTTTTAAGCTTAAAACTTGTTCTATTGTATAAACGAGAAGTACTTAAAAATGACAAACCCAGCCCTAAAACCTCCTTTTGACACTCAATAAATTCTAAATTAGTAAAACTAGCAATCCTGCATAAATAACTTGATGTGACAGCCCCCCAACCAAATGATTTTAATCTCTTATTAAAAAAATTTTCCGTATCGAGTCCAAAAGAGTTCCTATCAACCCAAAGTTTTTTATATAGCTTTAAATCATTTATTAGGGATATAAACTCATCATTCTTTAAACTTCTTACTTTAACGTTGCAAAAATAAAGCCGAAAGACATGCACTAAATCTTCTACTTCGTTTGAAAGAGGAAATTTTGGAACCTCTCTTAAAACAAAATTTAGAAAAGTCCCTACTTTCATCTTCGCCTATAATTCAAGGACTGTAGCTTTTTTATCGCCTTTACTTTGTGAAGTCGCAACAGCATTAATCATACCAGCACTAGCAGTCAGTGAAGTCTGCAAAGTAAACCCCTGCTGAACATGCAATGATGCACCAGTTGCAGAGAATGTTTGTACAACTTCTCCTTCAAAACCAGCGATTGTAGTTATACTCTGTGGAGTTACACGTGCAATCGCACCATCTCGGCCTCCCCAAGGGGCAATCAAAGTAACTCCTTCAATATAAGGCAATGACGCTGGCCTACCTTGAGCAAGCGCACTTTCAGATAACCTTTGTAAATCAGTTACCGAAAAAATTTTTACGACTCCAGGGTTCATATATACTCCTTAAATTTTTTGGCATTGTACAATCTCTAAACAATCTCTGCAAGGACTCTTATAAAATTTTCTATCTGCTCATCAGTAACCGTCTCTGTACAAGCCACTAATAACATATTTTCGTATTTGCCATGGTGTAGTCTGGAAACAGGTACACCTGCTAGAATTTTTTGCTCAACAAGCTTATCCACAATTCCTGATGCATTAGTAGGAAGTGAAATAACAATTTCATTAAAGAATGTCTTATTATGTATCTTTATACCTTGTATATTTACCAAAGCTTCATAGAGTTTAACTGCTTTTGCATGGTTAAGTTTAGCAAGTCGCTGCAAGCCAACTTCACCAAGAAGAGTCAAATGTATAGTAAACGCTAATGCACATAATCCTGAATTTGTACAAATATTGCTCGTCGCTTTATCACGACGGATGTGTTGCTCACGTGTTGAAAGAGTCAAAACCCAACCGCGTTTACCTGCTGCATCCACTGTTTGCCCAGCAACTCTACCTGGCATTTGGCGTACAAATTCTTTTTTGGTTGCGAATAATCCAACTGTTGGCCCACCAAAATTCAAACCAACACCAAGCGATTGCCCCTCACCCACTACTATGTCAGCGCCCATTTCACCAATAGGCTTTAACATACCTAGAGCAACTACCTCGGTAAATGCTACTATTAGCATTACGCCTTTCGCATGGCACTCAGCAGCAAGTTTGGTGAAGTCATTAACATGTCCGAAGAAATCTGGGTATTGCACAACTACACATGAAGCATCTGAAGGCACAGAGATTACCTCATCGTTATCTGGGGATGCATCTAAATGCACCACATCAAATTTTGAAAAGTGAGCATATGTATTAATCACCTCTGAATAATGTGGATGAAGGTTGCCTGAAATCACAGCTTTATTACGCTTGGTAACACGGTTAGCCATCATTACAGCTTCGAGAGTAGCCGTTGCTCCGTCGTACATAGAAGCATTCGCCACTTCCATCCCTGTCAGCATACACACTTGTGTTTGGAATTCGAACAAATATTGCAATGTACCTTGAGAGATTTCAGGTTGATATGGAGTATAAGAAGTGAGAAATTCACCACGCTGAATTAAGTGATCAACCGCAGCAGGTATATGATGTCGATATGCACCAGCACCAAGAAAACACGCCGCCTGTCCAGCATCAATATTTTTTGCCCTCATCTGCAAAAAATCTTGCTCAACCTCCGCCTCGCTTTTATGTTTTGGCAAGTCAATTAAGTCTTTTAACAATGCAGATTTTGGAACATCTGCAAACAGCTCATCAACGTTTTTAATGCCAATTTCTTTCAGCATTTTCTCACGAATCTCTTTT
The DNA here is from genome assembly GCA_964625465.1 of uncultured Candidatus Midichloriaceae bacterium. GTDB lineage: Bacteria > Pseudomonadota > Alphaproteobacteria > Rickettsiales > Midichloriaceae > CAZLFQ01. Next base: position 33,228 of record CAZVFD010000013.1, on the reverse strand, counting down.
GTGTGTGGTAAGTAACGCATTATTTGCCAATCATTTTATTATATTCTGTTTCATCCATCAGCTCATTCATCTCGCCTGAATTCGCTAATCTAACTTTGAAGAACCAACCATCAGATTCAGGTGCAGAATTTATCAAATCTGGAGAATTCGGCAGCACATCATTCACTTCTACAACCTCTCCAGAAACTGGTGAGTAAACTTCACTAGCTGCTTTCACAGATTCAACTACAGCGACCTGTCCGCCTTTTTCAACCTTCTGACCAACCTTTGGTAGTTCTGCGAATACAACATCACCTAGCTGATGCTGGGCATAATCTGTAATACCGACAATACCAACCTCGCCTTCTAGCATTATCCATTCGTGTTGCTGACTATATTTTTTCATAATTTATCCTTTATAATATTTTGTTTGTACAAACGGGAGCTTGTGAATTTTTACTGGGTACTTTTGATCTCTTATATTCACAAACAATTCAGAATTCAAGTGAACTGTATCAACATAACCCATGGCAATTGCTCTATTCAAAGTTGGGCTATGCGTGCCACTAGTAACTACTCCAACTTTGCTACCATCAGCTAAATGAATTGTAGCACCTTCTCTCGCTATAGCTTTCGACTCAGGTAGAAGCCCAACCAATTTTTTGGCAGCTTCATTTTTCATTTGCTCTAGTACAATTGAAGCCCCTGCAAAACCGCCTTCCAACCTTCTACGTTTTCCAATAACCCAATTTAAACTAGCTTCAGTTGGCGTTGTGTTTGGGTTTATATCATGACCATGTAAGCATAGACCCGCTTCCAATCTTAGACTATCTCTTGCACCCAATCCTATTGGTAATACATCAGAGTTACCTAATAGCTTTTCGAAAATTTTTTCAGCTGATTTATTTTCTGCAATAATTTCAAAACCATCTTCGCCAGTATACCCAGTTCTGCTTATGTATATTTCATCGTTTTCAAAACCAAATTTTCCAACATTCATGAATTTTAATTCAGCAGCTTTTGGAGCAATCATTTTGATTACTTCATTTGCTTTTGGCCCTTGAAGAGCCAATATATTCCGTGTGAACTCTGGTCTGAATTTTACATTTAAAGTTTGTAGATACTGCAAATCTTGGTGCTTATTGCCCGCATTCACTACAATCAAAAAACCTTTTTCAATTCTTGAAATTAGTAAATCATCAACGATTCCGCCTTGATTATTTAGAAGAAGAGAATATTTGGTCTGACCAATTGTCAGCTCTGAAATATCACAAGGAATTAATTTTTCTAATTCACTGCCTGCATTTTCATCATCAATAAAAATTGCACCCATGTGCGAAACATCGAATAAACCCACAGAATTTCTAGTGTGATTATGCTCTTGAATAATTGTAGTCTTGTAATTAATAGGCATCATATAGCCCGCAAATGGGCACATTTTCCCACCTAACTCAACATGCCTATTATATAGATGAATTTGACTTAGCTTATTCGTTTCCGCTTGCATAACCACATGTATTTTAATAACTAAACCAAGATACAAATGAATATACTTGAGTCAACAAAATACTAAAATTCATCTATATTATTTTAGCATTCAACCATGGACTTGATCACAAACAACTTGGTGGTTCATCCATGTAATTTGTCGTTTTGCATAGTTTCTAGAAGATTGCTGTGCTTTAGAAATTGCTTCTTTTAAAGTTATATCGCCATTAATGTATGAAATTATTTCGTATAGACCGCATGCTTTCGGATACGCAATTTTGCCAAATTCTTTGTACAAATTAGCAACTTCATCTATTGCGCCCAACTTAATCATTTCTAGAAAACGTATATCAATATTATTATAAATCTGTTCGCGCGGTTTTTGTATGCAAATTGTATGAAATAGGTCTCTGGGAAATGGGGGTTTTAAAATTTCTTTATGCCAATATGACAAAGATCTTCCTGTCTCAATTATTACTTCTAAGGCTCTCTGTACTCTTTGCGTATCTTTGACGTTAAGTTGATCAGCCATTACTGGATCAAATTCAAAAAGTTTTTCATGGATCTCCATAGGAGTTAAGTACTTGTGAAAAGCAGATACTATAGTCTTAGTTTTGTCAGATATGCTCGGTATATTTGACATACCGTCCATCAAAGATTTTACGTACAAACCAGTTCCTCCAACTAGTATAGGAGTCTTACCGCTTTTCAGTAGGTTTGAAATTATTGGTATCGCATCCTCTAACCATCTTCCAACCGAGTATTTTTCAATACATGAAACATGTCCAAATAGCCTATGCTCTACACCATCTTGCTCTATATGAGTCGGCTGGGCGGAAATAATTGGGATCTCTTTATAGACCTGCATAGAATCATAATTGATAACAACGCCGTCAAGCTTCTTGGCCAGTTCAATTCCAAGCTTAGTCTTACCCGAAGCGGTCGTTCCGAAAAGAATGTTAATTTTGTTTTTCATTAAATTGGCAATTTAATAATAACTCGCAACCCTCCAAGCTGACTTTTTGCAAGCTTAATATAACCCCCATGGTTATATATAATAGTTTTCACAATCGCAAGTCCTAACCCAAATCCTTCACTTTCTGGGTTGATTTTAAAGAAAGGAGTAAAAGCCGACTTCCAAAATTTCTTTGGAATGCCTTTGCCGTCATCTCCAACTGATATGATTAAAGTTGACTGTCGTTTGGTAATGGTAATCACCACTTTTGATTTGCAGTATTTTAGTCCATTTGTAATCAAGTTAGTAATAGCACGCTTAAATGCCTGAGGTTTAATATAAGAAAAAACAAATTGATTTTTGATTTTTAGCTTAACTCTAGGATCATTTGTCGCCTTAACAACCTGAGAAACCAAATCAATAATATTAATAAGCTGGCTTTCCTCATTTCCCTCCTCTTTAGCAAAATGCAAATAGGATTCTATTAGCTTTTCCATATCTGAAATATCTTTGGATATCTCAATAGAGGCTCTCGAATCCTTAAGCATAGCTATTGCCAGTTTTACTCTCGTTAAAGGAGTTCTTAAATCATGTGAAATATGAGATAATAATTCTGTTCTATGCTGAATTTGTCTATTGATTCTGCGTTGCATCCGCAAAAATGCCCACCCTGCTTTTTTAACTTCAGTTGCACCAGAAGGTTTAAAATTCAAAGTATCCAAACCTTTTCCAAGTCGTTCAGCAGCCGTGGCTAAATTAAGAATAGATCGTAGCTGATTTTTCATAAATACAATTGCAATCATTAATAATAACAGCGCTGATCCAGCAACCCAACTTATAAAAATATAGGTAGTATGACTTTGAAATTTTTTATTTGAAAAACCCAATTCTAAAGTTCCCCCCTTGAGCTGAAAATAAACCAAAATATCAGATTTATTATTTAGGTAAAAAGTTTCAGACTCATATGGAATTTGTTTTTTAATTTTTCTCGAAAAATCTTTCAAATCTCTATCGGTATACAGAGGATGGTGAACATGTTTAGATATTTCTTCATCTTGATAAAATTTTAAATGCACCTCCAAAAGACGTGAAATACTTTCCGCCTGCTTAAACTCATTGTCGTTAAGCAAGGATATAATCGCTGCAAAATTTCCAATCAATGCTAACTTCATTTTTTCCGATACACTCTCCCAATGACGTTGGTAAAATAGATAGGTTGTAATGAGCTGCAAAACGATAATTGGCATTACGATAATTAGTAAAAATCTACTAAATAAACTTTTAGGTGCTAATTGCATTGAACTTTGTTTAAAAATGGTGTTTCCTTACTTGAGATAGATATTAATCCAGCTTGTTTATGAAAGTAAAGAAGAAGAAAGAGGTGCATGCAAATGAGAAAAAATCTATTTCTCTTGCACTACAAGGTGGGGGGGCTCATGGGGCTTTTACATGGGGAGTATTGGACAGGTTAGTTGAAGAAGAGAATATAAATATCGAAGCTATCTCTGCTACTAGCGCTGGGGCTATGAACGCTACTGTTTTTGTTTACGGACTTGCAAAAGGTGGTAAAGACATGGCAAAAAAATTAATGGAAGATTTCTGGAAGAAAGTAAGCATATCAATGTCATTGCCTATGCAGGCTAACTTTTTTGATAAAATGATGGGTATGACAGCTGTTGGTGGCTCTCCACTTGTTCAAGCTGCAGATATGATGAGACATTTCTTTTCACCTTATCAATTAAACTTCTTTGACGTGAATCCGCTAAGAGACATTCTCAATGAAGTTGTTAATTTTAAAGAGTTGCATAAGAATAATAAAATTAAACTTTTCGTAAATGCGACTAATTTAAAGACTGGCAAAATAAAAGTCTTTAAGTGCGAAGAAATTGATACCAAAGTTCTGCTGGCATCTGCATGTCTACCTTACGTTGCACAAACAGTCGTTATTGATGGCGAGAAATACTGGGATGGTGGTTTTTCGGGCAATCCTGCCCTCTCCCCTTTAATATATGATTCAAATACTGCAGATATAGTTATTGTTCAGGTTATACCATTTTACTTAGAGGAGACTCCAACTAGTATTCCAGACATTATTGATCGTGCTAATGAAATTAGCTTTAACACTGCACTCATAAAAGAGGTTAAAGGTATTGAGATAATGAATGACCTAATAACCAAAAATAAGCTGAAGGATGATATGCATTATAGAGCTATTAGAGTACATTTGGTTGGCAATGAAGAAATCATGGCTACATTCGGTAGGACTAGCAAAATGAATGCTGATTGGGACTTTTTACAATATCTAAAAGAAGTTGGTCGCCAAGCTGCTGAAGATTGGTTAGAAAAACAATACGCCAATGTAGGCGTAAAATCATCGTATAGCTTCATTTATGGTAATTAAGCTGAATAACATCCTTTTCTAAGAAAATTTATGGTACCCGCGGCCGGACTTGAACCGGCATGAGATCGCTCCCCACGGATTTTAAGTCCGTTATGTCTACCATTCCATCACGCGGGCAAAGACAATTAAGATGAGAAGTATTATGCACAAATCCATCTATAAGCGCAACTGATTTATTGATACTTTTCTAAATTTATGTCTTTATTAAAATAGACAAAGAGATAAAGCATATGATTGGAAAAATAAAAGGCACTATTGATAGTATTAGCGAAGACCATGTAATCGTTGATGTTGGGGGCGTAGGTTACATATTATTCTGCACTACCAATACACTATCTCAAATTCAGCCTAACCAATATGCTATATTTTTCACACACATGGTAGTGAAAGAAGATCAGCTCACCCTATACGGGTTTTCAACAGAAGAAGAGAAACATTGGTTTAACGTCCTACAAACCGTACAAGGTGTTGGGCCAAGAATGGCTATAGCTATTCTAAGTGGCATGAACCCTGTAGATATCTCTTCTGCAATAATGAGTGAAGACCAAAATGCCTTTAAAAAAGTTAGCGGAGTTGGCCCGAAACTATCAGCTCGCATAGTAAACGAACTCAAAGGCAAAAAAGGTGTATTGGAAGGAGTGGCTAAGATTCAAATAGCTCAAAACAGCTCAAGCAACAATAAAATGGCTGATGCGGTATCAGCTCTAACCAATCTTGGATTCCAGCGCAAAGATGTATTTGTTCTAGTCAGTGAGATACATGCCGCAAATGAAAATATATCTTTAGAAGAAACAATCAAAGTAGCGTTATCTAAACTTATGTCTGGCTAGATATGATCGATGGGGCAAGGGAAATATCGGAACAATCTACAAAAGCTCAACAAGCTATAAAAAAAATTGTCTCACCTCAAGAACGTCTTGGCATGGATAAGACTTCTTATTCATCTTATAAAGCTCGATTTACAGAAGCCAGAACAGCTATACAAACAATGACTCTTGATGGAGTCATAATTAAACTAAGTGAATTTAAGATGGTAGAACAATTAAATCCTGATCATTATGCTTCAGGTGGATCAATTAGAGAGCGAGCAACATTAAACAATCATTTATACGTGGTAAAAAAACTTACAGACAATGAGATCCAAGAATTTATTGCAGCACCGCTATTCAGAAGAGCTTTATGTAGCAGAGCTCCTAAAATCTCTTTAGTACAAGACTTTGGCATAGCCTCAAAATTTTTTCATCATCGTAAATTTTTCCATTCTTTATATGACTATAGAAAACAAAATACTAATCTAGAATACGCTTTAACCGAATACGAAGGAATAGAGTTAATCATAGCAGCAGCAATGCGGTTTGGTGATATAGATGCAATTTCACAAAACATATTAACCGACAAATTAGAAACTCCTAATGGTTTAAAGAAAAGATTGCTAAAAATTGACCATGGCTGGGCACTCACAACATTTTTTACAAACGAAGGAGAAATGAGACAAGCATTCTTTCGAAGGTTTGCAGAATATATACCTTATATAAACTTAAGAAGGTTAAAAGAGGCAATTCTATTTTGCTGCTCTATAAGTGATGAAGAAATTGAAGACATGGTAAAAAGGCAGATTTATTTTCTCAAAAAACAAAAAAATCTCAAACCACCTTTTGAATTCACTATTGGTATAAATGATGAGTTGGGCCCAAAGAATGATTCTAGTTTCTATTCGACTATACAATTTTTGACATTAGATGGTTATGAAAAATTTATTTTAGAAAGACTAAAAAAACAGGGTGAGGTTTTGAGACAATGCTTAACTTCTCTTCACTGGATTTGGATAATAGGTAGCGGCTTATATGATAGCGGCAAAATAGTAAACCTTTTTGCCTCATTAGATCCTTTAGTATGGGCTCTTCAGAACAATATATACATCGGTGGATTACCACCAATAACATTTATAAATGAAAACAAATTACTCAATTCTTATATCATCCGCTATCTCGTTGATAAATATCAGAGTGATACAAATCTGCTTAAAACTTTATTGCAACCCCCAAAAGAGCTTGTTAACGATACTCTGCTTATTTTTCTCTTAGATAACAACCTCAACATTCATGACAAAAATCCTTTAGTGTATGCGGTAGAAAACGGGTTAGTCACTGAAGAGCTTGCACGGCATGCTGCCGAAAAAAAATTTAAAATTAATGGAGTAGATGCGTTTGAATACGGAGTTCAGCACAATATGGTATTTAAAGGTCTGCACCCAATTGTCTACGCACTATCTATAAATTTCGAAATTAATGGTATGCATCCATTTGAGTTTTTGGATTTTAAGAAACATGGTCATAACCACCCTTCTATTTTCATAGAATTAATTAGCGATAATTGCTATGCAGAACTTTGGCAAGCTGAATTATACCTGCCAAAACTTATGGAAGTTGCAAAATTCGCATTAAAACATGGTTTAGATATGTATGAGAAAAATGCAATTGAATTTCTAGAATCAGTGGGAGTTTGTGAAATTGCGGGCATTGAAATTGCTCAGTGGGCACAACTTAACAAAGAAAATAATAAAAAATCAGTAACAATAAATATTGGGGTAGCAAGCCAAATACAATTATAAATTTTTTAGAATCCCCTACCTTGTGAATTCATTTGGCTTGGTATTTTGGCAGCTATATCGTTTAATTGTTCTAAAGTTAGCTTACCTTTTTCAACATTCTTAATAAGTTGTTCAGATTTAAAAACCACAGCATGGAGTGCATTTGCCTGAGCTTGATTAAAAATCATATTATCAGCAAAAAAACTTTTGATTTTTGCTATGTCGCCAGCACTAGCTCTCTCTATAATTCCCTGAATCTTAGCTTTAAGGTCACTTAAAAACTTATGAAAACCGCCTAAATACTTCCCTTCCTGCTGTGCAATATCCCAAATTAATTTAATCGGCTTAATTTTACTATCAATATTGTGTATTCCAAGTAATGAGGCTATTCCTTGTAGAACTTCTAATTCCGTAGGTGTGCAATCACCTCTTTTACTTACTGATCTAGGCAGCATTCTACGAGGCTGCATCTCATCTAATGTACTATAAACCGTCCCAACAGGTTTAACCGGTGCAGAGGTAGAAGAGCTGGAAGCTGGAAACGTTAGATCATCCAGAGAACCATACACTGTCCCAACAGCCGTCGTTGAAGTAGGCGAAGAACTAGCACTCTTGCTTTTATTATTCATATTTATTTGGCTTTAGCTAAGAGATCTTGATTTAGAGCCACCAATCCTTTTTCGGCGACTATACTACCAAAATCAGAACGTTGAGTATTGATCATACTCACGCCTTCAGCAATAATGTCTCTAACTTTAAACTGGCTATCTACTTTCTTAACTCTATACTCTACTTTATAAGGCACGCCCGAGTTTTCAGACTGTATTTCAGTAGTTACAACATATTGATCATTACCCACTGGGTTTATATTTTTAATCAAAACTTTCTGACCATTATACTTTTTAAAAACTGGCACATAGGACGAAATTAAATACTTCCTATAATTAGCCAAATATTCACTTTGCTGCTTTTCATTCATAGACTGCCAATTCTTACCAATTGCAAAGCGCGCAATCCAATTCACATCTACTGTTTCGACAAAAAGATTTGTCAGCTTTGCTTGCTTATCTGAATCACTACTACCTTTTTCTAAGATATTCATAACTTTGTCAGATGTGGACTGAACAAACTTATTTACTTCTGTAATTACTTCAGCACTAGCTAAACAATTAGTAGTGGTTAATATCAGAATTGCTAAAGCTTTCTTAATCATTTCTTATTCCTCGACGTTTTTGAGCGTATATACTTCTAATAGTAGAATACTCGTCTATAGATGTTTCTTCAATACTATCTGTAACCTCAAGCAAAGATTCTCTTGTATTTATTGTTCTCACTCCATCTCTAACATAAACTCCGTCTTTATGAACGCTATATATAAACGGGTCTGATGCGATATCAGCAGCTTTACCAACCAAATCTCTTGGCGAAGATGGGCCTATAAGTGGTAAATAAATATAAGGACCAGTGTCTACCCCATAATGACCAAGTGTTTTGCCAAAATCTTCATTTACAGGCTCTAGACCGTCAGCAAGACTGGCGATATCAAATAAGCCTCCGATTCCAAGTATGGTGTTTACAAGAAACCTACCAGTTGATCTTGCAACTTTATCACCATCACCTTGAAGAGCTGAATTCAAAATATTCACAGGTTCTTTCATGTTTGCAAATACGCTATCAACTCTATCCCTACCTACTTCAGGTACTACTTCCCTATAAACGTGCGCCGCAGGCTTCAAAATGATCGTATCCAAACCTTTATTAATAGTAAACATTCCTCTATTAAATGGCTCAAATGGGTCATCTATGGTATACGTATCTTCCGTACCTACATTAAATTCATCCTCTGAATAGCTTGATGCTTCCTTAAGGTTGACATTCTCTATTGAAGATTTATCACCTTTTGCAATTCCAGACGTTGCATCTTGTGCTAAAGTAACAAATTCTGGGAAAACCATTAAAAACGCGGCTAGAATACAGCTCAACTTCCTCATAAAATAACTCATAAAATACTATCCTAACCTCGATTTGAGCATATAAATTGTAAATAAATAGTTAACGCTAACTAACTTTTCTGAAGGATAATAACCATACCTACGTCGCCGTCAACAAAAGTTACTTCTTCTTGGTGCAAAATATTCCATTTTTTAGCAACAACCTTGAGAATGAAGTCTTTATTGAATATGAATTCCTCAACATCGCTGTAAAAGCGATAATCTGCGGGGTTATCATGTAGTTTAACACTCATTGCAAAGATGGCTTTTTCCTCTGCATGGCCAAATGCTTGATCTAGCACCTGTTCAATTTGTGTTTCAGCGGCAAATAGATTGGAGGCAATAAATATATCAAATTTAACGTCTTGAGCCAGAGTACCTAAGTAACCTAGCACATCAGATTGACGCACCTCGTTATAAACGGGAAAATCCTCAAATTTCAGACTTTTAGACGTATCTAGCATCAACTTAGATATGTCCACACCTGTAATAGTAGAGGCAAGCTTAATTTTCCGTAACCAATTCCCTAAAACACCTGTACCACATCCTAAATCTAGCACTTTGTTACCAAAAGGTTTGCCTTTTTCAGTAGAAAACTTGTTTAATACAGTAAATAGCTTGCTTTGAGGACTTTCTTGCACTTTATCAATATACATTTGATTGTAAACTGGCGACACCAGATCATAATAGTGAGAAATTAATGAATGGGGAATAGCCTTAATTTCATCAGACTTCCCAGAGATTATAGTCATTGTAAATTCAGCTTCAGGCTTAAACTGAGTATGTGAAGAGGCTAGATAATCAGATAAATACTTCTTAGCTTTATCCCCCTTACCTTCTTCATAATAACACCTTCCAATAAAATAATTTAATTCTGGAGAATCGCACTTAAACCATTTAAGAAGATTAAATCTAAGCCTCGCATCAGAATAATTACCCTTATAGTAATGAGTCAAACCAAGATCGTAGTTAGTACGCCTTATATCCTTCAAAGCTTCGCGCTGTCTTTTTAAATCAGCAACCCAAGCATTAATTCGGTCTTTAATACCCATTTTAGATGGAGAAGCCGCTTGTTTGACAACCTCAACTGGTTTGACAAAAAGCTTTAGTGTGTTTGAAATTAGTCCCATACCTTAGGCTTAAATTTTTATTTGTCCTTATTTTTTATTGAATCAAAGATTGTCAAAGCTTGTGCAACCATCGATCCAGCATCATTAGCATTAGCTGGAAGGATAAGTGTATTATTAGTTTTTGCAAGACCTTTAAACGCATCCATGTATTGCTCAGCGATTCTTAATCCAACCGCATCTTTACCACCAGTGGTTTCAATGGCTTTCGCAACTTTTTCGATACCTTTAGCTGTAGCTTCTGCAACTGTTAATATGGCTTCAGCCTCACCTTTAGCTCTATTAACTTGATCAGTTAATGCAGCTTCTGACTTTAACACTGTTTCCCTTTTTGCGCCTTCAGCAGCATTGATTTGAGCTTGCATCTTACCCTCAGAATCAAGAATTTGAGCACGCTTTTGTCTGTCTGCAGCAACTTGCAATTCCATAGCTTTTAAAATTGTTACTGGGGGCTTAATATCTTTAATTTCATAGCGCATACATTGAATACCCCAATTCGCTGCAGCCTCATTAATGGTAGCCACTATCTGGGTATTCAGGGAATCTCTTTCTTCAAATGTTTTATCTAAATGCATTTTACCGATCGCCGAGCGCATTGAAGTTTGCGCCAATTGAGACACTGCATAATACGGATTCTCTACGCCATACGAAGCATCACGTGGGTTAATCACACGCACATACAGAACACCATCAAGACTTAAGGTTACGTTATCGTTCGTAATTGCAGTCTGCTCAGCGACATCTATAGCCCTTTCTTTTAAAGTGTGCTTATAAGCAACTTTATCTATGAATGGTAAAATAAAATTGATCCCAGCTTCAAGAGATTTATTATATTTCCCCAAGCGTTCAATAATCCATACTTCTTGTTGTGGAACAGTTTTCACAGCCATAAAAAAGGTTATTACAGATGCGAATAGTACTACGAAATAGCCAAATTCAATCCCTGATGATTCCATAAATTCCTCTATCTAATTATAAACGTGTTATCTCTAATATCGATGATTTTTGCAGAACCACCAACTTTTAAAGTCTCTTCTGGGTACTCTGGGTGCAACATCACTCTAATTGTTGTACCAGACCATTTTGCTGCGCCCAATTTACCTTTTACTAAGTCATTATTTACAACTTCTACAGTTTGGCCAAAATAGTTTTGAAACCCTGTAGATTCTCCATTATTACGATTTTTAAGTTTCTTGAGGGGCTTCCATAGCAGGAGTGCCCAAAAAAACGTCAGTCCAAAAAAAGCCGCCCACTGCCAGTAAATATTGGTAAACACTGCAAGCTGAGCAAACATGATAAATCCCATTGTAAATGCTGCCAAGCTTGTAAATAACAATACAATTGTAAAACCCAAAACAACTTCTAATACAATTAGTATTAGACCTAAAATAAACCAAAAATCTGGATTGAAACTCATAATTTAAACCTTATTATTTTTCTTCAGGTGGTAATGGTAGTGGACTATCAGATAAAGATCTTAGATAAGCTATAACATTAGCCCTATCTTCATCTTTTTTTAAGCCAGCAAAAGCCATTTTTGTTCCTGGGACATGTTTCTTAGGAGAATATAAATATCTATAAAGTTCTTCATATGTCCATTTCTTTCCTTCAGTTCCTCTTGCAGCCATAGCCGATGAATATTGGAAATCTTTATGTTGAGCAGTTATTGCACCTACAATACCCCATAGATTAGGCCCAACTTTATTAGCTTCACCCTTTCCTACTGTATGACAAATTGCACACTTATTAAAAACAGCTTTACCAGCGTCAACAACCGCGGCAGCCATTATTTTGCCCATTTCTATTTTCTCTGGCAGTCCAGCTGCTGCGCCATCGGAAGCGCCAGCTTCAACTATTTCAACTTCTAGACCTTTCTTATCTGGGATTTGTTTTGTTCTATATAGAAAGCCGCCCATATTCGCGCTAAATATGAATATAAACACGCTAAGAGCAATTGAAACTAATAATTTGTCAAACTCAAAATTTTCTTTCACAGCAACGCCATCATCATGATAATGTTTTCAGTATAGAATGCAGAAATAAAATTGTAAAATTAAAAAAGGCGGGATATACCCACCTTTTTTTGATCAATGATTGTTGTCTTAGTTTATTTTCTCTCACCAAATAATCTTAGTAGATATATAAACATATTAACGAAATCTAAGTACAATTCTAAAGCACCAAAAATCGCATATTTTCCTACCATTTCAGCATGTCCACCAGCAACATGATAATAAGTATCTTTTATTCTTTGAGTATCATAAGCTGTTAAGCCAACAAAAATTATAACTCCAATACATGAAGTAACGAAATAAATAGCAGAGCTTTGCAAGAACAGATTTACCAAAGATGCTAAGATCAGACCAATAAGCCCCATAAATAGGAAAGAGCCCCAACCAGATAGATCCTTTTTAGTTGTATAGCCATATATACTCATAGCACCAAATGTACCTGCCGTTATAAAGAAGACTCTCGCTATACTTGTACCTGTGAAAGCCACAAAAATGGTCGCAAAAGATATTCCCATAATCGCTGCAAAGGTCCAGAAGCAAAATTGAGCGTTTGATAAACTCATATTCATCGCTCTAGGCATTATGAACCACACAAAAACCAAAGGTGCGAACATTACAACATAGGCCAAAGGAGTGCCAAAAAGTAAATGCATTAATGAATCAGACGATGCTACTGCATATGCAACAACGCCAGTAATCCCTAATGCAATCGCCATATAGTTATATACAGCAAGCATATATGACCTTAGCCCTTCATCAACTCTTGTAGCTGACTGAGCTTGAAAATTTGTCTTAGTATAGTCCATAGGAAAACCTACAATAAATTATTTACAGTATAATTATAGTGCTAAAAAATACTCTTTTCAATGGCAATCAGATAATTAAATATAAGAAGAGAAAATTGAACACCATAAACCATGGATTAGCTTGAATTTTACTTCAATCTTTCAGATTTTGAGCTAGCCGACAACACCAAACCAAACCCTAGTAGCATCGTTATTAGATTGGAGCCACCATAGGAGAAGAAAGGAAATGGTGTACCCACCACTGGGATTGACCCCGCTATCATAGCTGTATTAATCAGCACATGTAGCGAGAAAAGGGTTATAACTCCAGCCACGACAAGCCTGCCAAATTGAGTTTTAACTGCCAGAGCTGCAAAATAGCCATATACAATTATAGCAGCACAAAGAGCAAACATGAATAAAACACCAACAAAACCGAATTCCTCGGCTAGAATGGTAAAGACAAAATCTGTCTGTTTCTCAGGTAAAAAACTTAACTGACTTTGAGTTCCTTGTACAAACCCTTTTCCTAAAGCACCACCTGAACCTATGGCAATCATAGATTGAATAATATTATACCCAGCTCCCAACGGATCACTTTCAGGATCTAAGAAAGTCAGCACCCTTCGCTTTTGATAATCATGCATAAAGTGCCATACTATTGGGAGCGCCCCTACCCCCAAGATAATACCAGTTATAAATTTCCAAGTCTTTACGCCTGCCAAAAAGAACATCGCAGCGCCTATCATCAGGATAATTAATGCAGTGCCTAAATTGGGTTGCTTTAATATCAAAACTGCAGGGAGCAAGATTATTATAGTAGGAATGAAAAGAGTAGTAATTCGACCAATTTCACTATTGTGAACATCATGAAAATATTTGGCTAAAGCAACTATTACAAACAACTTCATAATTTCAGATGGCTGAAAGTTAATAAAACCTATCCGAATCCACCTTTGTGCACCCATTGCCTTATGTCCAATAATCTCAGCAACGACGAGCAAGGCAAGCCCAACAAAATATGCCAGATAGGCATTTCTATAAAAAACCGAAATATCAATCAGCCCTATAAATATCATCACCGGGACAAATATAAGAGCAATGTACAGCTGCTTTCCAGCCCATGGATCTAGGTCTCCTTGCGCTGCTGAATATAATAGAGCTACTCCTAAAAAAGTCAGGAACGTGACTGCACATAGTAAAAACCAGCTAAAATCTTTTAATTTATTTGCAATATTCCTTTCGTGATATAGCTGAGACACTTTTTTACTTCAAACACTTGTTAAAAAGAAGATAACACAAGATTTGCTTTATACAAATTCCAAAAACATGTAATATGACATTAACTAATTATAGGTGAGCTATGTTAAGAAAACTATTATTAATTCCATTCATTCTTTTTTATTCAAATGCATATGCAGTCTTGAAAATTGATATTACGCAAGGAAACGTCGATCCAATGCCAATTGCCGTTAATAACTTTTATAGTACGAATGGAGGAGAAGATAGCCTTGGAACTCAAATCAAAGAAATTATTGAGAAGGATTTAAAAAGTTCAGGCATTTTTAGACCATTAGAAAGCAATTCATTTTTAGAAACTCTTACAATTGACAAAGTTCCAACGCACGTTAGCTGGAGACAACTAGGAGCACTCGCAGTTACATCTGGAAAGATAACCAAAAATGGAGATAAAATTACCATCGAATTTAGATTATGGGATCCAAATACGGAAGCTCAAATAGAAGGCTCCGCATTAACTATGCCTGAAAAAGCGTGGCGTAGAGCTGGGCATAAAATATCAGACATAATTTATAAACGATTAACTGGTGAACAAGGTTATTTTGACACTCGATTATTGTTCATCTCTGAATCTGGCCCACTTAAAAAAAGGATTAAGAAACTTGCAATAATGGATCAAGATGGTGCGAATTATATGGACTTGACAGATGGCAATCATTTGGTATTAACACCAAGATTTGACCCTAAATCGCAAAGAGCAATCTACATGTCTTATAAAAATAGAACACCACAAGTTTTCTTATTAGACATTGGAACAGGCAACCAAAGATTAATTGGTAATTTTCCTGGAATGTCTTTTTCACCTCGTTTTCTCCTGAAGGAAACCACGCAATTATGTCCATAGCAAGAGACGGTACAACAGATATTTTTGAAGTCGGTTTAAACGATCAAAGACTTAATAAATTAACTAGTGGCGTCGGTACTATCAATACCTCACCTTCTTATTCTCCAGATGGTAAGCAAATTACTTTCACATCTGACAGGGGTGGCCCAACTCAAATATATATTATGAATAGAGATGGCAGTGGACAGAAACGAATTAGCTTTGGAGATGGCACATATTCAACCCCAGTGTGGTCTCCACGAGGAGATTTCATTGCCTTTACCAAAAAGAAAGGTGGTACATTCTATATTGGAGTTATGCGCCCAGATGGAAGCGGTGAAAGACTTTTGACTTCAAGCTGGATGGACGAAGGACCAACTTGGTCGCCAAATGGAAGAGTGATTATGTTCTCTCGTCAACAACAAGGGCAAGGCTATCAACTTTTCGCTGTAGACCTTACTGGCTTTAATGAGCGCAAGATTGAAACACCAACCGATGCATCAGACCCAGCCTGGTCACCATTGCTTGGCTAGTTAGACTTTTTACTGTTTATAAGTTCAGCTGGTCTTACTTTATACGTCATATAAATTATTGGGGTGCTTATTGCCGCAACCAAAAGTCTTGCAAAATATGTACCCAATACGTATGTAAAAATTAAACTATGAAGGCCTACTGGATTAGGACTCAGTATAACCCAAGCTAAAATTGAAAATATAAAATTATCTACAAGCGCAGAAACAGCAGTGGAAGCAAATGTCCTGAACCATAAATGCTTCTTTTTTGTTTGCTTGGATAATTTTTGAAATATCCAAATATCCAAAAGTTGACTTACTAAATACGCAATCAAACTTGCAATTAACAACCTTGGAGCTGGTAAAAAAATTGTTTCCATTGCATTCATAACTTTTTGATTATGAAGTGGTGGGTGAGCAACTGTTAAAATCATCAGGAGCGTGAAGGCAATTTGAGTCATAAAACTTACTCCCACCGCCATTCGCGCCTTATCCGCGCCATAGTGCTCAGTAATAATATCACTTACTAAAAACGTCGTTGCAAATAAAACTGTACCTAGAGCAACTGGCTCACTTGAAAAACTATATTCGGCAATATGTAAAACCTGTATGTTAGTAGCAATGTAAGCCATTGTGATGTAGCACATTAAGCCTATCAATCCATAGAGCCTAAACAAGCCAAGAATCTTCGCTGAAGCTAATATCAAAGTAATAAGTGCGAGTAGTTCTGGTGAAAAATGAGAGGCACCTATAAATCCTTTAAGAAAATCATCCATTTTTCCTTAAGAAATACGGCTAATATGCTAAAATGTCAATTTTGAAAAGTTATTGCTGCCAGATTTCAAGCCCAGCGACTGGAGCAGAAGGAATGCCTGTATCCACCTTACCATTACCTTTTGGCGAACTTCCATTAATAATCAGTGAAGAACCCGCAAAATGCACCAACTGTAGCTGAGTAGAAGTAGCAAACGTTGAGAATGCCCAAACCTCACTTCTTGAAGGAATAGCATAAGAGATACAAGTCATTGTAGGATAACCACTACAACTCGTACCAGAACCAGTACCACTTGCCTGAGTAGCTCCATATGCAATTATGGTATTGGTAGATACATTTTTAATAGCAACTGAACTACTTGTAGCTTCACTTATTGCCCAGCCCTTAATTATATATGAACCTGCTGGCAAAGTAACGGTACTACTACCTGTGTTCAAACTAGCACCAGTAATTCCATTATATGTTGTCGTATTTAATAATCTCAGTGGATTCGCAGCAACTTGAGTTCCTCCCACGTACTTCTCTTCAAACCATGCCATTTTAATTAGACCATCGCCACCCCCACCTCCTCCTCCAGTTGCTCCAGATGAGTATGTCACTTCTCTCATGATTTGCTGTTTGGTTTTCCATCTAATAAAATCATCATAATAATTAGCAACATCGGTATTAAAAAAAGCTTCAACAAAAGTATTATCATTATCACAATTTTCTACATCTTCACCACCAGAACAAGCGACTATAGGCGTGACGGTCCCAAGATAATTAGTTGCCCCTTTACTATTTGCTCCATGACTAACTATAACGTACGCAACAACATTAGCATATGTCGCTGAATTAGCTTGATGAATTCTATTCGCTCCTGCATCCTCAACCCTAATAACATCTGCTTGTGTACTTGCATATGGTGCAAAAAGCGCATTAGTTCTTGCCAGATTTTTGACAACCACATATTTGATTCTTGTATTCCAACTATCGAACATATACTCATCTGGTAAATTCAGTGTTCTGGTTGGAACGATACCAATTCTTATATCTTCATTTGCAGTGGCGCCACTCACATCTACAACACTTCCAAGTGGGGTGATTGAACTTGCAAGAATGCTACAATCAGTAGCTACACCATAATTAGCTGTAGCCGGTGCATCTGTGATTCTAGCTGGACATGGTATATATCCATTTTGGGAGTAAAAAGTATCAATTGCCTTTTGTATCGCATCTAGCTTTAGATTCATCTGGTTTGTAGAATTTGTCTGCTGTATTGTTGGAACTAAGCCAACTATTGATCCCAGAATTATGCTAAATATCAAGATCACAATCGATAATTCTATTATCGTAAAGCCTTTAGAATTAGATTTGCCTACTAAGTCCATAAGAGACCTCTAAACTCATGATCTTAATTGGATTATACCATATAAATCAGGATATTACTATTTTAAGTTAGCAAGCAGTGCGTTACCCAAGTCAAGTTTTTCCCAAGAGAAAGCACCATTATTTTGAGGCTCTCGGCCAAAATGCCCATAAGTGGCTGTTGGCAAGTAGATTGGGGAATTTAATTTAAGATGATTTCTTATACCCTTAGGTGTTAAATCCATGCTTTTTAAAACAGCGTTCACTAACCTCTCCTCATGAACCTTGGCAGTACCACTACAGTTTATATACACTGAAATCGGCTTTGCGACCCCAATTGCATAAGATAATTGAATCAAGCAAGAATCTGCCAACTCAGCAGCGACAATATTCTTTGCCAAGTATCGCGCCGCATAAGCAGCCGATCTATCTACTTTAGTCGGATCTTTCCCGGAGAAAGCACCCCCTCCGTGCGGGGCGGCCCCACCATATGTATCTACAATAATTTTTCTGCCTGTAAGCCCCGAATCACTCTCAGGACCACCGATAGTGAACGAGCCCGTAGGATTTACATAAAATCTATCTTCATCACACATCCATCCATCTGGCAAAGTTGCAACTACGAATGGTCGAACCATATTCCTAACGTCATTTTGCTTTAATGTCTTTGGATGTTGGATTGATACCACCACCGATGAAGCTCTATACGGCTTACCATTTTTATTATACTCTAGAGTCACTTGGCATTTTGCATCGGGGCCAAGACCTTTTAACACTCCAGATCTCGTTGCTTCCATAATATTTCTCATTATTTTATGAGAATAATGAATAGCAGCAGGCATTAATTCTTTCGTTTCCCTACATGCATATCCAAACATTATACCCTGGTCACCAGCCCCTTCCTCTTTACTTGTAACGCCCATATCAATTTCAGGGGATTGGCTATGAATAAGATTGGTTATCTTGAGTGTTTCATAATTAAATGGCTCTTTTTTATAGCCTATTTTTTTAATTAGTTTCCGAATAGTTTTTTCAAATTCTTCTTCATTACATTTATATTCACTCTTCAGTTCACCAGCTATGATGACATTATTTGGGGCTACCATTGCTTCGACTGCCACATGAGACTTGGGATCTTTTGTTAAAAACAAATCTAATATTGAATCAGAAATTTGGTCGCAAATTTTATCAGGGTGCCCTTCAGAAACTGACTCGCTGGTAAAATGGTAGTCCTTTAGCTTATACTTTCCTGCTCTTAAAGCTTTAATATATTTCGAATATAAAATCTTCACAAAATCACCTGCAATGCTATACTATAAAAAAAACCAAAGTACCAAATATGAGTAAGTTAGCAATTCCACTACTTTTAATTCTTACACTATCTGGATGCGCACATCAACTATTTGAAGACACCCCTGAAGATGACTCATCACCAATTAACTCTGAGGGCAATATAAGTCAACCTACCAATCCAAAACCAGCTCGAGCTGGAGTTCCACAAACTCCTCATAAAAGAGTCATTACCAAAAACCCTTCTGGTGATGCTTATAACGACTAACCGAGTCTAAAACTTTTCTTCTTTAATTTTATTCCTTTCTTTTTTAAGATATCGAGTATTTGCGGCATGAGTTTAATGGTTTCAGCCCTACCCATCTCGTATAGAACCTCGTTTTTACTATCATCAAACATACCAAATCCATTTAGATTGGGATGTATGTTTATATCTGCACTTAATGATTGCATCCTAGACAGTGCGTAATAGCTTATATACAAAGATTTATTGGTGACATCCCACATATTGTTCAACGGCAAATCATCACCAGGTGTACTAATATCAACAGATATTAAAACCTTCGGATTATACTCTCTTGCAGTTGCAACTGGTACTGGCTCTACAACACCACCATCAACTAACAACATTCCATATTCCTTTACTGGAGTAAATACTGGTGGAATAGATGCTGAAGCCCTAACCGCCAAAGCAACTGGCCCACTGGAAATTCTTACTGCTCTATCATTTTCAAGATCTGTTGCTACAGCCACAAATGGAATCTTTAAATCTTCCATATTCAGTTCTGTCACATTTTTAACTATGAATTCTTCAAGTGACAATCCTTGTACTGGCCCTCGCACATCTACAAAAAAATGCAATGTATCAAAAAACGAGACATCAAGAATGTCATTCGCCTTAATTCTCAATACGTTTTCTTTAACCAATTGAGTATCAGCATAATCCGCATAAAGTGCGCCCATAATACTACCAGCACTGGTGCCTACAATTAGATCTAGTGGAACCCCATATTCTTCAAGGACTTCTAGTACACCGAGATGAACGAATCCTTTGCTACCACCGCCACCTAGCGCAATGGCGACTTTAACATTTTTAATCTCTCTTGGAGGAGGAAGTTTATCAGGTGGGGTAATTAGGCGCTTTGGGGCAGCGCACCCTATTAGACACAATGTAACACAAATTGCTAAAAGCTTTCTCATTATCAACTACCACTTTTATATATCTATTCTGCTTATTTCACCTTTAAAAGTAAAGATTTTCTTGGTATATTAAGCTCTAAATAAGATTATTTCATAGAATTAATGACTGTAATTACAAGATTTGCACCAAGCCCAACAGGCTATTTACACGTAGGTAATATTAGAACATGCCTTATCAATTGGCTATTTGCACGTGCTAATAGTGGAAAATTTATTTTGCGTATTGATGATACTGATAGAGAAAGGTCCAAACAAGAATACGTTGATGCAATCATGCGTGATATGGAATGGCTAGGTCTAACTTGGGATGAAATCCATTATCAGTCTAAACGCGTAGATCTTCATGAAGCTGCAAAGAAAAAATACATTAGCTCTGGCAGACTATATCCGTGCAACGAGTCAGCAGAAGAATTGGAAGTTAAAAAGAAAACGCTACTCAGCAGAAACCTTCCGCCAATTTATGATCGTTCAGCACTTAAGCTAACTGACGAGCAAAAAGCCCAAATGAAAAACCCTCATTATAGATTTTTCGTAAACGACAAACAAATTGATTGGGAAGATGGCATTCGTGGCCATATGCATTTTGATCCTAAGAATATCAGCGACCCCATTTTAATTCGTGGCGATGGCTCAATGACATACGCAATTGCATCAGTTGTTGATGATATTGATTTAAAAATCACCAATATTATTCGTGGCGAAGACCACATCAGCAATAGCGCTGTTCACATTCAAATGTTCGAGGCTTTAGGTGCAACTCCACCAAATTTCGCGCATCTATCTTTACTAAAAACTAAAGAAGGTGAAATTTCCAAACGCCTCGGTGGGTTTGATATCGCATCGCTTCGTGAAGCAGGAATTCATCCATTAGCCATTCTTAGCTTTTTAGCTAAGCTTGGTAGCTCTGATCCGCTTGAATATAGGTTAAGCCATGAAGAATTAATCAAAGAATTTTCTTTAAAGAAATATGGCAAAGCACCTGCTAACTATGATTTAGTTGAATTGCAACGCATCAACTCAAAATTAATTCACCACATGCCCTTTGAAATGGCCAAACCACATTTTACAAATTCTAAAATTGATGAAAAATTTTGGAGTTCAGTAAAATTGAATTTAACTACGATAAAGGAAGTTGATACTTGGTGGAAAATTTGCAATGAAGATTTCACGCCAGTTATTACCGATGCTGAATTCACAAAAACAACAAGCGCCCTACTCCCATCTGGAACTTGGGATAGTGAAACTTGGAACACTTGGGTGCAGGCAATTAAGTCTAAAACTGGTAGATCAGGTAAAGATTTATTCATGCCAATTCGTTTAGCACTTACGGGAATGGACAACGGCCCCGAGCTAAAAAACTTACTTCCTATATTGGGGCGCGAGAAGGTGGTTGCAAGGTTGGGCGGCTAGTAGTTAATTGAATTATAATTCTTATAAATCTAGATTTGAATAAACTTCTTCTCTTACTTGATGAATCAATTCGGAAGTAATTCCTTTATTCTTGACTTCTCTACTATACTCAAGCATGGTTTTGCAACCAGATGTTTCATAACTTTCATTACCATCAATTTCTGGCATAAAATCTATTTCAGATTGGATATAACTTGGATTTAAAATCTCTCTCCCATCAATTGTAATTGATTTTATTTTAGAGCTTGGTGTGTTACTTGATATTACTTCAAACAAGTCATCAAACGCGCCACATACCCAATCTGCTTGGCTATCCATTTTTACTTTCAGTATTACACCATGCTTTGAATGACCATGCAGATGAACATAATCTTGCGCAATGTTTTTGAGAAATGAGTAGTAATTACCACTAAACTGCCATCCGTTTCCTTCGGCGAGATTGAAGAGTCCAAATTTACTATATCCAGCATTTGTTATGCTTTCTAAAAAGTCCTCAACATCATCCACTGTTAGGCCTCTATACACGAAGTATTCTTGATTTGGGATAAGTGGCTTATAACCACTCAGCATAACTATTTCTTGCGAGTAATCTTTCTGTAATTCATACAACTTAGAAAAGAATAATTTAAAATAACTTTGAAAGTCATTGCTTTTTGCTTGGGAATACTCTTTGCCTATATAATGATCAACCAACTTACCAATGATACTAGACTGTAAAACCAGCTCTAATTGTTTAGAGTTTGGCTGAGTTTTAAATACACTCTGTTGCAAAAAACTAGGTAGATCTATCTTAGCTTTTCCAAATAAATTAACCATAGCTTGTAACTTAAACACTGAATGAGCATTATTTATATGTATTTTAATAGATTCTATTAAATCACTTCTTAAATTGCCCTCTAAGTGTCCCCCTTTTTCATAGAAATCTTTTGCTAATGAATAAAAGTTTTTTTGAAGTATATTTCCTACTATATTTGGGGTCTGGATTGGGTGAGAAATATTATTTTTCACTAAAAAATCGCTGATGACAGGATATTTTGTTGAAAATTTTTCTACTTTATACCCTGAGATAAAGTCTTTCAATACAGCACCAAATTCTTTTAGCTTATCACCACTTTTACAAAGTTTTTGAAGTAATTCAACTATTCCCCATTCAAAATAATTATAGTACGACCAGTTATTTAAAAAATCATTCAACATAGCTGATGATATTTTATTAGCATGATTATTAGTAATATCTTTGAATAGTTGTAATTGATTATTTTGAAGGCTATATGATAAAACTGTTCTTAAATACTCTTCGCTGTTTTGCCCTGCACTTAGCTTTGATTCAAGCCAATTTTCAACAGACTCTTGCTTCGCAGATATAACAGCATACAATTCACTCGCAGGATGATCCATAATCAAAAACTCATGTATTTTAGGAGAATTATACCATAAAAATACTTACTTTTCAACAAAATCCTCACAATAATCTCGCAATATTTCCAATTAAATTTGGGATGACTTAGATAGAGGGCTTCTTAGATTCCTTCCGGATCAAACCCAATCTCCGCAAAGTAGCCTTTAACTTCTTGCAGGATAGCTTCCATGTCTTTTTTGGTACTGCCTTCAACGCGCATAACTAGACAGCTCTGGGTATTTGAAGCACGCAACAACCACCAGCCATTCGGCTTGGTCACGCGTATGCCATCTAGATCATTAAAGTCTAATTTTTTAGCTTGAATAAGCTTGTGCAATTCTTCGACTATTTTGAATTTCTTCTCTTCTTCAATGTCAATTCTAAGTTCAGGAGTACTAAATAAGACTGGCATTGCATCTATCATTTCACTTAAGCTATCTTTAGAATGCGACATAATGTTAATGAACTTACACGCACCAAACAATGCATCGTCGAAACCAAAATAGTCCTCACCAAAGAATGTATGCCCACTCATCTCACCAGCAAGAATCGCCCCTTCTTTTTTCATCTTAGCTTTAATGTGTGAATGCCCAGTCTTCCAAATAATTGGTTGTCCGCCCTCTTCGCGGATTTTATCAAAAACCATATTACTGGTTTTAACATCCCCAATAACTTTGGAATTTGGAACGCGACTTAACAAATCCTTGGCAAAGATGAGAAGTTGCTGATCACCAAATACCATTCTACCCTTATTATCTACAGTACCTATACGGTCACCGTCGCCATCAAATGCAATTCCAAAATCACATTTTTCTTTTTTAACGACTTCCATTATCTGCTCTAAGTTTTCTGGAACTGTTGGGTCAGGATGATGTACTGGAAAACTGCCATCAATGTTAGTATTCAACAAAATATGCTCACCTGCCAATTTCTTGGCTAATAACTCTACCACTTCACCAGTTGCACCATTACCTGCATCCCAAGCTACTTTGAGTTTTTTACCATTGGGTTTTATGGTTTTTGCAATTAAAGTTGTGATGTAATCATTCTTAATATCTATTTCATTAAGCGATCCTTTGCCACTTACATACTCACCTTTCGTAGCAATCTTAGCGAGTGCTTGAATATCCTCACCAAAAAATGATGCATGCTGCATTACCATTTTAAAGCCATTTTGATCCCCAGGATTATGCGAGCCAGTAATCATAATTGCAGCCGCAGATTCGACTGTAAAATGCGCAAAATACAGTGCAGGTGTTGGCACCAATCCAACATGCAATACATCTATTCCAGATTCAATGAGTCCTTTCACTAAGGCTTCACTTAGTTCAGGTGAACTTAATCTGCCATCTCGCCCAAGAACTACTTTTCCTTTGATATTATTTTGGTACATGTATGTCGCAAAACTTCTGCCTAAATGATAAGCATCTTTTACGTCTAGATTTTTATTTACCGTGCCGCGAATATCATATGCGCGCATGATTGTTGGATTAAATTTATGTGCCATTACCTAACTATTTTAATCGCTAATGCGTGAATTCTATTTTTCATCTCTTCAGCTAAGACATCATAAACCAACTTATGACATTCTAAAGAGCTCTTACCTTCAAACATAGCAGACTTTATAGTTACGCGGAAGTGCGTTTCACCTTCTGGCCTTGCACCCGCGTGTCCTTTGTGTAAATGTGATTCGTCCAATACTTCTAAAGTTAATGGGGAAAATTTATTAGTTAACTTGGAGTTTATTAGTTCTCTCATCTCTGATTCACACAAATATCTATAGCATTAGTTGGTAAACGAACATTGTATCTATTACAAAACGCTTTAATTAATGCCTCACTTTCAATATTAGCAGACCCATACACACTAGCCAGCTGCATAACATGCGATTGATCAACTTGACCAGTAAAGAATTTATAAGGACCAACATAAAGTGAACTAGTAGTGCCTTGGGTTTCTTGCGCTGCTTGCTTTCCAATATTCATATATTCCTCAATTTTTTGAGGAAATATACACCAATATTCTTCTATCTTCAAGTTTGGTTAGCTAGCCTTTTTTTGCTTAGGCGCACTTGCTTTGCCCAACATACCTTTTTTATCTAGACGGAAAAGATCATCACAGCCACCAATGTGTCTACCATCGACGAAAATCTGTGGTGTTGTAACCCTCCCACCAGATAATTCAATCATTTCTCTTTTTACCAAGACATCGTACGTGATATCTCTTTCGTCATAATTTACCCCTTTGGAAGCAATTAGGCTCTTAGCTTGTTGCGAGAACCTACAACCCATTTGAGTATATATAACAACTTTTGACATTACATATGTTTTAAAGTTGAGTCATAAATTTAATAGTATGACACCAATCATATAATGCAACAAATAAATTTCATAAAATTCAAAAGGTTAAAAAACAACGTGTTTAATTTCTTTAAAAACCTTTTCTAGCTCTGGTTCTGTCGATGTTATCCAAATCTGTGCTTTTAAATTATTGAGTTCTTCAGCTAATTGTGATCGTCTATTTTCATCTAAATGAGCAAAAACTTCATCTAACAACACTATTGGAGTTTCATTAAATAAATCATTCATAGCTTTAATTTGCGCAAGCAACATTGATATCAACATAGCTTTTTGCTCACCAGTTGAACAAAGATTTGCATTTATATCTTTACTTATATTAACAGCTTTTAAATCGCTAATATGTGTACCAAAGTTAGTTCTTTTGCTTTTAGCATCCCTGAACCTATTCGTAAGCAAGTGTTCTGTAACTAGTTCCCTCACTTCATCTAGCCCATGATGTAATGTAAGATCTTCAACATTCCCTTTAACTTGTAAGAATGGTTTTATAAATTCAGTCTTAATCTCGGCAATATATTTATTTAACAAATCCAAGCATTCTATTCGCTTTCTTGCAATATTTACAGCTACATCAGCAATGCTTTTTTCTATTTGCGTTAACCATAACTGATCGTACTTTTCACTGGTTAAAAGCTTTATTCGAGATCGCACAAAATGCTCATATTTAGAGACTTCAATTGCATGTTCAGGATAAAAATTATACGCCAAGCGATCCAATAATTTTCTTCGAGCTGACGGAGAATCTAAAAATATTCCATCCATTTGCGGTGTCAGCCACATTATCTTCAAATATTGCAAAACCTCGCCTTGTTTTTGCAATACAGTCTCATTTACTTTAATTATACGTTTTGCATTATTGGACTGTTTGGCAAAGCCAGTTGCAATTCTATTTTGATCATTATTACTATTTACCAAAGAGCTAACAGCCCACTCGTTAGCTGGCTCTTGCATTCCACCAATTATCTCTTCAAATTTAGCACTTCTCAGTCCTCTGCCAGGCGATAGAAGCGAAATCGCTTCAAGCATATTAGTTTTACCAACCCCATTTTGGCCAGAGATCAATATAAATTTATGGTCAGTTTCAACATCGACCTTTTTATGATTTCTATAGTTAACAAGTGATATTTTTGTAATAGCCATATCAGGTATATTACACGGTAAAAAATTTTACTCAATTTCTATTAACACTTCACCAGTTGATATACTAGCGCCTTTCTGATGATAAACTTTTACAACTTTGCCACTAATTCCCGCATGCAATATATTTTCCATTTTCATGGCTTCAATCACCATTAACGGCTGACCTTTAGTAACTATATCACCTTCTTTGACTTTTACATCCACAACCATTCCAGAAATATTTGCCACAAGGTTGCTTTGGTCAACTTCACCACCTCTTGGCTTCATGAATTTATTCAATTCCGCTGCTCTCGGGGTATAAACTGATGCATTCAATGTCTTACCCATAAAAGACAATTTATAACCAGCATAAGTATACTCAATTTGAAGATTGTAGTTTTTACCATTTACCCTGCAGTCAAATAACTTACTGCCTAGCACCCATTTGCTAGTTATATAAAACCTTCTATTTTCAAACGAAACCTTATAGCCATCATCAATAGGCCTCACTGTAACGGGGTAATTATTATCACCAAGTCTTACAACCCAACGAGTTCCTAAAAACTGATTTGCTCCTCGTAATTGTCCAGTAATCTGCGCACTTCTTTTGGAATCTGCCAAATGAATATATATGGATGAAGCAAGCATAACCGCACTTTCTTCATCAGAAAGCTCAGCACCTACAACACCGCCCTTAAATTCTTCTTCAATGAAATTTGTTGAAATGTTGCCATCTATAAATCTCTGGTTGTTGAATACAGCTTGCAAGAAACTAATATTATGGGATACACCACGAATAACAAATTTACCCAATGCATCTTTCATATTCTCAATTGCCGCAGTTCTAGATGGTGCGTAAGTACATAGCTTTGAGATCATTGCATCATAATACATACTCACTTCACCGCCTTCGTAGATACCTGTATCAATACGCACTGTTTCACTTTTTTCAGGTTCTTTATAGGTATGCACCTGCCCTGTTGACGGAATGAAACCAGCTGAAGGATCTTCTGCATAAATCCTAGACTCAAAAGCCCAGCCATTTAAAACCACATCTTTTTGTGTAAATGAGAGTTTTTCTCCATTAGCAACTCTAATCATTTGCTCTACCAAGTCATAGCCAGTAATCAATTCCGTAACAGGATGTTCGACCTGTAACCTCGTATTCATTTCCATGAAATAGAAATTCTTTTTAGGATCAACTATAAATTCAATAGTACCAGCCGAGAAATAACCAACTTTTTTGGCCAATGCTTTACTTTGGTCATACATTTTCTTACGAGTTTTTTCGTCAAGCAATGGGCTTGGAGCTTCCTCAATAACTTTTTGATGATGACGTTGAATAGAACATTCACGCTCACCTAAACATATATAGTTCCCGTGCTTATCTGCTATAAGCTGAATCTCAATATGCCTCGGGTTTTCTATAAATTTTTCAATGAAGGTTCTCTCGTCAGAAAAGTTATTTCTAGCTTCATTGGTTGTAGAGCTAAAGGCTTGCTGCATCTCTTCATTAGAACGAACGACCCGCATACCCTTTCCGCCGCCACCAGCCGCTGCCTTAAGCATTACAGGGTATCCAACTTTATTTGCTAATTTTATAGCTTCCTTAGCATCTTTAATTGCGGCCATGTAACCTGGAACGATATTTACTCCAGCAGCTTTTGCAATTTTTTTAGCTTCAATTTTGTCTCCCATCTTGCGAATCGCATCTGAATTTGGACCAACAAAATTTATTTTGTGTTTTTCAAGCAGTTCAACGAAATCGGCATTCTCAGATAAAAAACCATAACCTGGATGTAAAGCATCAGCGCCAGAAATTTCGATCGCCTCTATAATGCGTTTACGGTTCAAGTAACTTTGGTTTGCAGGCGATGGCCCTATATAAATTGCCTTATCAGCCATTTTCACATGTAGTGAGTTTGTATCTGCCTCAGAGTAAACAGCAATTGTAAAAATACCCATCTTCTTTGCTGTCTTGATTATTCGACAAGCAATCTCCCCTCGGTTGGCAATAAGCAAACGTTTTATCATACACATTCATTAGATTTTGGGACTCCTTATATATGAAATTACCACATAAAACAAGCTTTAGCTAGCTCCTAGTTTTTATTAACTTCTTAGTATTGCTTATAGCTTTTACTGCATATTTATGCTAAAAATACCTAAGTTATTTAGTTTTAAGAGGGTGTCTTGAGTTTAAACGTATATAAGTTTTTTAGTAAATTCCCAGTTATTGATTTAGGAAGTATTAGGCTTAGAGACTTGATGCTCTCAGATAAAGAAGAGTATTTTGCCATGATGTCTGACCCAGAGGTTGTGCAATACCTTTCTGACGAGGACATTCCTACGTCCGTAGAATCGGCTGAGCAAGAAATTAAATTTTGGGGTGGTCTATTCTATAGAAAGCAAAGCGTATTCTGGGCAATTGCTGATACTTCAAACGATAAATTTATAGGTACCATTGGTTATAACAGCTGGAATATCCATAATTGTAGGGCAGAAATCAGTTATGATCTGATGCGCGAACATTGGAGAAAAGGTATCATGACAAAGGCGCTGAATAATGCATTAATCTTTGGCTTTAAAAACATGGGCCTTGAAAGAATTGAAGCTCGCACAATGCTTGGCAATATACCGTCCCAAAAAATCCTAGAAAAGGTGGGATTTAAAAAGGAGGGCATTTTACGTAATTATAGAGTTATACGTGGAGAGCCTACAGATGTGTTAATATACTCTCTAATTAGATCAGATTTCGCAGCATATTTAGCTTAGTTTATCTAAGGCTTAATCACACAAGCGTTGTTATAAGTCGACTTGCCATATTTATCTATGGTTCTCGTTGGAGGAACGTTAACTATATACCATATGTAATCTGCACCATTTGTAGCAGTTCCAGCTACAAAAGGAGTTAGCGGACCTTGAATAACTGCCATAATCTGATCACTGGTCAGGTTTTTATTACTTGTATCCCATGCCTTCGTGTACGCCTCGACTAATTTAGCGTCTAATGATACTTTAGTCGCCTTGAAAGAATTAAACCTACTATCGCATTGCGCACCTGTTACTGCAGGAGACTTTCCGCAAATTGTTGCTTGTGGATAATCATAAACACTTATTTTCTTTCTAACTTCATAACCCAAGTCTTCTGGGCATATACCAGTATCGGAAGTATTTGGATACCCTTCTTGCCACAATGCAAAGGCACTGTCCGCACTTGGCTCTGTAATTCCATCAATCGTTATAGAGTTTGTAGAGCTTGAACAATAATCAGCTTTATATGGAAGATTGCACGTCTCCGCAAAGGTTGGAATATTTCCAGCTTTATATGCATAGTATTCCTGTATAGTTTTAAACGGCCATTCATCAGCACTTCCTTCTACACAAATTCTATCCCCATTACCTTGAGATATTTTTTTCACAGCACCAGGGCAATAAAGCTTCATAGCTGCTGCATCATTAGCACCTTTAGCAAGCGGAGCACATTTAGGATTGTTGTTTGGATTCTCATTATCGTTATTTTGATCTGGCACCTTTAAGCAATAATCTCTATTTCTTTCACCCGCTGGTACAAAGTGTGTTGTACCTCCATAATTATGACAAAGTGGTACCGTCTTTACTGGAGTACAAACGCGCTGTGCTGACGGAACATCATTTCCAGAGGTGTAACGTCCTAATTTTATGTTTCCATCTTCGTCAAGCTCAGGAATCATAGAAATGAATTCAAGACCATAGTACTTCTTGCTATCTCTCAAATACCCTCTTGGCTCAGTTTCCTTGTCTTTACTCTTATATTTTTTACCATCAACTTTACAAACAATGTCACCTTTTGCTTTCTCGGACGTAATCTTACCTTGATCATTCAATCTATAGAACTCACCACTGGTTCCATAATGCACATCATGGTCTTTTTCGTCTTTACAAAACCCCTTATCTTTGGAATACGGGGCATCATAAGGTGGCAACGAAACATTGGGATAATATTCTCTAATTAAATGACTATTTAAGTCTTTAATAGGAATAGGTAGCCTCTTTTTGAAATCAACTGGCTCTTTAGATAATTTAGTATCATCAGAACACTCGTAGAATTTACCATCAGTCTCATTAAGACAGGCATCTTTTCCATCTTTATCAACATAATGAGGCTTGTTGGGGTTGTTGTTCATGGCCTTCACTATATTAACTTGTGCCGCAGGAAATTTAGTATTAGTAAGAGGGTGTTTATAAACTTTAGCCTCTGTAGCAATAACCAGCTTTGAGTGTTGTAACGTTGGCCTATCCACGCACCCAAGTATCTTGTTATCTCCGCAAAAATTTAACGGAGCAGTGCTATTGTTGTCAGATGGCATTTGAAAATTTTGATCTTTTTCACAGGCACAAACTTTACTTGGGTTATTCAATGGAACCTGCGCACAATACTCCTTGCTAGAATACCCAGGTAAATCCATTTTTCCGCAAGTTTTTATATTATTATCATAATCAGCTTTATAGAATTGATACCTCAATTCTAATTCAACTGGAGGCTGAGTTACATTACCTTGTTTTAAAAAACCACCACCAGTCATTACTACCATAGGTTTGTCAAAAGTGCTTCCGCGCTCAACTAATGATTTTTTATTTTTATCACACTTGGCATCTTCAAACCCGACATCTTTACTTAAGCATAATGACGTATCAACCCTAGGAGCAATTTCAGCAGGTATGACAGAATTAAATACATCAGGCCCAGGAAGATTTGCCTCATCAACGCACCCAATCAATGCTGAATTTGCATCTCCAAAGTAGCTATTACACCCACCCCAAGAATTAACTACATATGCACAAACTTTATTCCTTGTACTAGTATTTGTGTTATTGCCATGAGCGAATTTTTCGCCGCGCTTTGTTCTTTTAAGGCATATATGATGACCATATAGTACCCCATTTCTAAGTATTTTTTTTCCTGAATCTCCATCATTAGGTTGCACGTCAGTAGAGCTATTAAATATTGCCTGATAATGATCCCCCCAATGAGTGCTATTAGGATTGTCATCATCATCTTCTCCCCAGTTACAATGCCAATACCCTGTACCGCTCCAAACCCACCGATCGCTACAATAGTCTCTGCCAACCACAAACTCTATCTCTCCTTCCGCCTCGCTGCTTGCCTGACGTATTATATACATCCTCTCATTTACAGATGGAAAACGTGATCTACACTCTGATGCAACACCTTTCTCATCTTTAAATTTGTACCCCCAGATATCAACAATCGGATCTTTGTACTTAGTTGCAATTGAACCATCTAAAAAAGTATTAAGCTTAGAACCTTCAGGAACGCCAGAGATCTGCCATAAGCACTCAGTACCATCCAAAATATTTATGTAATCATTGCAGTTACCTTGTACACCACTTTTATCATCAGGTACAGAACACTCGTCCATCCCGCCATCTTCCTTACTATGTTTATCTGCAGCATAAGCATCTACACTACAAAGAAATGCCAACAACACCATAGCTATAGATAAATTTTTCATCATGACACCAATATTTCTAGTTCATTTTGCAACTCATTTAGTGGTAACGACAGTACAAGAGAGGATTTATCCTGCTTTAAAACAAACATGCGTTTATCGCCAGAATAACTCTTAACTTTATGCAGCTCATACTCTGTTAAACCAAAAGATTTTTTAAAGTATTTATCAGCAAATTTGTCCGATAAGAATATTTGCAGCCCATAATGTTTTACGTGCTGATAAAAATCTTGGAAATTCGAATTTGGCGCT
Organism: uncultured Candidatus Midichloriaceae bacterium; assembly: GCA_964625465.1. GTDB lineage: Bacteria > Pseudomonadota > Alphaproteobacteria > Rickettsiales > Midichloriaceae > CAZLFQ01. Next base: position 604 of record CAZVFD010000013.1, on the reverse strand, counting down.
GGTTTTTCTGTCGATAACAATGCAATGGCATTATTTCTATTAACATTTGCTAACCAATCCCCAAAAAGATGACAATACGATTCAATATCATAGACCATGAACGATCTATTCATAGCAATTATTGTCGGTTTTCCGTCCAAACATTTCCCTATCTTATGCAGTAAAACCCCCAAATAGGAGTTGAAGATTTGCATATCATCTTCAATATCCGCGATATTGATCCCAATAATATTTTCTGAGTCAAAGAATTTTAATTCATCATTAAATGGGGTAAATAAATTTAAGAATTTATCTGAACCTACGAATGAATTGAATTTTTCAATTAAGTTTTTATCCCCTGAATCGGCAATAATTTTCTTCAACAACTCCAACTTATTTGGCTCAGGATCCTGAATTAATTTCTTGGTAATTGCGTCAAATAAATCTTGTACCACCTTAGAATTGGCTGCATTTGGATATATTGCATGAACTAGCCAATGCTTAAAATATTCTTCAATCCCACCAAAATTATCCAAATCAAATGGATTAATTTTTGCTTATAAAGGTTTGTTTGGAGAGTTTTTTCATCTTTAATTAACGCGGAGCGATTCTCTTTAATAAAATC
>CAZVFD010000012.1:29838-41429 GCA_964625465.1 uncultured Candidatus Midichloriaceae bacterium | reverse complement strand
CCTAAAAGCAAATTCAGACCTTAAGTGCAATTCATTTTCCAGGGATACTAAAGCATATCTTACTGCAGCATTAAAAAATCTAAACGGCTGCATCTTTCTGAATATCAACTCTACCACTGGAGCAGCTTCTGCTTCAAACATTAACCTATTAAGAAGGTTACCGTTACCACAATTTGAAGCCATAGTAATGCCAACTATTGTCTGATCTAACAACATAGTTAGTTCAAAAACATCAATCCGATCAATTAACTGTAAAATCTTTTCAATATTACCAGCATTCAAATTATCAACAATATATTCTTCAGCACTTTTCATATTTCCCCCAAATAATCAAAGCCATCTTTTGATTATAAACAGCAAATGATAAAAAAATAAAGATTTATTACAATTCTTTGAAATAAAAATTCCCAGGGACTATGACGCCTTGATCTAACTCATACTTAGGCAACTCTCCCCATTTAACATATCCGCGCTTTTCGAAAACCTTGATAGCTGCCTCTCTGGTCTTTCTGACGCTTATCTTAATAAGTGAATATCCCAATCTCTTAGCTTCATTCTCAGACATTTCTAACATCATATTTGACAGCCCATGTCCTCGTGCCCATGGCGCAACGAAATGGTTATCTACTGAGCAGGCAAATGATGATATATGGTTACTCGCCGATGGCTTCACAATCTGCAAAGCGCCTGCAATTGTATTATCAAGCCTCCCTATAATAAGAACCCTTTCAGGCACTAAAAGAACTCCTTCCCAATATTTAGTAATTGCTTCTCTGTTCATAGCCTGAATGTTTTGCGTACCAATGTTAAACCCTAGGGTCTCTTTCATTGTATCAACTGTCGCATCACATATATCTTCTAAATCAATTGAATTTAATTTATGTAAAATTTCTACTGAAGTTTTAGCTACAAGATTCATTTATTCAATTCCTTATGTTGTTTAATCAAAGAGTCAATAAACTTATATTCCGCCTCATCAATTGACTGTGCCAATACTACATCGGCAAAATTGAACCCTTCATGCTCTAGTCTTCTTCTTAAAAAATCTCTTCCTGCAAAACCAATATAAGCGCAAATCCCTAAATTCAAAAGAAAAGCTGCATTTTCACCCATCACCCCAACATTAGCTAATTCACGAATTGCAATCATTATAACTAGTGTAACAGCTGCTTGAATCCATAACTTATGATAAATCAGCCAGAAAAAATTAAAGATAAAACCCTTCCAAGCAAACCCCTCGGATACATATTCCGCTTCCTCTAATGGATCAGCATTGTCTTTTAGATATACTGTGTAAATCTTCATATACTCTGCAATATTATTGATAAAACTATAAAACCACAAATCAAGTAACTAAACCTTACTGCTAGCCTTAGGCTCTTACGCTTGATTTCATAATTTATAGAATTTTTATTATTTAATGAAAATATTTCTCTAGCAATTTCAGCCCCTCTTCTCAAAGCACTAGTATACCCGTCTATATCATCATTGATATGAGTGGAATTTAGTGCAATCTTCTGTAACTCATGAATATTTCCAGTTCTAGAAGCAACAGAAAGCTTTTCAAAAAAAATCTTTTTAATAGAACCACTTTTTAGGGCTGCATCCAAAACATCCCTAACACTCTCCATAATTGTATTACACAGATTCATTAAGTCGCTAATCTTGGCATGTTTTTGCGCTTGAGCAAAAATCCCCAAAATTTGATAAGCTCTGCTTCTTTGTACCATTGGATACTTATCAAGTTCTCTATTTTTTATCTCGGTTAGCAAGACTATTCGACTAGCTAAAAAACAAGATATAGTCTTCTTAGCTACTAAATCTTCAAAATTAAGTGATGCTGAATTCAAGAACTCTAATATATCTTTTAGCCCAATACAGAACTGATTACTCACAATACTACTCTGGCATATTAGGGTCGGATTCAAGTCATAGAGACACCTCTCTATTCCAAATCCATATTCAGATTTTTTTAAGAACTCACTACACCTATTAATTTGTACCATATACTCACTTAAATTTGGCTTTGCATATAGCTGCGCCAAGACTTCATATATAACAAAAACATTCAGGTATAATAAAGCCGCTAAAATTTGCGTAGTTTCGGCATGAGAATATCCAATACTATGTGCCAATACAGGGCCAATTCCCTCTTTATAGAAAGCAAAATTTTTAAACCTAATTGGCCCTTCTGGGTCTAGAATGATCATAAGCTTAATCAATCTTTCGTCATCAGGAGAAATTAATTTTTGAGAAAGTGATTTTCCTGAAGTACTATTGCTAAACAATTCTAAGGCTTCAACATACTTTTCTTCTGACGTATTATTTTCCAGCCATTTTTTTATTTTATCTTGCTTGATGTATTCTTTGGCTACATCCCAATTTAGAGACATGTCATACACCAAAGATCTCTTTGAGTAGTGCTCTTTACCGTTAAACACAACGGCCCTTGAGAAATAAGTCAAATCTGTCAAATCCGTTATTGAATAACTCCTCCCTTGAAGAAAGCCATCTACCTCTGTCGCTCCCCAGCGCAGATCATTTTGATCAGATACCAACCCTCGAATTAAGTCTGCCAACTGTCCATTTAATAAAAATGCAGCATTTAAAAAATGGTATGTTCCTTGATATAATTTCTGCTTGATAATTTCTTGAGCATCCGAGCTTGCAAAGTCTCTACCTGAAATTAAGAAAAAGATAATCATGCCCAGTGCATAATAATCAATACCAGCATGCCCCCTACACTTGCCAAGAGGTAAACATTGCGCTCGATCTATTGTCTCATAGAAAACGTATTGTGAGTGACCGCACAATTCACTTACACACTGATCAATAAGTATATTACCCGCCTCATCCAAATAGATATTATCTGAGTTTAGTGAGCCATGATATATTTGTGACTGATGAATTGAATTAAGAATTGGCAAAACTGCAGGCAGAAATTTTTGGGTTATAAAGGCAAAATCAAATTTTATTCCTTTACCCTGTAATTCCTTTAGTGACATACCTCTTGGTTTACGCATGATAACTACAAAGTGCTGCACTTCATTACTTCCGATAGGCACAATCCCAAAATCAAGTGGAGTAATTAGGCTTGGCATATTCATTTTTTTGAGCTTGATTATCTCATGCATTCTTATTGGCATGGTTTTGTTAAAAACCAAAGCGTATAAATTTTGGCTATTATTTCCATCAATTAAATCAACAACATTGTATGCATTACAATACTCAGTAGAATAATCTACGTTCTTCTCACCAAGAATTTCATACCTTCCTGAAAGCTGGTTTGCAACCGCACTTTGGTTTAATATAGATATTGACAGCTCTTCAGAATCTCCCATGAGAGATTCTAAATATTCCTGACCGGTCTTTATTTTATCTAATACTGTCATATTAAATCACTTTAGTTGTTTTAGCTCCTCAATAATTTCTTTAACATGCCCTTCAACTTTAACTTTGTTCCAAATTTTTACTATATAACCTTTACTATCGATTAAAAATGTTGTCCTTTCAATACCTTTATACTTTTTGCCATACATGTTTTTATCTACTATGACTCCATATTTTTCACACACATCACCTAATTCATCGGATAAAAGCAGAATTCCAAGATTATATTTCTCGATAAATTTACAATGGCTATTTACATCATCTTTAGAAACACCAACTACAATACAGTTAAACTTAGCAAATTGCTGTGCATGCATTGTAAATTCTTGCGCTTCTAAGGTACACCCAGGGGTATCATCTTTTGGATAAAAGTATAGCACCACATTTTTTCCAATCTGCGAAGCTAACTCGAATTGTTGTTTTTCACTTGATATCAGTGAAAAATTCACAGCCTTACTTCCTACCTGCATAAGCTCTCTATTAATTGTATTAAACTAGGATAGAATTTTAAAACAATAGTGGCAAACTAACTTTAACAAAAAAAGCCCCGAAAGGGGCTTTTTTTAAAAATACTAATCTGTAGATTAACTATTTTGCAACAGTTACGCCTCTACGGTTTTGGCTCCAAGCCCACTCATTTGTACCAACAACTGCTGGTCTCTCTTTGCCATAGCTAACAGTAGTAATTCTAGAAGCATCAACCCCTAGGCTTACTAGATGTTGTTTAACCGCATTTGCACGGCGCTCACCTAATGCTAAGTTATACTCTCTTGTACCTCTTTCATCACAATGACCTTCAACAACAAATTTAAGGTCTGTGTTTTGAGACATGAAAGCAGCTTGCTTCTTAAGAATTTCTTGTGCTTCACCAGATATCGCAGAGCTATCGAGTTCAAAGAACACTCTGTCGCCCACACGATTCTCTAATTCATCAATTTGACTTTGTGATGCATTTGTACCTTCACCATATTCAGAACTAGTTGTAGAACATGCTGCAAGTAACGTGATCGAAGCACCTATAACTAGCGCTTTGAATAAATTCATTTGATCCTCCAGGATTTTAACTTTGTTATTTAATTTTAAATTTACCTATTTTTATTGATTTGGTCAAGATGATTAAGCTTTAATTAGAATCAATAAACTTTAATTTTTCTTTCAATAAAACTTTGAAACAGCGGTATTAGGCCGACTTACAAACAATGCACTACGTATAAATCTCACATCATAGCGCTAGAGAAACATCTTATCATCTCTAGAGTTGTTAAAGATCGTTGTTTTTCTGCAAGCTTCTCACCGCATTTACCCCAGTAATAAGCCCCAGAGAATGCAGAATCTTTTAGTGACAAACCCTGCGAAACATATGAACCTACTATACCTGCCAAAGCATCGCCTGTACCACCTACCCTCATTTGTGGGCAGCCTGTGAGGTTTAAGGTTATCTCTCCTTTACAACCAATTATATCCACTGGTGATTTTAGGAGAATTGTCATGTCATGCTGTTTTGACATTAATGAAACATTTTCTTCGTTAGGCTCTACGCCAAACAACCGTTTGAACTCGCCCTTATGCGGAGTAACAACCCATTCGGATTGACGTTTTATATTCAATATTTCAGGAAAAAGTGCTTCGGCATCTAACACGACAGGGATACTGACCTCTTCAAGAATTTTTATTATGGCTTTTTTGCTATCTTGATCAGTACCTACACCATTACCAATGATTAAAACATCATTTCGTTTTGCTTCATCAACTATTAACCCTATATCTTTTAAACCTAAGTCATGTTGAACAAAAGAGTGTAAAAATAAATTCAAGGAATAATGTTTGGCACATTCAACATGCTTTTCTGGTAAGAATAACGTAATCAAATCTGCACCACTATGCTCAGCTGCTAGCGCAGTAAAGATTGGCGCGCCGTAATACAGATGACTACCTGCAACGATCATTACCTTACCCTTCTCGCCTTTATGAGAGTTTTTATCAAAAGAAGGAAGTATTGGTTTACTCATATCTTAATACCTCAGCAGGAGTTAGTTTTGATGCACGCCACGCAGGATAAATAGTAGCCAACAATGAAAATATCAAGGAAACCAAACAAACTGTAATTACACTTGAAAATTCTAAGTTGGAAGGAAGCTTAGTTAGAAAATATATAACTGGATCAAACAAGGTAATACCAGTCATAGACTGTAGAAACTCCCTTATTTTTTCAATATTCATTGCGAAAGCTACACCAAGAATTCCACCAAACATGGTTCCTATAACACCAATCATAGAGCCGCACATGACAAATATTCTAATAATCGAACCTTTACTTGCACCTATAGTTCTAAGAATAGCAATATTGGTAGCTTTATCCTTAACAAGCATTATTAGGCTAGAGATTATATTAAACGCGGCAACAAGGATTATTAATGTCAAAATCAAGAACATGACATTTCTCTCAACCGCAAGGGCATTAAAAAGGGTAGCATTTGCCATACCCCAATCGAGCAGTCTAATATCATTAGGGAACAGCTTAACCAGCTCTTGCTTTATACTATCCATATTTTCTGGGTCATTTACCAATATCTCTATATCGGTTACAGACGAACCCAACTTAAAGAAAAGCTGTGCCTCTTCAAGAGGCATAAATATTGTGGTTGCATTATATTCATACATACCAACATCAAAAGTGCCGATAACTTTGTAGGTTTTCATCCTGGGAATACTACCAATCAAAGTCGTGGTGGTTTCAGGTGTTAAGAGCTTTACTGTGTCTCCAATACCAACATCTAATAGACGTGCTAAGGTTTTTCCTAAATAAATACCGTCATTATTTTTAAACTGCCCAAGAGAAACTAAATCCAAAGATTCTTTCATCACTGGTTTATTCTCTAAGTTTTCAGCTGTCATTCCTCTTACCATCACCCCAACAGAGTGATTATTAGCTATGGCCATAGCTTGCGTTTGAATAAGAGGTGCAACATAAGTAACATTTGGGATTTTGGATATTTGCTCAGCTCTTTGAGCATAATCCACTATATTTCCCTTAACTTGATTCACAGCAACATGTCCATTAATCCCAAGAATTCTATTGAGCAACTCAACGTGATAACCATTCATTACCGACATAACTATGATTAGAGTAGCAACACCTAAGGCTATTCCAATTAATGAAAACCAACTTACGATTGAAATAAAACTCTCTTTACGCTTTGCACGTAAGTATCTTAGAGCTATCATCAATTCAAATTTTTGAATCATCTTTTTTTCTTCTGAATCATTTTTAATATTGCAGCGCACATTATAGCTGAGAGTAATGAACCAAGTAATACACCAATCTTCATATGCGCAGTGTAATCGTTATTTCCTCCAAATGCCAGTTCCCCAATGAATAGGCTCATAGTAAAGCCTATTCCGCACATAATCGATACAATATAGAACTGTAACATATTTGATTTCTCTGGGAGTTTCGTAAGTTTTAATTTAATCAACAACCAAGCCATTCCTGTTATGCCAATTTGCTTCCCTAGCAACAACCCTAGAACTATTCCTAAAGTGACAGTGTTGGTAAATGTGGCAAAAGCAATGACGTCAATCATGACTCCAGAATTTGAAAATGCAAATAACGGTAGAATTACATACGCAACCGAGGGGTATAATATTTTTTCAAACTTTACTAGAGGTGATGGCTTGCCCTTACAATCAAGAGGAACAAACATCGCAAGCATCACACCAGCAACCGTAGTATGAATACTCGCCTCCCAAAACAAATACCATAGAACGCAACCCATTATTGTATAGACAAGAAGGCTGGTAACTCGTTGCCTATTAAAAAAGTAGAGTAAAAACCCTGCTAGCAATATTAAGTACAAGTATGCCTCAGTGATGCCTTCAGAATAGAATAAAGCAATAATCAGTACCGCAATTAAATCATCTATAATAGCTAATGCTGTCAGAAAAATCTTCAAAGAAAGTGGCAAATTTTTTCCAAAAAATGTAAATATACCAATCGCAAATGCTATGTCTGTAGCTGTTGGAATCGCCCAACCACGCAAAGCAATTTCGTTATGATGATTAAATAAATAATAAATCAACGCAGGAAATATAACACCACCAACTGCACATGCTGCTGGTAAAATTCTTTGCGATGTTGTGGCAAGATGTCCAGAAATTAGCTCTCTCTTTATCTCCAAACCAACTAGGAAGAAAAATATCACCATTAAAAAGTCATTAATAAAGTGGTGAACGGTAAAAATATATTCCGCTTCCTCTAGGTAAACTTTTATATTTCCGTTGAGTAAAATATCATAAAAAGCACCATACTTGCTATTGGCCAATATTAGTGCAAGCACTGCGCCGACAAGCAACAGCACGCCTTTGTCTGCTGCATTTTTAAATAGAATCTTAAAACTTATAACTTTGCTAATTGGCATCTTTCTACAACTAAAATGTACTGCGCCTAGTCTAAGTACTTTTTCACTTCAAGTAAATCATATATTCATTGGCATCATTAAGCATTTTTTCTAGTTATTATCCATGCTTTATGCTATAATGGGCGTCCAACTTAGCTGCTGTGGGGGAGATATGAAGCTAAAAATAGGGGCAATAATAGATTTAGCGGGTAAAATCTGTAGTTTAGAGAGCGAAAAAGATGTTTTGCCTCAGCCAACTGCAGGAGCAGACAGGCAAAGGTTAATAGCTAACAAATCTATAAAAAACTACAGAGCTTTTACTAAAGATGAGGTAGATTATCTTATTGAAAATAAGACCCTATTTCCCAAGAAAAGCTATCCAAAACTACATACGTGGTTACAGGATACCAGCAAGGTTTTAGGAGATGAGTTCAAGGAGAAAGAACCTGCAATTAAGCTCAATAAAGAATATCCGCTTTTACCTACTTTAAAGATTATGACAACACTTTCGAAAGAAAGCAGCTTTTTTGATGATGCAGAATTGGAATCTTTTCATCACAAGCTCGGTCAGTTTATTGATAGTTCAAACCTTGAAGCATTTGCTAAAAAAGTGTTTGCGCTAATGATTCATACTGTAGCTTCGGACGTCCAGCAGCCACTGCATGATTTATATATCAAATTAAACTTCCCAGCAGATGAAAAAAAATGGGATAGAGAAAAATGGTATGACTTGGTTTTAAAAACATCTTCAAAAGCTTTAGTCTGTCTAACAAAGGCAGATGAGATTGAGGAGCTCCTAAAGTGTGTTCCTGATACTCTAGAAGATGCTATGAAAGCCTTGGCACAAGTTGGCTATAAAAGACAACAGGAAGTTGAGACAGCAGAAAATTTGCCAAGTGGCGTTACAAAAGAAGATATTCGTAAATATAGCCTAGTGTGCATTGAAAAAGGTGTGCCTGAGGTTGGCTATAATAAAGGGTTAGACATTCTTCTAGGCAATGAAGTGACGTATCAAGATAAGCCAAGGAAAATAAAATCTACCACTAATATTCCTCACGTTAAAATCGATGGCAATGATATAGCATATAAATATGGCGAGCCAAAACTTGCACAATATAGGTTGGAAGTACTACCAGTACGAGATTGGCGAAAGTTGGTCGCAGGAGAACTAACTAATTGCTGCCAATCAGTCGGTAACGAAGGCGAGAATTGCGCCATAGAAGCAATGACTAACCCTGATACCGATATAGTGGCAATTTTCAAGGGCGATAAAATAGTAGCACAAAGCTTCGTTTGGTTTGGTAAAGATGATAATAAAGGCCTAAAGACATTTGTATTTGATTCGTGGGAAAGACTAAATGACAACCTGAATTTTTTATGCGTCCCATTTTACAACGAAATGGCGAGTATATTGAAGAAAAATCATAGTATTGGTAAAGTGACATTAGGAATTGGAGGCAATACCCCAAAAGATATTTTTCCTATCGCTAATATTCCTGCAAGATATAGAGATGGAAAACCTCCTTATCAAGATGCAGATCAGCAAGTGTGTTTACTGGATCAGAAAATCAATCCAGATTTTAATTGCCTATTTTTTGCTGTGCAAAATCTAATTGAGAGAGCACAGGCAAAAGATTTAGCTGAATACTTAAACAATATTAAAGATAAAGATATTTCGAGGAAAATACTTTCTGGTTTTGTCGTCTCGGCAAAAGCTCTATGTTCCATGACAATTGAGAGCAATAATTCTGAAGTTGTTCAAGCTGTATTAAATGAAGCAAAAGCCATTGATCCTACATGGGTGTTTTTACAAGAATTTATAGTCAGAAAACCATATGTAGGTCAGTCTTTGCTGAACCATGCAACTCAATATTTAGAGTCACTCAAAACTTTAATTGCGGCAATTAACCAAATCGATGCAGTAGTATATAGTGAAGAAGGAATACCAACCTTTGAATTTTTAAAACAATTGTTAAGAGCTAGAGGGAGCGGTGGTAATACCCCACTACTTGAAGCAATTGATAAGCAAGCAGTTGCGTCAGTAAAGTTTCTGTTGTCGGAAGCTGATAAAGTTGGCGATGTTTACGATGAACAATTCTCCTTATCTTATAAGTTTACTCAAGAGCTGCTCGATGAAACCAATAACAACGGTTATAATGCGCTACATATAGCTGTGAGTAAGGGAGATGTTGAATTGGTAAAATTAATATTGGCTAAAGCGAGGGAAATTGATCCCACGCTAGCTTTTGCCCGAAGGCTACTAGAATTAGAAACTAAAAGAGATCGTTTTACTTTAGTAGACCTTGGAAAAAAATATCCTAAGGTAATTCAAATTTTATTTGATGAAGCAAGGTCAGTTGACCCAACAAACCAATGCTCCAGAAAGCTAATTAATATTTCGGATAGTAATCATGCGAATGGAGCTGAAAATTGTGCAACTCATGATTGTTTCGAGTCACTACAAATAATATTTGAAGAGGCAAGAAGAATTGACCCAACAAATGAATATTCTAAAAAACTAATTAACAATACAAAAAGACCAACCGCTGGTAGAAATTTATTGGAAGTGGCAATAGAACGTGGTCACTATAAATGTGTAAAATTTATGTTTGAAGAAGCAAGGCGCATTGACCCAACAAATGAATATTCTAGATCACTATTTGAGGTTCGAAATAATATATCTATACTACGTAAAGCTGCACTTTGCGCACATCTAGATGTTGCTGAATTAGTGCTTGATGAATTGAGATTAATTGATCCAACTTCATCTTTATTATTGGCTATTCATAGTGCCCATGGAGAAAAAGCATTTAGATTCAACCCATATCCGCAAGCTGTAGAGAGCATGACGAAAGTTGAGGATGCAATTGAAGAAGCCGAGGCAATGAGGGATAAAGCTGCATTGTTAAACGCAGTTAGTAGTACTAACTCAAGTTGTGGAAATCTAACATCAACTGCAATGCCATCAGCCAAACACAATGCTGTAGTAAACTGTACAGCAGCAGCTTTGCCAAGGAGAACTTTAGATCGTGAAATAGGATGTATGCTTTAAATTGCCTTTAAGCAATTAGCCAAAATACTTTTTCACTTCAAGTAAATCCTCAATAATTGCCAGAGGCTTTAGTTTTTCCATCTCGGCTTTGAGGTTGTACTTATGCGCATTACCTTTTTGGATGATTGCAATCACATCCATGCCAGCTCTAACACCTGCAGTTGCCCCAACTATACTATCCTCAATTACTAAACATTTTTTTGGATCAAAGCCCATTTTTTTTGCTGCATATAAATATAGATCCGGCTCTGGTTTGCCTGCACGTACCATTTCGTAGGTAAATAGGTTCTTGCGGTCGAAGAAGTTTATAAGACCTGTTATCTCTAATGAATTGGTCACAACCGCTAATTCACCATTTGAACCAACACATTTAGGCATATGTTTTAACAATTCAAGTAGCTTAGTCGCATTAGGGATTTCTCTAAGTTCTGTAGGCATTAGGGCGTTGGCTTTTTCTATAAACTTCTCTTCTATTTCTCGGAGGGGCATCTGCGGATGTTTTTGAATTATCTGCTTACACATGTCGGCATAGCAAACTCCTGAGAAGTTTTCCAAACAAAATTCATAGGTATACTCGGGATAACCTTCCGATATTAGAATCTGGGAAAATGCTTTGTTTATAAGGCTCTCACTGTCTACAAGCGTGCCATCGCAGTCAAAAATTATAAGATCGTATTTCAATCGGATTACCTAGTTTTTAAGGTTTTATAACCGATTTTAAGACCTTGGTAAAGCAACGAATTATTAAAAAG
>CAZVFD010000012.1:1602-29828 GCA_964625465.1 uncultured Candidatus Midichloriaceae bacterium | reverse complement strand
GCAGACAATGACTTCCGAAAAACACTTTTTTGCAGTACAATGCAGCATATTACTATTAAATAACCTATTAAATCAATACATTTAAAGGATTTTCATGCTAAATCGCACAAAACAAAACTGGGTTTTTGCCAATAAACCCACGAGCCAACTTGCCCTGACAACTCGATATTTGTATAGAGATTTAATTAACGCAGCATTTTCCATAGCCCTTCCTACAGCCTGCACAGCTTTAAACAATCTTTTTCTCCATTTAATAAACAAAGAACATAGAAAGATTGCATTTGCATGCCTCTCAGAAGCCCGTTCAAAATTAAAAGAGATTTTGGACTTACTCCAAAACGAGGGAACATTGGTCAATAGGATAGAAAGAAGATTATCTCATATAGTTAAAGAGGTACAAAATTTAGGCTTGCTGAAAATATTTCCGCGAACTCAAACCCATTATGACCTTGCCGTAATTCTTATAACAGAAAATACTGACCTCTCATCAATCATCTCAGCTACTACCAACTTTTCCAAGACAGCTGACATAACGCACTCAAAAACAGTAGTGTTACACAACTCATCAAAAGAATGTGAAAGATTAATACACAATCTGATCAATGAATTTAGTACTACTAATTCCAGCATATTTGATAGCGTTGAGAAAATTGCATATAAATACACTGATAAAAACGAACTAGTGCTATCGATGATAGCCGATAAGATCGGAGATACATGTAACACAATCTTAATTGTTTCAGATTATGGCGTACTTCACTCTCTCAACGTAACGTTAGAAAAAAAGCCTCTTGGCAAGACAATAGAATTATTTTGCGGAGAAGAGATAGAAGATATTCACCCATCTAAAGTATTTATGCAAAACAATATAAAAACTCGACTTCTTGATCCACTAAGCAGTTATATAGATCGATCAATCTCTGGTAGAGATTAAAGCATTTGTATGTTCAAAATAATATTGTAGGCTGAGGTGATTGCATATCAATATATGAGGTAGGTTATGCAAAGTAGATTTTCTACCATAGGCGCTGATTCACCTGTCGCTCAATTGGCGGGCGTTCTTAGAAGTTCGGCTCCCCAAGGAAATGGCCAGAATAGCTCGCCCTTAGCTTCTCCTAGAGATGGTCAACCCTCCAGAAGAAGTTCGCATAGCTCTGCATCGTCAAGTTTAAGCAGTCCGCATGGCACTCCTCCAGACACATCTTCTCACCCTCGTAGAAGGGACTCTAAGGGGTCTAAGGATTCCACTCCTGTCGGCACTCCAAGAACTTCCATTCATGCATCTCAGCCTATTCCTATACCAAGAAGATCTAGAAACACTAGTGACCCTTCTAAGCCAGAAGGATCATCGCCAACACCACCTACAAGAAGAGAATCTTTGGGCGTCATGTCTGGGTCTGCCACCAGCTCTAGACCCTCATCTTTTAAAAGCGTTACATTTGCCGCTGGGGAATTGACTCATCCATCTTCTTTAAGTGACTCACCATCACAAGCATTACAAAGAAAAAATTCTTCAGATATGCGAGAAAAAATACTTGAGAGAAAAAGAGCAAGCGTAGAGACCAAATTCACAATACCTGATGTAATTTCTTTTGCCATCTTTGGCGTAGAATACCAAGCATTAGAAGATAAGCAGAAAATCCATGAAATAATGGTGCTCTTGGAATATCTAGGATATATGCGTGAAGAATTGTACATGTCTACATTTAAAACCAGGAGAGATGCTTGTTCTAGCTTAATGAATTCAATACAGCATCCAATACCAATTCCTCAAAATGAATTTGTAACAAAATCAATTGGCATGAAAGTTTTACTGACACCTAGAATAGTTATTGTGGATTCTGGTGAAGGGAAGTTATCGGAACTTCAAAAAAACATAGATGATCTACTTAATAACGCCAACTTATCACCACTAAATGTAAATCTAATACAAGTTAAAGTTCCTTCAAAAGAAAAGCAGCTACAAACACAACCCAGTGTTAAACAAGAGGTGTTTTCTGATGTCGGTGATTTCTCTCAATTACAAGAAAAGCTACTTAAAGAATATCCATGTAATTGCTTTTTAATTGTTTCGACGAAGCGATATATGGATGGGATCACCACGTCTCATCCTCAATTTTCAGTATATCATCCTAAGGATGAATCCAGCAAACTACAAACCGTAAATAACACTCAGAAGCTGGCTTCTGATCTTTATATAAATAAAATATTAAATTTCTTAGCACGCAATTTAGGTGATAACTCAATTAGCACTTCTTTAACTACTGAAAAAAGTTGATCGATGCTTTATATAAACTCCTATGGTCTTACGCTCAGAGTTTTACTTCGTTACGATAAAAAAATTAGGGTCAGCCACATTACTATTCTATTCTTATTCTTTTTCATAAAAATTTAGCCTTACCTATATTTGCTTAACATGACCATGAGTCAGTTAAATCATAAAATTTAACAAAATCTTATTACAACCTTAATATTACTTTAACAATACTTTCGTATACTTAGCTCTCGGTTCAATTAGTAGAAACTAAAGGTATATATATGAAAAGCGTATTCAAAAAAACAATGGCAACCCCTAGCTGGCAGGAAGCTGAAAAGGTTGCCGCTGCAAAGCAAGCTCAACTAGAAGCAAAAGCTCATGAGGCTCTAAATTGTTACAATCAAGCAGAACAAGCTGCAGAAGTAAAAGCTCGAGAAGCTTTCAATTGTCATACACAAATAGTTCAGCAGCTAAGAGAAAAAAGTCATAAGTTTTTTCAAGATTTACACACTTGTCCCGACGGAGGAGATTCTTTGTTGCAAGGCAGCTATGTTAGTAAAATAACTTCTGAAGCCATTGCTAAATGCAATCACAATGCTTTAACTAAGAGTGTTGTCGCTCAAAAAGATATTCCTTTAATGACACATCATATATGGCTTACTAACCCTGCAAACCCAAAGGAATTATCAGATCATATGTTAGCTTGGGCTAAGAAAAGCGCAGCTGTTCTGTCTGGAAATGCTAATTGGAAAAATATTTTTTGGGTAAATGACAAAAAAATAATTCCAAATACAGTTAAAGAGTTGGAGAAAGTTGGTTACATATTTAAGGAAATAATTGAGCTTGGATCGTTGCAGCTGGAAAGAGAATACTCATCAGCAATGAGTGCAAATAAATTTGGCTTAGCAAGTGATATGCTGAGATATGAAATCCTTGATAAGTTGGGCGGCCTATATTTTGATACCGACTATGACTTATTGGCTGATCCACATAAACTTCATAAACAAGTTGATTTCTATACTGGTGTTGAACCATTTGACAAATTTAAAACTGGTAATGCCATTATTGGAGCAAAACCAAACCATCCAATAATTAAGAAAATGATGGAGCACATTAAGCAATGGAGTGATCAAAACACAGCGCCTAAGTTTCTTAAAGATTGTTCTAATTTTGACCAGACAATTTATATAACCGGACCATTTGGTTTCACAAAAGCATATTTAGAAAATAGCAATGTTGATGGCAATATCGATGCTGTTCTTCAACCTAGTTCGATTTACTCAATGCACTATCAACATAATGGTGGAGCTAATTTTAACCCACGCGATAAGGTAATTGATCACCTAGATTGCAAAGAATATTGCACTCCAATGAACGCAAATAATGAAGAGTTAGCTTTGGGCTATCACTACTGGTCAAACACTTGGGTAAAAAGTGAATTTGGTAGTAATGGCTGATAGAATATCTATCTAATTGCTTTTTAATTGTTTCGACTAAGCGATATATGGATGGGATCACCACGTCTCATCCTCAATTTTCAGTATATCATCCTAAGGATGAATCCAGCAAACTACAAACCGTAAATAACACTCAGAAGCTGGCTTCTGATCTTTATATAAATAAAATATTAAATTTCTTAGCACGCAATTTAGGTGATAACTCAATTAGCACTTCTTCAAATATTGATAAACTTATGCCGCTAAAATAAATTTCTATATCTAAAACTCTTCCTCTTTCTCTTCAGATAAATCAGGTATAAAGCCATCGACTTGTAGGCTCCATAGCTTAGCATAGTGACCATTGCGTTGAAGAAGCTCAGCGTGTTTGCCATCTTCAACTATATAACCGTCTTTAAATACCAAAATCCTATTCATATCTGCAAGAGTAGACAACCTATGCGCAATAATAATTGTCGTCCTATCTTTAGCCATCTCTTTGATACTTTTTTGGATATACTTTTCGGTAACAGTATCCAACGCTGAAGTTGCTTCATCCATGATCAGAATCGGCGCTTTTTTCAAAATAGCACGAGCTATTGCAATACGCTGCCTTTGCCCTCCTGAAAGCTTAAGCCCCCTCTCCCCAACTTGGGTGTTATACTTATCTTTCAATTTTGTTATGAATTCATGGCAATGCGCTTTTTTAGATGCTTCAATTACCTGAGCATCTGTTGCAGTTATATCGCCATACCTAATATTTTCCATAATGGAACGATGAAACAAACTCGGCTCTTGTGGAATCATAGCAATTTGCTCGCGCAGGCTGTCTTGAGTGATATCGGTAATATTATGTCCATCTATGTAAATAGCTCCACCAGCAACATCAAAATAGCGCAATATCAAATTTACAAAAGTTGTTTTGCCACTCCCTGAAAAACCAACTAATCCAACTTTCTGGCCAGGTGGGATAATAATATTTTGGTTATTGAATATGTTATTATTATGCTCATATCTAAATGTAACATTCTCAAATTTTATTTCGCCACGCGATATTTTTATTGGTAATGAATCTGGCTTATCCATAATTTGAATTGGCGCATTAATGAGACTTAGGGATTGCTTGCAAACACCTATCTCCCTAAATAACCGTGGCAACTCAAGACCAGCCCAGAATGCAACAATTGTTACATGATAAGAAGCTTGGAAAGTATATGCTAAATCTGCCAGATCAATAATGCCATTTTTATAGCAGTAGATTTGTAGATATGTCATCCCTACGCCAATAAATAAAAAACAAAGAATGCCTAATAGAATCTTTATTTTTTCAACATACCAAAGGGCGGCTTTATGTTTTACTATTTCATCTTGTTGAAATCTTTTGGCAAATTCAAATTCATAATTCCTTCTAGAAAAAATCCGAACACTGACGTTATTAGTAAAGCTATCTACTATCCTACCAACTAATCTACTCCTACTTTCTGCATGAACATTTGAATACAACTGACAAGTTTTAGAAGTATATATACAGATTCCCATGTGGATTATAATCCAAGTAAAAATCACTGCGCCGAATAGTGGATGCAAATATGTAAACATAACTGTCGTGATTAACGTAGTAGCTATGATTGGAATAAAAAGTGTTAGTATCAGCTCAAGCATCGCTTGCGCGCTTCTTGGCATATCATTGATTTTGTTTGCTACACTTCCCGCGAAATTATCAGCAAAAAACGAATGGGATTGTTGATTTACATATTCAAAGAGAGAGAGGCGAACATTGGCTTCAAACTGTGGGAATATTCGCATCATCAATATTCCAGATATTCTCATCATTATTTCAATTGAAAGCCAGAGAAGACCGCCCATCAAAACAACGGTAGAAATCGCACCCCAAATCTCCATCCTATCACCTGTAAAGCTCTCGATATGACCAACAACTTTACCAAAGACTAGCGGCATTAAGGTATGATCTAGCGTCCAGCCAAAACACATAAGTTGAATGAAGAAAAACCCCCAGAAGTTTTTCTTCATAAAGAACCAAAGGAATCCAGTTAATGTCTTAGGAAAATTCACCAAATACTTTGTCTAATAAAATCTGACATTTAGCTTAACACCCTAGATTTCATGGCGCAACGCTAAAGTAATAAATTTTACAGATCAGCTGCTTATAATTCATCAGCAGAGCTTTGTAGTACGCTTTTTAAAGCGCTGCATAAGTAGCTATCATTGTTTTCAGTATAAACAGTTTCATCATGGAACAAATTTTCTCCATCAACACCAAGATATACATCACGTTCTTTAATAAACATTATAGTTTTAAAAGGAAACAATCCGCCACAAGCACCATTGATGATGCCTGCTTCATCCAATGATTCCCAAAGTATAACTGGTGGACCATAATCAACATGTATTACCTTAGAATCAAACCCTAATTTCCCACTTAAAATTTTTGCAGTTAATATTTTCACAAAATTATCGTGCTTCTCAGGAGTAATTTCGCACTTACTTCTTGCCAAATCAAGCCCAAGACCAATGAGCATCCCTCCCAATGAGCCATAATCGCTTGCTTTATACAACTTTTGTTCATCCTTTAATTCTAGGGGTTTTGCCGCCATAGGTAGGAACTTTGCCCACCATAACGCCGCAAATTCTGCGGTCTTAGGGGTTACACCGCCTTTTTCAGAACTTTCACAAAATAAATTCAATATTTTCTGAGAAATACTCATACAACTCTCCGCTTTCAATTTCAACCAAGAATTCTGCCATATATATCATGCCGCTACAACAACTATCTTAAAAATACTGAGATTAATTTACTATTACAGCTTGTCTTTAGATATACAAAAAGCCATGATATAAAATTGAAAGTTTACTTACCCTATTCTTAACTATGACCCTACAAACTAAATGCTTTATTGATGGAAAGTGGAGTAGCGCTAAAAGTGGCCAAAACTTCTCCATATTCAATCCTGCCAACATGCAAGAAATTGGCAAACTGCCCTTCATGAGTGCTGATGATACCATTCTAGCAATAGACGCGGCAGAAAAAGCCTTTGAAAAATGGAAGACTACCACAGGAAAAGAAAGAGCGAAGGTGTTGCGTAAATTATATGAATTCATGCTTAGAGATAAGGAAAAGCTAGCAAAACTACTAACCACAGAACAAGGAAAAAGCATTAGCGAAGCTAGGAATGAAATTGACTATGGAGCAAGCTTTGTAGAATGGTTCGCCGAAGAAGCCAAAAGAATTTATGGGGAAATCGTACCATCCATCAAAAACGGACAACGTTTAATGAGCATAAAACAACCTGTAGGAGTTGTTGCTGCAATTACCCCTTGGAACTTCCCAATCGCGATGATTACCAGAAAAATCGCCCCTGCCCTAGCTGCTGGCTGTTCCGTAGTCTTAAAACCATCAGAAGAGACACCTTATAGCGCGCTTGCAATTGCTGAATTATTGGTTGAGGCTGGTCTGCCAGATGGAGTAGTAAACATCGTTTGTGGTGATGCGCAAGCAATTGGCGATACGCTTATCAACTCTAATAAAGTTAAAATGCTAACTTTTACAGGATCGACAAAAGTTGGAAAAATGCTGATGGCAAAATGTGCGCAGACTGTTAAAAAAGTCACATTAGAACTAGGTGGAAACTCTCCTTTTATTGTTTTTGAAGATGCTAACCTAGACAAAGCAGTCGCAGGATTACTTGCATCTAAACTTCGAGGTGGTGGGCAAAGCTGCACAAGTGCAAATAGAATTTATCTACATGAATCAATCTCGGAAAAGTTCTTAGCGAAATTGAAAACTGAATTCTCTAAAATTAAAATTGGGAATGGTATAGCCGAAGATACAAACTTAGGCCCACTAATTAATAAAGCTGCTACAGAGAAAATTGACAGACTTGTTTCTGATTCAATTGCAAACGGCTCGACTAAAATATTTGAAACAGACATTTCAAAGTTACAAAAAGAAAGCCATTGTTATGTTTCACCTAAAATTCTTTTGCATACTTCATCCGATTTAGAAATAGAGAAGACAGAAATTTTTGGCCCGATAGTTTCTGCATTTACCTTTAAAACAGAAGAAGAAGTAATTAAACGCGCTAACGACACAAATTATGGATTGGCTAGTTATTTCTACACCGAAAACAAAGATAGAATTTGGAGAGTGTCTGAAGCACTCGAATACGGACTGGTTGGAATCAATGATATTGCACTTGCAAGCGAAATGGCAAGTTTTGGCGGGATAAAAGAATCAGGTCTGGGACGCGAAGGCGGAAAACATGGAATTTTAGAGTACCTTGAAGAGAAGTACATCGTGCTTTCGTAGAGAAGATGCTGAGCCAAAAGGCCTGCGAAGCGAAACGAGTTCAGCATGACAACATGGGCAACATCGTCATCCCGAATTTAGTTCGGGATCTTGTTTTAGATTAGGCTCTGAAATAAACCTTCATGGGCGTAAGGCTTCAGTTTTAGCCCAGGTCAAGCCACCTTTAAGCCGAATCTTTGTCATCCTAGTGCATGACACTAGGATCTGCCTTAAAACTGGATCATCGGGTCAAGCCCGATGATGACAAAAACATAAGTTAACTAAGGATTTAACACGCGCTACATCCCTGAGCTCACGCTCCGCATTTTACTTCGCAACGATAAAAATCAAAATTTGCCAAAGATATTACGCAAGAATCCTGGAGTGAGTAGCGACAATGGATTTGATCTAACTTCTGGATCATCCGTGCTGCCAGTGATTGTAAAATTAGCGCCTATTGCTTCATTTTCAGTTTTATTACCAAAAATATCTTTTAATATCGGAACACTTTTAAGCACTTGGTTCACTATATTTTCAGGCACAACTACACCTTCAATATTTATATTATCTTTTTTCAGATTAATCGTTCCATTAGCTGTCAGAGCCAAAGTATTACCCTTTGCACCACAGTCCTTTATTGTTAAAACTCCATTTTCATATTCTACAGGACAAACTAATTTTTCAAACTTAACACCAGAATTACTTACCAAACTAGATATCCCCTCAAAAGAAGTAACTGTGATAGACACAATAGATAATATTTTAGCCAGTACAGGCGCCTTTCTAAGCTGAAAAGTATTTATTGTTATCTCTCCTTTGAACTTATTATCAGTAAATTTTCCAGTGGTGTGTAAAATTCCATTCTCAAGTTTCTCAGAAATGCCTAAGGCTTTCACAACGTTGCCAGCGTTGTTTGAATTAACATTCAAGTCTGGATACTTCATCTCTAGTTTTAAATATCCGCCAGTAGCAAAATCTCCAATTAGCCTAACAGTTTCGCATCTTTTAACAGAGCAGTTCACTTCAAGATTTGGCTTGTTCAAAACAACATCATTTTTCATAAACAACTTGCCTACCTTGGCAAAAAGCATAACCCCACGATCGTCAGAGGTATCTGTAGTTCCATTCGCAGGCGTAGAATCCGAACCTCCACCGAAGCTAACCGAACTCAGATCCAAAGATTCACCTACAACATTTAACACATCTTTTTTATCTGAAATTTTATAGTTAAAATTAAAGGAGCTTTTACCCAACTTAGTTTTAGTGGAGTTAATAAAAATCACATCTTTTAAATCTTTTGATAATTTACCATTTCCTTCACTGGCAAATGTTCCAAAATCAAGTTCGTACTTAGGTATCTCAATATGATCAGCTTTCTCATTCATAGTAAATCTGATATAGCCTGGGTCTCCAATCTTCTTTTTTATGCCTAATTTCTTTATATAGATCGTGGAATTACCAAGATCCAAGTCAATGTATTCAGCCGAGACTCCTTGATTTTCTTCAAGATTAACACCAACCGTAAAACCATTATTAAAATACTCAGGCTTAGGATACCCAAGTTTTGCAACATCATCCCAATTCATTTTGGTTTTAACAGAAATCTTTTGCGAATCATTTATAAAGTTAATGTTAGCATTTATGTCTACTGGATACTTATCACCTACAATTGCAGTACCCACGATATTTGCATTGTGATTTTTATATACTGCATTTAAAACACCATCTTTAATATCAAAATCTTTATAGATGTTATGCGCACTTGCTTTAGAGATCCTAGAGGTTACAAACAGATTAATATCTTTCAACGTTAAATCTTCATCTTGAATTGGCACAACCACATCGACTTTTGTTTGAGCAATTCCTTGAAGATCTTTATATTTCTCATTTTTAATTTCAGCGTGTGCATGAGCAAGATCAACCAAATCTTGCAAACTGCCAACTACATCAGCTTTTACTTCTACTCTACTTTTGCTATTCGCCAAGTCTGGAATAAATCCTTCAGCAGTAATAATTTTTGTTCCGAGCATTTTACCAGATGCAATTTTAAATTTAACATCTTCGCCTGTAATGATAATATTGGCGTTTACATCTTCAACATTTGGTACACCATCCATATACCCAACATTTGTTTTATCAAGCTTGAGGTTGATTATTATATCCTTCTTATTGATCTTCTTTTTCGAGATAATCTCATCGATATTTAGATTAAACTTACCTTGCGCTTGCGTCAGGTCTCCACCTGAAATGTGCTCAAATATCCACTCTCTCGTCCTTGCAGTTACTGGTATAGGCCAATAATCTTTCACGTGATCTACCGGCAAACTATTTAGCTCAAATTCTCCCTGTAATATCAGATCATTTTTAATTCTTTTAAGTGAAAATGAAGAATTGAGATCTAAATAGTCAGCCTTAACTTGGAATTTCCAAATATGAATTTCAGTACAATTTTTCAAGCATTGTCCTTTGATATTCACATTTTCTGGAGTGATATCTACAGGAAAGAAATGGTTTTTATTTATCTTCCCTTCAAAGTTACCAATTTCAAATTCTAATTTTTCAATTTTTTTGGGGCTATACATCTGCGAGTCAAAACTTAAATCCGCCTCAACATGTGATCCCTTTAGCTCTGCAATCGGAAACCCGAATTCCTCAAATAGAGAAGTTGAAATATTGCTAATAGTTCCTTTTGACTCAAGGTATTTTCCTGAGCTAGTATCAAAAGTTACATCGACGATGCTATTTTTATCACGAATATTAATATCACCATAAAGCACAAACACCATTTTATGATTTTGAATATGCGGACTGAGCACCAAAGTATTAACCTGAATATCTAAAGATTCTTCAGAATTAATCTCAAAATTAAGTTCAGTATTGCTAAGCATCAAACTAAATTTTAAAAGCTTATCCCTATACTTGTTTATATATTCATTTATCTTTTCAATTGGTAGTTGCGCATCAACATCTGATTTTCCATCGTAGAGAAGTTGAATCAGTTGAAATTTGGGTTGTGAGATTTGAATGTTTAGTAAATTATGATTCGACTGTGGCAATAAACCCAATAGATCAATTCTTGCCTTCAACTCTGTAAGTTCAACATCGCCTTTTGTATCATTGTGGAGCTTAGCATTTATAAGCTTTAGAACCACACCGCTATTATCCTCAACTTCTAATGTCACTTTTTCTAAGGTAAAGCTTGACCCCTGGGGAAGAATTGCTGATATTTCCTTAGTAATATAACCAGCCAAAAATGGTACGGTTCTAGGACCAGTGTATATCCATACACCAATCAAAAGCACGATCACACTCAAAACCGCTACTAGTTTTAATGTGATAAAAAAAGTTCTTCTAATAAGGTTAATAAACACTAAACAATCTTTTTATTGAGCTTTTTGAATTTTAGCTCTATAATCAGGCTTCAACAAGCATAATTTGAGCACTTTGAAAGCCTATATTAAAATAGTTATCTTATCAATTCTTTTGAGCGCTGGAAATGCCCATGCAAACGACCTAAACAAAGCAGTCAAAGATAAAGCAGTTCAGAAAGTTCAGGAATATTTTAACAATTTAAAAACAATTGAAGCTGAATTTGATCAGGTAGACGGCCAAGGAAACAGCAGGATTGGGCGCTTTCTTTTAGCAAGACCTGACAATATGCGAATAGATTATTCAACCCCAGAGAAAGAAATGATACTTCTCGATAAGGATTTTCTTATTCACTACAACCATTCCTTAGATGAGGTAAGTTACGTTAGCAATGAAGATTTGCCAATCACATTACTAAGTAAAAGAAATTTAGATTTATCTAAAGATGTTCGCGTCGTAAAAGCTATTGAACAAACAGAAGGAACTACAATTGAAATAGTATTCCAAAAACCAAAAAAAGAAGAGCATAGAATAGAGATGTTTTTCACTAAAAAACCATTCCAACTTTCTAAAATTACTGTGTTGGACAAAAACGGCGGTAGTGTGGAACTAAAGTTGATCGATGCAAAGTATAATAGAGAAATTTCGTCATCTGCATTTGAATTTAAAAATCCCAAGTTTTTTAGATAAACGGTCAACCTCCGCTTAAAACCTAGTTGATCTATCTTCAAATGAGATCCTCGTGTTAAACACGAGGATGACAATAAACAGAAGAATTCTGTCATCATCGGGCGCTTGACCCGATGATCCAGCTTCAATGCAGATCACCCTCTCGTGAACGATGATGACAAAAACATAAGTTAACTAAGGATTCAGCACGCGCTATATCCCTGAGCTCACGCTCAGGGTTTTATTTCGCTACGATAAATCACCTAACCAATTTCCATGCTAACAACTTCTTGTTGTTGTAAAGACAATGGATTTTGGCGCAAACAAATTTCAAAAGTTCCCGAATAAAGTCTATTGTTCTGATTACATATTAAATACATTCCTCTGTCAGTTTGACTCAAAAAAACCGAGGTTATATTTGCAAGGACACTAGTTTGCGCATTTAGTTGACACTGAATACGTAAATCAAAATTACCTTCACCCCTTTTCTCAATTTCTATACGTGTGTTACCTGCCCCAATCAAACCTATACTATCAGTGATTCTTTGCATCATATACCAACCTCTTTTAACTTAACTTTATCAGGAAAAAACTTCTTAATCATAGAACTGCCTAGTTCTACTTCATATTGTATTTTTTTATCGCTAATATCGCATGCTATCAACCTAATATGACCATCTACGTAACAAATATAAGCACTACTTACATACCTATTGAAATATCCTTTTTCAAACCCAGCGTTTAAAGAAAACAAATTATCTCCTAACTTTAATAAACTTACAGGGATTTCATTCAGCCCCACCATCGATATGATTGCCATTATTGGGTATTCCTTGTTTATATCTACTCTCACTAAACTAACTCCATAGGTGATACATTTTGACTTCTTTGATGTTCAATCCATTGCGCCGTTTCAATTGGATCTAATAATAGTTCTATATTCCGATCAACCCAGTAATCACCATTTCGACTAACAAGATTTGTAAAGCTTAATATAGGCTGATCTCCTTCTATCCTTACTCGAAGACTATTAGACAAAACATTCAAAAAATAATTTTCTAAATTTTCATCATAATAAACCGTAATAAGTCCACAAGTCGCACTTATAGACTGCCTAGGTATAACAACAACTTCCTGAGCATTTATGCTACGAAAAGTAGAGTTAGTCGCGATTGGGAATTCATGATGCATCATAGCATTATCAGATACTTTCTTAAATTAACTTAAGCATAGTGTTTTTTAAATATTTTACAAATCAGAATGATGTTAATTATGATTAATAGAAACACATTGTATTAATCATAAAAATGGGTTAAAATGATTAATAGGATAACATTCTATTAATCATGACCTGGAATTGGCAAAAGAAAAACTGGGGTAATTTTACCTACGACTCATCAAAATTAGATGAGTTTGAAAGTCAGTTCATTCATGAATCTGGCTTGATGTTCGGAGCTTTTATCCACCTGGATGCAGACGAAAAGGAGAAACTTCTAATTGAAATTATCTCAGATGAAGCCTTAAAAACTTCCGAGATCGAAGGTGAATATCTCAATCGCGACAGCTTGCAGTCTTCTATATGCAGACAGCTAGGCATTAAAGGTGACAATCGAAAAATTAAACCTGCTGAAAAAGGTATTTCAGAATTGATGATCGATCTCTATAAAACCTACGACATGAAACTATCGCATGAACTACTCTTTAGATGGCATAGAATTCTAATGAGGAGCAGGGAAGATTTAGAAAATATTGGGGAGTACAGAAAAAGCAAAGAACCAATGCAGATAATCTCTGGCCAAATTGGCGAACCTCGAATCCACTTTGAAGCCCCGCCTTCAAAACAACTTCATAAAGAAATGCAAAATTATATAAAATGGTTCAATAAGAGCAATCCTATAAAACCTTTAGCTAGGGCTGGAATTGCGCATTTATATTTTGAGTGCATCCATCCTTTTGAAGATGGGAATGGCAGAATTGGACGCGCATTAACTGAAAAATGCTTAGCACAATCACTTGGGAAGCCAACACTTATTGCTCTATCTACAATCATTAATTCTGACAAGAAGTCTTACTATGACGCATTAGAAAAAGCCAATAAGAGTAATGAAATTACTCCATGGCTACTTTATTTTTCTAAAACCATTTTGGAATCTATGAGGCATTCTAAAAGAAAAATTGAGGCTCTAATCAAAAAAGCCAAGTTATTTTCTCGACTTGATGGGCAATTAAATGAGAGGCAAATAAAAGTATTAAATAAAATGTTCGATGCCGAACCAAAAGGTTTTGAAGGCGGCATGAGCGCTGCGAAATATATGAACATAACTGGCTCTACAATCCCAACTACCACTCGTGATTTGGTCGATTTAGTAAAGAAAAAAGCACTGAGGAAAGAAGGAGAATTGAAGCATTCTAGGTATTATTTGGCTAATACAACTAATTCAGAATGACAGTATCTCACATACGTCATCCCGAATTTATTTCGGGATCTGGTTTTAGATTAGATGCTGAAACGAGTTCAGCATGACAGTAGAGAAAGGGCATTGTCTTCCATAAAAGACCCAACAAATGAATTTTTAGTCTTTTAATCGGAGAAAGGATCAGTCTTCGCTAAAGCTTCGCCCAGACAGGACGAGCGCTTTCATTACACTAATGACGGTTTGCCATAGGCAAACTAAACTTCTCATAAAGTCTTACCTCCTTTTACGACAAACCTACTTGTTGCGCTTTATCCGCACAATCACTCTTCAACCATTGTTCTATGGATTTATTATCCAGCATCAATTTCACCTCTTTATCACAAAGAACTTCATCGCACACTGTTATGCTCGTAAACCATAGATAATAACTATTGTTTTCAAGAACCACTTTAGGTGGTTCATAGGAACAATATTTTTTGTCATTAAGCTGTACAAAATAATTCAGCGGAGTCAGACAACGTAGTTGCACCGAACTGTCTGTGGAACTGAATGTAAAGTTTCCTTTAATTAGATATTCAGTTCTCATATTATAAACTCCGAGTTAATTGCGTTTCAGGATGGTGATTTTTCAACAATTGTTTTGTGGATTCAGTATTCAGCATTATTTTTATATCACATAGTTTGTTAGTGTCACGGTCAATACACACAAAACAAAGGTCATAACAACCAGATTCAAAAACCAATTTGTGATTGTACGTTGCATAATAAGATTGTCTTCCGCCATTCAAAAAGAAATACTCAACCTGTCTCCATGCATTATCTCCCCAATGAGAGACTATAACTTTCGTACCACTAGCACTAGTAAACTCACAATTTCTTTCAACTGGATACTCTGTTTTCATCTTGATTAAAAACCCCTCTTGGCATTAATTATTAAAAAGCAATCCTTAACGATTACACACATCTTTCTTAATATACTTTTAATATATCATAAATAGTAATAATCAGTCATTTATGGTACAATTAAGCACATAGAATATATGGTTATTAGTAGATACATGAAACGTGAAATGTCTTTAGGTCAGTCAACTCTACTTCATGAAGAGAGAATTGAATATAACAAAGGTTCTTCAGATTCATATTTTTATCATAACCTTCTTGTTGATGATTCTTGGATGATTAGAGATATCAAACAGTCCTTTCCATTTAAACATTCATTTTCCTCTGCAGAAAAACCTAATGCACCAACCACTAAAATGCTTGGCATGGGTGAGTATACAATTACTCCTCAACAGGATATGAATTTACATACTGCTGGTTTAAATGACTGTATTGGTATTGCAATATGGGATGCTAAAAATAAAATGGCAGGACTTTATCATGCTTCGAAAATGGAGCTAAGACCAAACGATTTTGGAGATCTGTTGTTTAAATCTTACTTCCTGAAGGAGGCTAAACTAACATTCTCTACCGAAGCAAGAATTGATTTGATATCTACATATTATACTGAAGATATGTTGAAAGTAGTAAAATATCTTGAGGAAGCTGAATTTAAGATCAACAGCATTAACTCTCTTGATGCCACAATAGTTAGATCTGATACCAGCACTATAGTAGTTATTGATAAAAATACCGTTGATCCAAAACTTTACTCAGCAGGCGTTCCTTCTACTGAAATGGTCTTGCAAGCTGCGACTGGTGAACTTTGGTTTTCAGTTGAATAAACTCACCAATTATTTAACTTATATCCATTGCTACGGCTCTGTCATTAATGGGGAACAATCTTGCTAGCTCAGAATCAGCAAGCAAAATTTCAACTTTTGCTCTCGTATTAGGATATGGAGTAGTCATGATAGTAGCAAAACTCCCAGCATTTATGATTTCATAACTAGAAGCTTGCCAAGTCTTTGGATCATTGGGATACATCACTGAAACTTGAAAGAGGCCTCCTTGAATTTCTGCAATGCTTACAGGAACGTCTCTAAGCGCAGTAAAATGCCATTGTCTCATAACTAATAAAACCCCAAAATTATTATGCGATGCATGATACCAAACTTTATGGTTCAATTCAAGTATTGAAAGGCAACTAACCCGATAACCTAAATTGAGCTTTCAGATGTCATCCCGAACTTGTTTCGCTTTGCAGCACTTCGTCTCGTGGTCTAGTAGTTTATTTACTACTCTCATCTTAAAAACTCTGAGTAAGTTGTGAGCTTTGGGAATTTAATCGCTCTATCTCCATTGGCACACTCTGGACAGCCAAATTCAATATAACTTGGATAACTTGTGGGTCTAAGCTAAAAACTATAGTATGTCTCCTCCTATTATCCACATTACAATCACAACAAATTAAACTTGCTGTATTCAGAGTAGTACTTAAAATGAAAAAAATTTCATTACAGCAGTAAGGTGTCAGGACATTTGCTGCAGTCCAAACATTATAGTTACCAGAAATGTTTTTGCTAAAAAAAACATTTCTTCCATCAGTTAATTTAGAGCTGCCAGTGCCATTATAATCGATTCTTACAAAATATAATCCGTCACCTGTATCAAATATTCTCATATTTCCCGCGCCCTTATTAATTATTTTGAAATTGTTAATAACCTCATTTTATATTGAGAGCAATATTTTTCGACAGGGACTCGCAGAATCCATTAATGTGCGCTCAGATTTACTTAACATTTGCGTCCTGCAGCAAACCCACCTACTACATCGATTTCAAGCGCTCCTAAAACAACTTGTTTTAACGAATCAGGTATCACAACATCTACACCTTGGTTAGCAGTAGTGGTCGTCGGTGGAAGAGCAGTGCTGGATAAGTATTGATTTACAATATCTTGATGTAATTGATGATTCACTTCTAAGAATGTCCTGCCATGATTATCTCTTAAAGTTTTTAATTTATCTATTATACCATGTATAGCTTGAAGGATTTTAGGTAGTGTCTTTTGTAAGTCTGGAGATGTTCCCATAGCTATATGCAATGGTGTTTCTCCTTGTTTATTAGGGGCAAACAATATCAATAACAATGTAGTATCCTGACCCACTGCACTAATAATGGCTTGGAATTTTTTAATATCATGGAAATTTAATCTATGCATTGGCGTGTCACCATCACCATTAGCAGAGAACAGATTTGTCAACAACTGTCTATGACCCGCTGCTACTGTAAGAATCATACAATGCATTTCACGCACGTCCCAACCTGACACGTTCCACCGACTTGTATGATGTAATATTGTGTTACCTTCTCCACAAGGTGCAAAGAGCAAATTTAATAACTCAAAATCATCTTTAAAATGATGCAATATATTATAATATAACAATGCCCCCAATTTTGAACGCAACAGAAAATTTGCTTGATATGTCTTGTCTTGACGCTGTATTGAAATATTGTGACAAAGTATAAATTCCCGAATCTCTGCTCTGTATTCCTCTTTGAACCAGATTATTTTTTGTAATAAACCCTTACTAATTTGGTTCATACCAAGAATAGATCGACCATAGCCACAACATTCATGTAAACTTATAAAAATTTCATCTGGATATAGAAGCAATAGAGACTCCAACGGTTTTATAGATTCTCCACGCCCTGCTCTATTTATAGCATTTTGAATACTCACCATCCTTGGGAACATCTTATCATTATATTCTTTCGCAATCCTGTATTCAGTTACAGCATTCTTAATACTATCTTGTTCTAGATATTTCGTTAAAAGTTGTACCTGTTCTAAACTTAGTAAGCCGCCCTCATAAGTTAACGCATCAACTTGTTCTAATAATTCGAGAAATTTTTCAAACATCTACCCTAAACCTTTCTCACCATAAACCTAAGTTTTTTGCCTTCAATATCAACCTCGCTTGCGCCACTTAAAATTAGTTGATTGTTTGAGATTCAATATAAGAAGTAATTAACTTAAAGTTACTTCATTATTCGTATCAAGACCGATTTTGAACCTTGAAATAGGATCTGCCATAGTAGGACATCTATAGTTTTCGCATACAAGATCTAATCCCATTATTGTCCCCAGAAAGAATGTCTTTCTGCATTTATAAATTTTAAAGCTATATGTCTCATAAATTTACACCTCTGCATTTTATACAATAATTACCAATTATTGTAGTTATGACAATATTATTTAAAAGTACAAGAAATGTTTTTAGAGCACAACACCATCCAACCATCTTGGGTTCATGCTGTAGGTTTGCATTGTTGAGTCTCACTCTAAAATGGTACTGTAGCTTGTGAATCTTGGGAAGCCCTTGGGGTTACCATTCCAGGAGTTGGCGGCATTAATTCAGTTAGAATTTCTGGGTCAATCTCAAACCTACACACCCAATCTCCTTTGCGCTGACCTTCTTTTGGTTCAACATAACTCACACCACATGCAAATAAAATTACTTTATCACTCGCTAAGACAAATACTTCCTTAGCCCAAAAATTATCAATTTGAAACAAACCACTACTAATTCTAATAACGTCCACCTCTTCTTGAGTGATTGTTTGTACAGTCATGCTGCGATCAATCACAATACTTCTGGTTAGCATCCTTCCCCCTTCTTCCTTTATTATTAAACCTTCTTCACTGTAAACCTAAGTTTTTTGCCTTCAATATCAACTTCGCTTGCGCCGTTTGAAATAGATTCAGAGTTAATTCCAACACAAAGTGTTTGTTCCTGAATGTAGCTCGACCAATTTTCAATCGCAGACGCCAGTTCATTATCATTGGCATTTATGCTCAAAGTGATTCTATCTGAAATTGCTAGTCCCGCGTCTTTACGAGCTTGTTGCACAGCACGGATTATATCACGCGCAATACCTTCAAGTTTCAGTTCTTCCGTAATATTTAAGTCTAACAGCACCAGTGCGTCATTAGTTGATACAGGTGCGATTGATGACTTAAATTCTGCTTTCGGCTCAAGTTGCAACTCAAATTCTTCTGCCTCTAAAATTTCACCAGCGACAGTCAACTTGCCATTTGCAAATTCCCAATTCCCCTGTTTCTGTGCAGCGATTATGTCTTTTACTTTAGTTGGTAAACGCTTACCTAAAACTGGGAATTTAATCTGCAACTTATAATTCGCATATTCCAACATTTTCGATTTATCAATGTTATTCCATTGCTTAACGTTGATCTCATCTAAAACTAATTGCTTCAATTCCTCTGAAATTCCACTTTCAGAAACACCAATGAATGTAACACTCGCCAGTGGTTGCCTTACACGCACACCAGTTTCATTACGGATGTAAAGTGCCGCAGTACACGCAGCCCTCACTCTTTCCATCTGCTCGATTAGAGCGTGGTCAACTTGCACATTTAACTTAGGGAACAATTCAAGATGAACACTTTCCTTACCAGTTAAGTTCATGAAGATTTCTTCTAGAATTAGAGGTAGCAACGAAGATGCAGCCTTACACATTGTAACAAGTACTGTGTACAAGGTATTGTATGCTTGGATTTTATCTTGGTCTTTTTCGGTTTTCCAAAATCTTTCGCGCGATCTTCTGATGTACCAATTGTTCAAGATCTCGAAGAAATTCTCAACTGATTTACAAGCAAGCATCGGGTCATATGCATCCATCGTTTTTTCAATTTCCGCAACTGTCTCGGCGCATTTTGAAAGGATGTATTTATCCATTAAATTTGTAGAACCGAAATTCTCTTCAGCTTTCAACCCATCTGCATTTGCATAAAGTATAAAGAAGTTATACGCATTCCAGATTGGTTTTATAACAGTTCTTATGGCTTCTTTGAAACCAGTACCGTCTTTATCAATTACTAACTCTTGCCCACGCATTACAGGTGATGAAATCATGTACCAACGCATAGCGTCAGAGCCGATTGTATTCATCACTTCTTTTGGGTCAGCGTAATTTTTTAGACGCTTCGATAATTTCTTTCCACCATCACCCAAAATTACACCGTGACAGTTACAATTTAAAAACGGCGGCCTATCAAACAGTGCTGTTGATAAAACTAATAGTGTATAGAACCAGCCACGGGTTTGCCCTTTGTATTCTACAATATAATCTGCTGGGAAGTTATTTTCAAACCAGTCCTTGTTTTCAAATGGATAATGCACTTGCGCGTAAGGCATGGAGCCGCTTTCAAACCAGCAATCCAATACGTCAGGCACACGTCTTAACATAGACTTGCCTGTTGGATCTTTCGGGTTTGGTTTCACAAGTTCATCAATAAATGGTCTATGCAAATCCTTAACTTCAACACCAAATGATTTTGAAATTTCTTCTATCGAACCATAGACTTCCATGTGCGGATATTTCGGGTCATCACTTCTCCAAATTGGAATTGGGCAACCCCAGTAACGGTTTCGAGAAATCGACCAATCACGCGCATTTTCAATCCACTTACCAAACATGCCGTCTTTAATGTGATCAGGAATCCAGTTTATTTGTTTATTCAACTCAACCATTCTTTCTCTGAATGAAGTAACTTTCACATACCATGATGGAATCGCACGATATATTAATGGAGTATCAGTTCTCCAGCAGTGTGGGTAGTTATGTAAGTATTGCTCTGTTCTTACCCAATTACCTTGGGCTTTTAATCTTTTTATTACATCGTCATTGGTATCAAAAACATGCTGGCCAATATAGTCAGTTATTGGATGAACAAATTTCGCACCGCTATCTATTGGGCAAACTGTTTCAATTTTGTTTTCATTACAGATTATCTGGTCATCTTCACCAAATCCAGGCGCCATGTGTACCACACCTGTACCCTCTTCTGTTGTTACATGGTGGCCAACGACAACTTTAAACGAGTTGGCATGATCTTTAAAATAATCAAATAAAGGCTGGTATGGCAAACCAACAAGATCTGAACCCTTCAGTGTACCAACAACTTCTGAACCAATTTCTTTTTCATATTTTTTTACAAGCGCTGACGCGATGATAAAACATTTTCCTTCATGGGACACACATGCGTAATCTAAATCTTCACCAACCGCTACTGCCAAGTTTGATGGCAACGTCCATGGCGTTGTCGTCCATGCCATAAGCTTATATTCAGAAAAACCTTCAGGCGCATTTTTTGGTTTTTGCGTTAGATTAAATGTGACTGTAACTGCTTTACTTGTTTTTTCGCGGTACGAATTATCCATTCTAGTTTCAAAGTCAGAAACTG
This sequence comes from uncultured Candidatus Midichloriaceae bacterium, assembly GCA_964625465.1. Lineage (GTDB taxonomy): Bacteria > Pseudomonadota > Alphaproteobacteria > Rickettsiales > Midichloriaceae > CAZLFQ01. The sequence goes on along the minus strand of CAZVFD010000012.1, from coordinate 8,225 downwards.
GCGTTTCGCATGCCCATGAGTAAGGCATAACACGCATGGACTCGTATACCAACCCTTTATCAAAGAGTTGCTTGAATGCCCAAAGCACACTTTCCATGAAGTTTGTGTCCATGGTTTTATAGTCGTTCTCAAAGTCTACCCAGCGAGCTTGGCGATTAACGTAATACTCCCATTCTTTGGTATAGGTTAAAACTGAGTTACGGCAGTAGTCATTGAATTTATCAATGCCATACTTCTCAATTGCAACTTTGCCTGAAATTCCTAAATCTTTTTCAGCGCCCATCTCAGCAGGCAAGCCGTGACAATCCCAACCGAATCTGCGTTCAACTTTTTTACCTTTTGTAGTCTGATAACGGGCGACTATATCCTTCATGAACCCAGTCAACAAATGCCCATAGTGTGGCAAGCCATTGGCGAATGGAGGGCCATCATAAAACACAAAATCCTTATCACCTTTAATTGACTTCTTAAAGGTGTCCTCAGCTTTCCACTTAGCTAATATCTTTTCCTCTAATTCAGGAAAACTTGGGTTTGGATTTACGTCTTTATATGGTTTTGTCATTTTATTTTCTAATTGGAACGCTTAATGTTGGGGCGATTTTAGTATTTTAGACTAAAATTGTCTACCTTTTAATCTGTGCTGTACCTGCCTTCCGTTTGTCTAGAACAATTCTTTGATGCTTCTTAGAAACTGGACCAGCATCTTGGGGCTGACCGTCATCTGGATGTGCCTCATTCCTTCTCTTTTTAGGTTGCAAATTCTTAGATTGTTCATACTCATCTACCATGGCTTGGAGCTTATATAGCTTATCATCAGCTTCTGCAGGAGACAACCTCTTGCATGCATCCTCTTCATTTAAAATTTCTTCATCTAAAACCAAATAATATTTTATGGCATTATACCCACCATGTTTTAGGCACTGAGAATAATCCTTAAAGCAAGCTTTTAAAGTTTCAAAATCGTTTTTAGCAAGTAAATTACTAAGTGCAATAAACAACTCTTGACGCACCGTAGTTATATCTCCAAGCAATTCTTCCTCATCCTTGTTCCCAGTAAACAAAAAGAGCATTGCGAAATTATCTTGTATTGCTTCTTGAGAAAAAAGGCAATTCTCACGCCTTGGTATATTGGTGAATCCAAGCGTGCAAATAGATGGGTTTCCCAGCAAGACCTCTCCTACAGCAATCATACCAATGTACGTCACTTGTGTATTCCCACTTAAAAATAGCTCTAACAAAGTCTTGTTCTTATGTAGCCCAGCACATATAACATTCAAACCAACATCAGTAATTTGGTTATTCCTCAAACTTAAATGTAGTAATGTTGGGATTTCGGTCAAGATATCAAACAATGCCTCGCACCCCAAATCATCGATCTCACAGTTATCTAAAACCACCTTAAAAATATGCGGACACTTCTGCAGGTTATGCTTTAAAGTATTTAACTCTGCCAAACCTAATTTAGCTCCAGATAAATCTATGTATGAATAATCTTGATTACGTAGCGCATTTATAGCCCTCACCACCCCGTATCTTTCAACGAACCCCCTATCAATTCCTAACATTTTAACATTTCCTAAACATTTAATGGGCGATTATATAATGTTTCACGCCAATTATCAAGATCACGCTTTTTCCCTTTACTAACAGCTACACATTATGTATTTTGGCCACAAAATTAGAATATCCTTTGTGCGAACTGTAAGTTTGTCATGCTGAACTTGTTTCAGCATCCAATCGCTTAGATCCCGAAACAAGTTCGGGATGACATAAACCACAAATTCTTGAACAAAGGAAAAATCGCGTTTATATTGGAATTAACAAGCTAAGTATTAGGAGAAATCTAGATGGCAGTTGAGATAGTAGTCCCACCATTAGGGGAATCGGTATCAGAAGCAACGGTGGCAAAGTGGCACAAAAAAGCTGGCGACCAAGTTAAAATGGATGAGTTAGTCGTGGAATTAGAAACCGATAAGGTAACTCTAGAAGTGAACGCACCTGCATCTGGAACTATTAGCGAAATAGCGTGTGCCGAAGGTAGCAACGTAACAGTTGGTGCAGTTTTAGGCAAAATGGCTGAAGGTAACGTTGCTGTAAAAGCCGTTGCTAATGCCCCTGCCCCAGCTAAAGCAGCTGCTCCACAGCCTGCAAAAACTGCTAATGCAAATGCTCCAATTATGTCTCCTGCGGCATCTAAAATCGCTGCAGACTTGGGAATTGACGCCAATAAACTTCAAGGCACTGGAAAAGACGGCCGCATCACGAAAGGTGATGTTATAGCGCCATCATCTATCCCAGCTCCTGCCGCACCTGCAGTTGTTACCAATAATGCAATGCGTGAAGAGCGCGTTAAGATGACAAGACTTCGCAAAACAATCGCGCAAAGGCTTAAAGAATCACAAAACACAGCGGCAATTCTATCAACATTCAATGAAGTTGATATGACCGAGATCTTTAGAATCCGCAAACAATATCAAGATCAATTCGTTGAGAAACACGGCGCAAAGCTTGGTTTCATGTCTTTCTTCGTTAAAGCAGTTGTTCAAGCTTTAAAAGATCTTCCAGCCGTAAATGCTGAAATCGACGGCGACGATATTGTTTACAAAAACTATTACGATATGGGTATTGCAGTTGGTACTGAAAACGGCTTAGTTGTTCCTGTGCTTCGCGATGCGGACAAACTATCATTTGCAGACATTGAGAAAAACATTGCTGGCCTTGGCAAAAAAGCCCGTGAAGGCAAGCTAACCATGGCAGACATGGCAGGTGCAACATTCAGCATCACCAACGGCGGTATTTACGGCTCGTTACTTTCTACGCCAATTATCAACCCTCCGCAGTCTGGTATTTTGGGCATGCATAATATCGTTGAGCGCCCAATGGCAGTTAATGGCAAAGTTGAGATTAGGCCAATGATGTATATTGCGCTATCTTACGACCACAGAATTGTTGATGGTAAAGAAGCTGTTACATTCCTAGTAAAAATTAAACAATTACTAGAGCAACCAGAAAAACTATTATTCGATTTGTAATACCTGTTGTCATACTCGCGCTCGACGCGAGTATCTATTGATTTTTTAGATCCCCGTGTCAAGCACGAGGATGACACGAGAGAGTAGAAATATATGAGCAAAAGAGGAAAAAATGGCACAAGAATTTGACGTTGTAGTAATCGGCGGCGGCCCTGGCGGATACGTTGCAGCAATTAAAGCTGCGCAACTAGGTTTAAAAACAGCATGCGTTGAGAAACGCGGTACACTTGGTGGCACATGTTTAAACGTTGGGTGTATTCCTTCTAAAGCATTGCTCCAATCTTCTCATAAATATCACGAAGCTAAACACGACTTGGAAAAGCATGGAGTGAAAGTGGGAAGCGTAAAACTCGACCTTGAAAAAATGATGGCTCGCAAGTCTGAAACTGTAGCAGCACTTTGCAAAGGAATCGAGGGATTATTTGCCAAAAATAAAGTCACATACTTTAAGGGCGCTGGTAGCTTTGCATCTGCAAATGACATTAAGGTTGCCTTAAATGCTGGTGGCGAAGAAACCATTAAAGCGAAAAATATCATCATCGCAACTGGCTCTGAGTCTACTCCAATTCCAGGAATTGAAGTCGATGAGAAACTAATTGTAACTTCAACTGGCGCTTTAGAACTTGATAAAGTTCCAGCTAAAATGGTGGTAATTGGTGGTGGCGTTATTGGCCTAGAGATGGCATCTGTCTGGTCACGCTTAGGAAGCGAAGTTACCGTAATTGAGTATATGGACAGACTCTGCCCTACAATGGATACAGATGTGTCTAAAGAATTTAAAAAGATCCTTGAGAAGCAAGGTATTAAGTTCAAACTTTCAACAAAAGTTACCTCTGCTAAAACCGAGAAAAAAGCGGTAAATCTAGTACTAGAACCAGCAGCAGGTGGCGAACAGGAGAAAATGACTGTTGATATAGTTCTTCTATCTGTTGGCAGAAGACCTTACACAGCTGGTCTTGCTCTCGAAAATGCAGGAATTAAATTAGATGAGCGCGGTAGAATTCCTACTGACGCGCATCTAATGACTTCAGCTAAAGGCGTTTATGCCATTGGTGACGTTGTTGCTGGTTTAATGCTTGCTCATAAAGCCGAAGAAGAAGGTGTTGCAGTTGCAGAGACAATTGCAGGCCAACATGGTCACGTTAACTACAATGCAATCCCAGGGATTGTTTATACATATCCTGAAGTTGCTACAGTTGGTAAAACCGAAGATGAACTTAAGAAAGAAGGCGTTGAATATAATGTGGGCAAATTCCCATTCATGGCTAATAGCCGTGCGAGAGCTAATGGTGAGACAGATGGCTTTGTTAAAATATTAGCTGATAAGAAAACCGACCAAATTTTGGGAGCACATATTATAGGTGCTTGCGCTGGTGAATTAATCCAAGAAGTTGTGTTAGGCATGGAATTCAAAGCTGCTGCGGAAGATATAGCAAGAACCTCTCACGGCCACCCTGGGCTATCAGAAGCTGTGAAAGAGGCATCTTTGGCAACATTCTTTAAAGCTTTGCACATTTAATACCCCCTAAGACCTAGTAAACCTTAACAAAAACTTAATATAAACATCGTTTACTATCCGTAAAACCTAGAGTATAATCCTTCCTCAACATTTAAAGGAGGGAATATGCTAACACGCAACCAAGAACAAAATAAACTTTGGCATGAAATTGCTACAATCACTGGAAATTTATTTGATAATCTTCAAAAAGATTCTGACGAAAAAACTAAAAACGAAGCAAAGCTTGCAGAATGGAATTTACACCCAGCTGATATCCAAGCGCTTATACCACAACCTTTAGTTCCTTCACTTAGAACAATTGAAATTAAAACTGATGCAGAAACAAAATTACAAGATGCTATTAAAAAATCGTTAGAAGCAAGGGGTCTTGCTAAAAAATTTGAGTATCAAACCGAAGCCATTGAACAAGGTATTAATCGCGTATCTAGAGAAATGTTTGAAAAAATTAAGCCTGAACATGAAAAATATAAAGTCTCAAACTTTGATCACAGAAAATTTTTCACTCATATGACGTTAAACAATATTAGCTTAAAGAGTGCTGCAATATTTCTTTTTAGCTGCACAGCTATATACTTAATTATCTACGGCGCTATACAAAATAGAACTGCTATGGATGATTTAAGGTCTACCACTGCCAAGCCTCTTAGTTTTAGTAGAGACTGCGAGCGCGAATTCCCTTATCGCAATAGCATTGACAGCTGGCAAAAAGCAAGTTTCCAAGAGTGTGATAATGCTAGAGATCTGCATTATTTCAAGATGCCGAAAGCCCAATTCGATGCAAAACTTAACCCCCTAATGAAAAACGCAGATTATTTTGTTTTGGGATTTTTATCTTGGGGCGCCATTGCTTTAGGTTCATTATGTACTGCATTATCTAGTAAAGCTTATGCGTTTTGGCATCGTAACAATCACGACTTAGCTTCTGAGTATGTAACTCGTGTTAATGGGGCATCTGAAGTTGCTGAAAAATACTTTGAAACTTTATATAAGATCACTCCAATAACACATAATACTATAGACGTTGAGAGCAATACCCCGAAAGGAAGCTCTTTAAGGCAAAGAGTAGGGTTTCAACAATTAGCAGTGGACTTACAAACACGCTCAATATAACTGAAACAATACATTTATGGCGTGTTGAAGCTTGACTTCAAGTCTGCTACAATGCGCCAATAAAGGATATACAGGTTATTTATGTTAAGTAAAAGAGAAAAAATCTTCATAGCGTTAAACAAGGGAGATTTTCAAAGCTTAGAGACAGAATTGAGTACAGCAGCAAGTCATGATTTTTCTGATAGCGAAGTTCCTAACGTATTTCGAAATGCCATGGAGAAGCATGATGGTACACAAGTTTTCGATAAGATTTTGCTCCATTTATCTAACTTGGGTGACGTTAATGTGTTAGAAGATTTTAGAGATCATCTTGGAAAGCCAATAAATTTTATCAATATTTATTTGGAACGTAAGGGTACCAAAGAATTAGACGATGCGCTTTTAAATTTCTTAAACGGTCTAACTGATACTCAAAAAGCGGAATTAAGGTCTGGTCGCAGCTCTTGGAGTACTCAACTGGTAAATGATGTTGCGAAAATATGTAGTATTGAAGTGTGTGAGAAGTTAGGAAGTTTACTCATGGATTTACCTGTATGGGCGCCGGAATTAGGTGAAATAATTGGATCAAGGCTTGCAAAGACTGATAAGGCCAGAACTTTTAGAGGCCCTGAAGGTAATAATTGGCTGCATTATTGTGCTAGATACCCAAATTTAGCTCGAAAGTTAGTCCTTGAAACTGCTTATCCAGATACCTTGATTCCTGATGATGTTCTTAAAGATCTTGTGAATGAAAGGAACGCACATGCACGTGGGTATGGACTTGTGCCTTTGAGGTTAGCTCTTTCCAGTGAAGGTGCTTCTTTTGAGTATTTGATAAAATTAAAAGATTTGGGTGCTGAACCAAACTTAGCTACTTACCCCGTGAAAGACGATTTCTCTTTTCATTCGAGTTATTCAGTGCTATTTCAATTTAGTGTTTATGCGCTTTTTGGTTTCAATCAAAAAGCAATGCGTCTCTTGAT
>CAZVFD010000012.1:0-1592 GCA_964625465.1 uncultured Candidatus Midichloriaceae bacterium | reverse complement strand
AGCTCTTATGGGCCTAAGAATAAAGAAGCAGCAATTGCTGCAATTGAGGCTGGAAATGCAGAATTAATAGAGCAAATACTCTCGTATACCAAAATAGAAGATTTTATCGTGAGAGATGACAATGGTGCTAATTTGTTGCATTATGCCTGCGGAGCTGGGTTCAGAAGTATAAAAGTTGTGGAGTGTCTTTTGGAGCATCGCAAGACAGCAAATCTTGTGAATAGAGTTGATGCTAAAGGTGAGACACCTTTATTTTATGCAGTAAAAAATTACGCTATACGTACTGGTGATGAAAAAGCTCAATTTAAGCAAGTCATTGCTCTATTAATTAAACATGGGGCAGATGAAAAAAAGCTTAATAAAGAATCTAAAGATTGTTTTTCATGCTTAAACGCAAACGAGGCTAATGAGATTCGGGCTCTAATCAAGCAAGTTCGAGCTGAAGGGTTAATAGAAGGACCGTTGTGTTCCTATGCGCAGGATGTGAAGAATGGAACGCTTAACCCTAATTCGTTGTTTATCAAATCTGACGGTAAAACTGAGACAATATTAAATAGGTCTTTGCGAAATTGGCCTGAAAAAAAAGCGTTATTTCAGACTCTTATGTCAAACGATAGACTAGATGTTGAAGCTGTAGGGAGCGATGGAGTTAAAGCACTGGCATTAGCAAAAGACCTTGAAAATGAGTATGCACTGGTTAGCCTTGCAAAAAAAGGGGCGAAACCTACTTTCATTTGCTCTCCAGATGTTCAAATGCTTTTAAATTTAGTTGGCAAATTAAGTGCGTTTGTGACATTAGAACAGCTAGCATCTGCTGCTTCGGTTGGATCTGATGCAAAGCCCGCCGTAGCAGTGTCAAGTTCTACGGCCGAGGCTGCCCTTTCTTCTACGTCAACTTCTATGGGGCAATCAGCGGTTCAGGAGAGATAGAGCTATCGCGTAGCGCGGCAATCTAGTGCTTTGTTTCGTGAGAGTAGAAGATGAGATGAATAAAAACGAAGTCATGACTAGAGTAGCGCATCTATTCAACCTTCATATCTACTGAAGAAAGAAAAGTAAGATCTGGACTGCTTCACATAGTGGTTCGCAGTGACGGTATACTTCGTCATTGCGAGCGTAGCGCGGCAATCCAGCTTTAAGAAAGCACTGGTTCGCTTCGTCACTCGCGATGACAAAAATTATAAAACTTTAGAATATAGATCATTCCATTCTGGATTATTTTTTTCTATTAAACTTAACTTTTGTTTTCTAGAACCCGCTTTGATCTGTTTTTCTCTGGCAATAGCGGAATCCATACTAACATGCATTTCATAAAAAACTAAAAGAGTACATTCATATTTGAACGTAAAGCACTTGGTTTGTAAGCTCTTATGCTCGTATACCCTTTTCACTAAATTTTATGTGACCCCAGTATATATAGTTCCATTTTTCTGATTGGCCATAATATAAACTACCGGTACTTTCATTGAATTCTTTGCTTTAGAATTTCATTATATGTCAAACCGTTTTATAATTTAGTTTACGAAAAATGTAAACCCAGTCATTGCGAGCGTAGCGCGGCAATCCAGTGCTTTGCTTTCTTAGTAAAAGAT
>CAZVFD010000011.1:6397-42522 GCA_964625465.1 uncultured Candidatus Midichloriaceae bacterium | reverse complement strand
GGAAGGTGGCAATACTGTGGTAGTAATTGAGCACAATATGGATGTTATTAAAACATCTGACTATGTAATTGATATTGGACCATACGGTGGCGATAAGGGTGGTAATGTTGTAGTATGCGGAACCCCAGAAGAAGTGGCCGCGTGCAAAGAAAGTGTTACTGGCAGTTATTTAAAATCATACCTAAAACAAAAGCCTATGAAAAAGGCTGGGTAATGTTTTTGATATATTTTGCATGGAAACCTAAAACTTAACATCAGCTTAATACGACTGGTGTATCATTTACTCAAGTCGGGAGAACTGATACTAACTTAATTAGAGGAAATTATGACAAAACATTACGCTACAACTAAGAACGTACAAGTAGAATCAGCTTCGATTCCAGGATTAATGGATGAGATTACAGTAGATTTTTTCGAAATCGATGGTTCTATTTACAACATAAACGTTGATGCTAACGCTCCAGCTGGAGAGCCTTCAGTTTTCATAGATTTTAACGGCAAAACACCAGTACAATCAGAATTACTTGGGTTTTATGCAAATAACCTTTGTTTTGATTCTGTTGAAGTTGCATCACAAGAAACTGGCTTACCTATGTCAGGTGGTTACATTCACCCTGAATTCCTACAGTTCGTTGAATTGCCTTACCAAGGTTAATAGAACTTTATTATAATACTACAAAAAACCACCATGCTTGCTCCCCACCGAATGAAGGCGGAGTGTAGCGTGGTGGCTTAGCTTTACTCAGCTCATAATAGGTATCATCTCAGTTTGATTTTGGAACGCCTCTTTTCTGTTCCCTAAAAGCTTTGCTGCTTGAATACGAAGACGATCCATTTGCATTTCTAAAACTATATTGACTTTCACCATCATCTCATTAGGACACGCAATATCTAGTGGTGATATTAATGTGTAACAATCATAAACGAACTCGGGTTTATGGCCTTCACCAATGTCCTCCAACAGACGTGCTAAATCATCAGCCACATTAAAGCCTTGGGCTTTTGCCTTGAGTAAAAATTGCAGCTTTTCAGAGCAATCAAAACTAGTACATCTAACTTCACTTAGTACGTAGGATATCAAACTATAGATTGCATCTACTGCTTTATGACATCCCATATCCCTTGCTTTTAAAAATAACTCTAGGGATGTCGTATAATTTGGCTTTAAAAGCCAGCCATGTTTATAATGTTCTGCAAGTTTGTAGATTGCTGGCCTGAAATTAGCTTTTGCTGCATCTGCTATCAGTGGTAATGCCTTATATCCCGATGAAAGACAAGCAAGCGCATATAAAGCAGGTGCGTAGTTTCTTTTTACAGCACTCTTATAACACTGTTTTGCAAGGTCCTTATCCCGCTTAGTACCTATACCTTCTTTGTGAAGGTCAGCAAGAATGCACAAACTTTCACCTTTCAGATCTTCAAGATTTTTAAGATATTCAAAAAAGTCTTTAGCGGTTACTCTGAAATTGTCAAAAGCTCCATTATAAAATGACTCATATGATATCCTATAATCGCTTGCAAAATCCCAATAGTTGCTCTCAAGATGGACTAGTAGTTGAGAGAAAGTCAATTTCTTGGATCTTTGAAGTAATTCATCTGCTTTTTTAGGATCTTTTTTTACACCCCATCCATGCTTATAATAGAGATGCAAGTTATATACCGCTATCCACAACCCTGAATTTGCCGCTTCTTCAGTATACTTAAAGGCGATATCATAATTTTGTTCAAGACAACCCCCCGTATGAAAATTTGCCAAGAGGCAGCTTGCGGGTGCGTATTTAGATTCATGTGATTCTTGGAAAAGCCTTCTAGCTTCGCCAAAGTCTTTCCTACAACCAATACCATCGAAGTAAAACGTACCAAGTATACACTTTTCTTGCGCCGTCTTATCAGGTTTATTATTAAGGAATTTAAAGAAATCTTCAACTTTTACATTATACTTAGCAGCTGCTGAATTGACAAATTTTGAAAAATCAGAAGCAAAGTAACACTCATACTCCTCTGCGAGGAATTGCAAAAAATCTTCATTATTCTTCATAAAGAATTAACCAAACAGCACTTCAACTGCTTTGGTAGCGATGTTGACTATCGGTGAGGGAGAAATGATAAACAACACATTAAATGCCGCACCGAGTAAAGCAACAGAACTTAATGCAAATGCTGAGACATAATCATTCTTTTCATACACCTCATCTAAATACATGACCTTTACAACTTTCAAATAATAGTAAGCAGCGATTAAGCTTGCTAAAATAGCAGAGATTGCCAAGCCGTACATACCTTTTTGGATAGCGGGAAGCAACACATAGAACTTAGCGAAAAAACCTGCAAGAGGTGGAATTCCTGCCATAGACAACATTAATATTGCAAGTGCCAAAGCAAGATTAGGATGTGTTTTAGAGAGGCCAGAAAGATCTGAAATCATTTCAAGCCCTTTGCCATCTCTTCTTACCATTAATAGACATGCAAATGCAGCTAGCGTCATTGTTAAATAAATTGTCATATATACCATAACACCTACCAAACCTTCATCCTCTGTAGATGCTAATCCAACCAAGACAAACCCTATATGGCCAATGGAGCTATATGCCAAAAGTCTTTTGAAGTTTGTTTGCATAATAGCGCCTAAACTACCAACAAACATTGAAGCAATTGATACAAACACAATTATTTGCTGCCATTGATCCGAAAGACTATAAAACGGCTCTAATAAAATTCTTAAGAACAGTGTCACACCAGCAATTTTCGGTGCTGAAGACATAAATGCGGTTATAATGGTAGGAGATCCTTGATACACATCCGGCGTCCACATATGGAATGGCACAGCAGATATCTTAAAGCAAAACGCAACAATGATAAAAATCATACCCACTAAAAAGCCGAGTGGTATTGAAGCAGCGCCATCAGATGCAGCTTTAAAGTACAGGTCTATTTCAATAAAATTTAAAGATCCTGAGAAACCATAGACTAGCGACGAACCGAATAGAAATAAGCCAGTCGAAAGCGATCCTAATACAAAATATTTCATTCCAGCTTCGCTCGAAATTCTATTATTCCTATCAGATGCAGCCATTATGTAGATTGGCAAGCTCATCATCTCCATGCTAATAAAGAGAGAAAGCAATGAATTGGAAGCAACCATTAGCATCATGCCTGCTGTTGCAATTAAAATTAGGACATGAATTTCAAAAGGTGTTGGTTGGACATCTTTAGATGGCCACATCATGAAAACTATAAGTAGGGACGACAATATAATCAGAAATTGACTATAGTGGGTAAAACTGTTGCTAATTAGAGATCCATCAAAGATCTTTCCCGTGAAATTCCCATTACCCAGAGCGAATATACTTACTAAGAGTATAGCAAGAGAAGTAATGGAAATTGAGGAATTGTAGGAAGCCGCATTTTTATCTGCAAAAGCACCCCATAATAATAAAAGCATCGCTCCCACCAAAAGTATACATTCTGGTAGAATCATCATTATATCTGTTGTTATTATAGTCTCACTCATAAGTAATTTCCTGCGCTGAATTATCTTCTAAATTTGCCTGTGTAATTTTTTTGCTTCCCTTACCAATTTTTTCTACAGCATCTTTTTTAAGTGCGATGTGCGTCTCCAAACTAGCTGCGGAAATGTGTAAATCATCCAATATAAAACTTGGATACACCCCAATTACAATAACTGAAACAGTAATTGGCCAAAATGAAATCTTCTCAACCAGATTCAAATCTGAAATAGAATTTAACTTTGCATTTTTAATTTCACCAAACATAACACGCGCATAGAGCCACAACATATAAGCTGCTCCAAGCACCATACCAGTTGCCATCAGTGCACAGTAGATAGCATTGAATTTAAATACACCTGCTAAAACCATAAACTCACCAACAAAACCTGTCGTTGCTGGAAGACCTACAGACGCTAACATAAATACCATAAAGTGCATTGCATACTTTGGCATTTTATTAGCAAGTCCACTATAGAACGCAATTTCTTTAGTATGCATACGGTCGTATAAAACACCAACGCACAAGAACAATGCTCCAGAGACGAGTCCATGACTTATCATTTGGAATACCGCTCCTTCAACACCTTGTTGATTGAAAGCAAACAATCCGCCTGTTACAAAACCCATGTGTGCAATTGATGAATATGCTATCAGCTTCTTAATGTCGTCTTGCATAAGAGCAACTAGAGAGGTGTAGATCACAGCGATAATACTTAAGAAAAATACAAAGTCTGCATAATAGTGTGATGCTAGAGGTAACATAGGTAAGGAGAATCTCAAAAATCCATAGCCACCTAATTTCAATAGTACTCCTGCTAAAATAACTGAGCCAGCGGTAGGAGCCTGCACGTGCGCATCTGGTAACCATGTATGCACTGGCCACATAGGGACTTTAACAGCGAATGATGCGAACATCGCTAGCCATAACCACTTCTGAACCTCTAAATCAAATTCAGGCATTAAGACTTTTAGTTCTACCATATCTGTAGTTTCGGCCGTGTAGTAGATGTAGATTATAGCAATAAGCAGTAATAACGAACCCGCCAATGTATATAAGAAAAATTTGTACGCTGCATATACTCTATCTTTACCACCCCAAATACCAATGATTAAGTACATCGGAATTAATACGGCTTCAAAAAACACATAAAACAATAGGAAGTCTTGCGCACAGAACACTCCTAATATCATCGTTTCCATTAGCAAAAAAGCCATCATATATTCGCGCACTCTAGCTTTTATTGAATGCCAACTAGAGATGATGCATATTGGAATTAAGAAAGTAGTCAGAATCACAAAGAGAATTGACAACCCATCAACCCCAACAAAATAAAAAATATCAAAATTGTCTAGCCATGCTTTCTTCTCAACAAATTGAAGCTTGTCTGTATTTGGGTTGTATACTGCCCACAGCACGAGAGAAAGAAGGAATGTCAAAAGCGAGCTAGCGGTTGCTATTACTTTGGCCAGCCAATCCTGATGATGTCTAACATTAGAACAAACTAGGTATAAAATTCCTGCTCCAATTGTAGGTAGAAAAATGAGCCAACTTAAAATGGGAAAATTTTCCATAAATCTATACCGCAATAAATAATATCCAAGTGAGCATACACAACAGGCCTAACAACATAGCAAAAGCATAGTGATAGATAAATCCCGTCTGAACAAAACTTGTCACACGTGCAAAAGTATGTGAGAGAGTGGCCGCACCATTTGGCATACCATCAATGATCACCGCATCTGTGCTCTTCCACAAAAATCTTCCAATTTTTTTACTTGGTCGTACAAATAAAGAATCGTACAACTCATCAAAATACCATTTGTTTAGCAACAAGTTGTAAATAGCCTTGGTTCTACTCCAGATTGAATTCGGAATGCTTGGCACTAGCATATACATTAGATATGCTGTTAGGATTCCAACTACACCTGCAACAAGAGGGAGTTTAGCGACCCACATTGGAACGTGATGTGCATGTTCAAGAGAGTTATTGGCAGGTAAAACAAATATTGCCTCTGCCCAGAATTCACCCATGCCATCTACCATTTCAAAATACACAGCACCCAGATAACCAGAAAATAACGCACCTAATGATAACAACAACAGTGGCACAGTCATGCTTAATGGCGATTCATGTACATGATCCATAGTTTCTTTTGATGCCCTTGGCTTGCCATGGAATGTCAAAATGATAAGTCTCCATGAATAAAAAGCTGTAAACACTGCAGCAACTATACCCATCCAATACGCTAGAAAACCAGACATTTTGCCTGAAGCATATGCCGCTTCAAGAACTATATCTTTAGAGTAATACCCAGCAAACGGGAATATTCCAGCAAGCGCGAGGGAACCAATCCACATCATGGCATAGGTGAATGGAATAAACTTCCAAATCCCTCCCATTTTCCTAATATCCTGTTCATCACTCATTGCGTGGATTACACTGCCTGCTCCCAAGAAAAGAAGCGCCTTGAAGAAACCGTGTGTCATTAAATGGAAAATCCCTGCAGAGTACGCAGACACACCGCACGCAAAAAACATATATCCTAACTGACTGCAAGTTGAATATGCGATGATTCTTTTAATATCGTTTTGCACTAAAGCAATGCTTGCCGCGAACAAACAGGTTATAGCACCAACCATTGTTACGACCGATAAAGCAACTTCTGAATATTCAAATAGTGGCGAGCAACGTGCAACCATAAATACTCCCGCAGTTACCATGGTTGCAGCATGGATTAAAGCAGAAACTGGCGTTGGGCCTTCCATCGCATCTGGTAACCAAGTATGTAGACCAATCTGCGCAGATTTTCCCATCGCGCCAACGAATAACAACAAGCAAATTACTGTAACTAGACTAACTTCATTTCCAAAAATACTTAGTGTTTTACTCGCGAAAACATGCCCATTTTCAAACACCGTTGAATACTCGATACTACCGCATGATAAAAATATTAAAAAGATGCCCAATGCGAAGCCAAAGTCACCTACTCTATTCACCAAGAATGCCTTGATCGCTGCAGCATTTGCAGTAGGACGCCTAAACCAAAAACCAATCAATAGGTATGAGCAAGTTCCAACACCTTCCCATCCAAAAAACAGTTGGGCAAAATTATCCGACGTAACTAGCATTATCATGCAAAATGTGAACAACGATAAATAGCACATAAATCTTGGCTTATGCTCATCATGCGACATATAACCTACAGAATAAATGTGCACCAGTGAAGACACGCCCGTAACAACAATCAACATAACCGCAGTCAGCACATCGATATATATTGACCAATAAGCTATAAAGCTTCCTGTTGAGAACCACCTAAACAACTGAATGTGTATGGTATCTTCACCTTCAAAAACCAAGTAGTGAAAAATATAAATTGAACATAAAGCAGATATGCAAACAAACATACATGTTACAAGCTGAGCCAAGTGATCAGATAGCCTATTTGTATTTAAACCAACAATGAAGGCTCCAAACAAAGGAAATAAAATAAGTGCTAGCGCAATATGATCTATCATCTTATCCCCTCATTTCACTTATATCTTCAACGGCAATAGTACCGCTATTCCTATAGTAAATCACCAAAATGGCCAAACCAATTGCTGCTTCTGCAGCTGCCACTGTTAGAATCATCAATGTAAAAATTTGACCACTTAAATCATTAAGATGGGCAGAACACGCTACAAAATTTACGTTCACTGCAAGAAGCATCAACTCTATAGACATTAGAATTGTAATAACGTTTTTGCGGTTAATGAAAATCCCACACACCCCTAGAGTAAACAAAATTGCTCCCAAGGTTAAATAATGCATTAAAGTAATGCTGCCAATAATAGGTGTCATATATTTACTCCCTCACCTGACTTAACTTCAACCAACATAACAGATTGCTCTCTTGTTCTTGCAACTTGCCTGTTTATATCTTGCCTACGCACATCTTTAGAATGTGTCAATGTCAGCACTATTGCACCCACCATAGCTATAAGTAGAATGACACCAGCGCCCTGAAATATAAGAAAATGTTTAGTATAAATTAACCGGCCAAGTGCCTCTGTATTAGTTAGACCTTCACTCAAACCCTTAGCAGCTTTTGTTGATATAGCTTCTGGAAAAGCTTCTTGAGATATATTTAGAGCATAATAAATTTGCACGAATACCAAAAAACCTAGGGCAATTCCAATAGGAAGATACTTCAAGAACCCTTGCCTTACCTCAGCAATATTGATATTCAACATCATTACAACGAATAAAAATAGTACAGCTACGGCTCCAACGTAAACTATTATCAACGTCATAGCGATGAACTCTGCACCTAATAAAATAAACAAACCAGCTGCATTAAAGAATGCAAATATCAAAAACAACACTGCGTGAACTGGATTTCTAAGAGAAATAACCATCAAACCGGCCAACACTGTAAAAAAAGCGAAGCTATAAAAAATAAAATCTATCATGAGAGCATAACAAATAAACTATCTCAATTTTTAAAGTGCAATTATCGATTATGCAAGCAAATTATCGTTTTCAGATCGTTAATATCAAATGCCTCTTTTAGGCAAATTATGTGATTGTTGCGTTTCATTACTTTTTTGCGAAGCTACTTTATCGCGCCAAACTGATTTTATTTCTTTCTGCTTCTCCATTTTTAGCAACTGCTCTTGCTGGATTTGATTCTGCCTTTCTAGCACCAACTCTAGTGTTCGCTTTTTCACCTGACTTTTATCAATCATGCTAAATACATCAGAAACGCTTTTTTTACTAACTATCGAATCTTGTAATTCGTCAGGAGTAAGCAGAGAACAAGCGGCCTCCATAAGTGCAACTTCACTGATGTTTTTGGGTCCGCCCATTGCGATGTCTGCAAAAGATTTTGTACCTGAAAGATATTGATCTTGATAAATTTTCAACTCTGAGAGCCTAACACTAAAATCCTGAACAAATTCATCTATTGTCATTTGCGAACTAATTTTAGCATTTTTTTCGTATAGGCCTTTTAGTTGCTCAACACTAATGTCTTTAGTATCTGCTAACAGGTGCAAAGAGTTTACAAATTCCTCGTTACGTAGCTTGTTACTAGCTAAATTTTTGTAGTCTTTAGTCATGCCTTATTTGATTAAAATCTGCACGATACATGTACTTTGAACTGTCGCAATGTTGTATGTATTGGTGGAAACGCATGCGTTAGAACCAGTAAGATCGTTTATAGTTCTAAGCTTACCTGTATTAGCGCCAGTTGCAACACCACTTATTGTATCACCATCATCAACCTTTCTATCCATTTGGTGCGCAGTCAGTGCAGGCATAGCACCATTATGCACAGACATTGAGTCCCCTTTCATTGTAAATACGACAGTCGAATTTAATGGAAAGTTTGAAACCAACGCGGTAAAAGACGTTTGTTGTCTAGCAATAGTACCTGCAGCACTTGCAGACGCAGCTGTGTTACCTGCATCAACAGAGGATACAACAACCGTTGACCCTGTCATCTTACCTTTAGGAAAATATCCCAATGAAACCGCTCCTGTTAAACCGAATGCATCATAGTTAGATGGTGTTGGCGTAGTCCCACCGCTTGTGTTTATCCCTGACATGTAGAGATGTCTAAAGAATTTACATAGTTCATCACCATTCAAGTCACCGTCCGAAAAGTTCGCCATGTTAAAAGTAATGTACCCGTCCCCGTTCCCATTACAGTTATTATTACCAGTACCACCTGTTGCGCAACCCGAGAAAAAAACTGAAGCGTCTGACATGTCTCCTGGAACAGCATTATACTCAAGTTTGAAATTATTATAATCCGCTTTATACTGATCCATTTGCGCTATCATCGCTCTGATCTCAGCTTGGCCCAGGAGCTTGCTCCCACCAGCGATTCCGCCTACTAAAAGCCCAATTACTACAATCGAAACTGCCAACTCTATTAGGGAGAAGCCTTTCATATCTTTGTACACCATATCAACTCCTTTTGAGACCAGATACATATAGTATACCCCAAAAATAGTTAATAATTTATTAATTTTTATCGAATCTTTCTAAAGCGCTCTAACTATAAGGTGTTTTGGTGTTGTTTTTTCCACTTTTACCACCTTTATTTCCCCTATTTGACCTAAAGGGTCTATAGATTTGACATGGCTAAAATCTTCAGCTCGTGCTGAATTTTGATCTTCAATAATTACAGACAAAATTTTGTTATGTTGCCTTTCGTAGTGCTCTGAAATTTTTATATCGCCCAACTCTCTCAATTTTTTTGCACGCTCTTTACGGATTTTTTTCTCAACCTGCGGCATTTTACTAGCGGGTGTCCCTTCTCTTTCTGAATAAGGAAACACGTGCAAGAAAGTGAGCCCTGCTTCTTCAACAATTTTCATTGTATTTTCAAACATTTCATCAGTCTCGGTTGGAAAACCAGCAATAATGTCCGCGCCGAAAACCACATCAGGGCGAAGCTTGCTAACTTTTTCACAAAATTCTATAACTTGCTCACGAGTGTGGCGACGCTTCATTCGCTTTAAAATCATATTATCACCAGCTTGTAAACTTAGATGAAGATGCGGCATCAGCCTTGGTTCATTCGCAATAAGTTCGAGCAAGTCTTCGTCAATCTCTGCAACATCAATTGAAGAAAGTCGCAATCTTTTTAGCTCGGGAACAAGGTTGAATACTCTACGAATCATCTGGCCAAGCGTTGGTGCGGCAGGCAAATCCTTTCCGTAATCTGTGATATCAACACCAGTAAAAACTAATTCGTTATAACCATTCGCTATGAGTGTTTTGCATTGTGCAACGATTTCACCAATGCCAACACTTCGGCTATTACCACGCCCATAAGGAATGATGCAAAAAGTACAGCGATGATTACATCCATTTTGCACTTGTAGGAATGCGCGGGCTCTTCCCTCCACTCCTTCAATAAGTTGTGGAGCAGTCTCCTTAATTGACATTATGTCGTTAACTAAAATTCTTTCAGTTTTGAATGGCTGATATGATTCTGCTTTTGACTTTTCTTCATTGCCCAACACTTGATTTACTTCAGGCATCTGAGCGTATTTTTCGGGATTCACTTGAGCAGCGCAGCCAGTTACAATTATTTTTGCATCAGGGTTTTCTCTACGCGCTTTTCTTATCGCTTGCCTTAATTGCCTTTCTGATTCAGAAGTTACAGCGCAGCTATTAAAGATTATAGCATTATTCAACCCAGCTTCAGTGGCTGATTTTTTAATCAGTTCACTTTCGTAGGTGTTAAGCCTACATCCAAATGTTACTACTTCTAATGTCATGTGGGCAGTATAACAAAATAACTGTAAAAAGCCAAGTCTAAGCGCGTTCTTATATAGCTAACAAAAAAGAGACAACTAAGTGCCTCTTGTTTATTCTTTGAAAATGGTGGGTCTGGGAAGAGTTGAACTTCCGACCTCACGCTTATCAGGCGTGCGCTCTAACCACCTGAGCTACAGACCCAAGTAACTAAGCAGCAACTACACTGATATATCTTCTACCTTTCGAGCGTGTTTTAAACTCAACAACACCTTCTTGTGTAGCAAATATTGTGTAATCTCTGCCCATGCCAACACCAAGACCAGGATGGAATTGTGTGCCACGTTGTCTTACTATGATATGCCCAGGAACTACAGCTTCGCCGCCGTAAATCTTGACACCTAATCTTTTGCTTTCTGAATCTCTACCGTTCTTGGAACTACCACCAGCTTTTTTCGTTGCCATTTTAGACCCTCAATTTGTTATAAAACTATGCTTTAATTTCTTTGATTCTCAATACAGAAATTTCCTGTCTATGACCACGTTTTCTGCGGTAATTATGACGACGTTTCTTTTTGAAAATTAAAACTTTATCTGATTTTTTATGCTCAAGCACTTCTGCTACAACTTTAGCTCCTGAAACAAGTGGAGCTCCAATTTTGTCACCAGCAACAAGAACGCGGTCAAGATTCACCATAGAACCTTTTTCACCAGCCATTCTTTCTACTCTAATAACATCGCCTACTTGCACATGATACTGCTTACTACCAGTTTCTACTACTGCGAACATATTACTAACCTATAATTTCTAAGAGCCTATCTTGTACCGACAAACAGACACAAAGTCAATAATAAAGTTCTATTTCGCGAAAGATTTATGCGTCGGCAGTTGCTTCGTTTTGTTCTTTTGGCTTATATTTAACTCTTACTGCGTGATGATGCTTCTCATGCGCCTCATCTTTTTTGTGGATTAAATTGCCAATAAGATCAATAGCTTCATAGCCTTGACCAAGGGTTTTCCTAGCCTCGCTGAGATCCGCAGAACGATTACTTGCACAATCCCTTAGCAACTTACTAAGTCTAGAAAAGCGTTTTTGCGCTGCGCGCGCTACTTCAGACATCTTTTGGTCAGATATCTCTCCCCTAACTTGCGATAATTCTGTAACTTGGTGGTCAACAGTCCTAGCTAAATTCCCAGCGTCAGCTGTAATATTTTTACTGCCCTCTAATTTAGATAGGCGAGATTTAATATTCTCTTTGTTTAGACGGAAATGTTCTAACACTTCCTTAGCTCTTTTGTTACTCATCCCTTCCTCCCCAAGATTGGACTCTACCCAACCACCTTTAAAGCAAAATGGTTAACAAATAGTTAATTTTTTAAACTTTCTACAAACTTTACAAAACTTTTCTTTTTTGGCCTGCGTTAACTAATTCTTAAACATTTGCTGATACGCTATATTACATGCAAATTTATTAAGCAGAATCTATGGCTCACTTCTTAAAATTCTTCTCTCAGGAACAGTTTTTAAATAAAATGCAAAACAGTGGCGGAGATGGAACGGGTAGGCCTATTCCTCCAAATCCAAATCAGGTTGCAGAGCAATTGAAAAATAAATATATAGGGGCTAAAGAGGCTTGGAATGAAGCCAATACAAGTGAAAATGGAGAGGCTTATAAAAAAGCTGGTGAAGAGTATTTTAAGCATGTAGAAGCGAATCTCCCTAAACTCGACGGATATCAAATACCTACACCCCTAGACATTGCGGCAGAGCAAGGTTTATTTAATGGCTGGAAAAATGCCTATGATGCTGCGGGTGCACAACAGCAGCAAGCTCAGGTTCAACAGCCGCAAACAGACATTGTATATGGAGCTTTACCAGCAACAGCACAGACCCAAGCACAACAATATGGGGATTTGAGCTTAACACCCGCCGGCCCATCTACTCCACAAAATGCAGCGAACAATCAAGTAGCAACACCATATAGTAACATGGATGAAATTCCTGGTTTTGGTGGAGTTGGAGGCATACCTACTGCACCAATTACAGCAGGATATCAATCAGCAACCGCCAATCAATACGGGAGGGCTGCATTCGCAGATCAAAGCCCAAGCACAGGCCCAGCCGCTAAGCCCGTTATTTACGGAACATTGCCTATATCAAGAAGCCTTACTGAAAAAGAAAATACGGAAATAAACGAAGCACTCGATAATGCGAGAAAACCAACCAAGACAGCAGTCACAGATGAAAATCTAAATGCAGGCACCAATACCCTCAAAGAAAGCATTGCTAAACTTAGCGAAGATGAATTCAAGAAGCTTAAAATTCAAAACCCAGCGCTCCTTAAAGAGGCAGCGGAAGCGGCATTAAAAGGAAGCAAGGCTGTTACAACCTATTTGCACACGCAAACTGGCAAATTCAACTTTATTAATGAGATTAATGCAGCAGTCGATATAGGCACGAAAGAAAAGCCAAATGGATTAAAGCAGAATCAGATTAAAGAAGTAGGGGATACCTATGAAAGATTCGTTAAAAAAGGTATAGAAGCTAAAGAAGTGAAAACCTTTGTTCAGGAGTTTCAGTCTCTTAATAAAGACTCAAAAGGGAACACCCTACAGTTTCCCTTAAACCTAATTACAGATAACCGTAATGAAAACATGGTAAGGCTTTGCGCAAAAGATCCTGATACTTCTGCTCAAGCACTTCAAGCATTTAAGAAATTTGATGAAAAAGGACTGAATGCCTTTAGAACTTCTGATCTAGCACAAGTCATGGAATGCGCAATGACCGCTTCCATAAAAAATCCAAAAAATATTGATCCAAAAAAACACGATCAGGCCGTTAATAATGTCATAAATATTATTCAGGACCAAGCAGTAGGATCAGGATTTTATACTTACGACAGAAAACTGAATATTAATAAAGATAAATTAGCAGCGATAAAAGCAGGACTCAACCAAGATTCTCTTCAAGAAAAACCTAAGAAAGGGCTTGCCCAAGTGTTTAGAGATAAAACCGGATTGGGAGGGAGTGCCGTCGCACAACCACCAGAAGGTGAGAAACTTTCTGATGAAGATAGAAAGAAAAAAGCATCAATTAACTTGCACCCAGGCGACAATGCGAAAGCAACTTTGAAAACATTCACAGAAGTATTCAGTAAAAACCCTTTTAAAATGGCAGGTAATTTAGTCAAGCTTGCAGTATACAACATTCCTAAACTTGTAGTATCAACTTTAATTGCAACACCAATTGCATTGGTTAGAACCGCAACGCAAATGTCTAAAGATAAAAAGAATCTAAGACTTCAAAATGCAACTATGTATGCAAATAAATACCCTAAAGCATTTGCAGCCATTAGGAACGCAATGATTGACGAGGGTAAAAAAGTTTCAAATAAAAATATGATAAAAGCCTTTAGTTCCTTGGGAGATAGAAATGCTACAATGTTAGAGAATTCCAAACTTGAAAAAAATGTCATCACCAATGAACTCGTGAAAAAAGTTAAAGCAGACAAAGGCCCATCAGTTATCACAAATTTACTTCGTGGGGGCAATGCACTTACCACTATTCTAGATCAGCATGTTGTTATACAAGAGAAAGCTGCAAAAGCAAAATTAAATAAAGAGTATGGAAGCAAAGTTGTGGCTGCAGTGGAGGGTGCTTTAACTCAAACTGATACAAAAATAAGTATTAATAAAGTTCTAGAGGGTTTGGGCCGAGAAGCTGCTAAAGCTTTAGATAGTTCTCCATTAACGCAAGAAAAAATAACAGAACGATTGTTGAAACCTTTGAACGCGTCGCAAAACTCATCATCAAGAATTGCAGCACTAGCTGGCGGGGGCAATGTTGCGAAAGAGGTAGGAAGTGAATTTGAGAAGCATGCACGACTGAAGTCAGATGCTGGCCTCGGCGAAGGGCTGAAAGGAAACACACAGCCTGGAGGCAGTGTCACAAACAACACGATGAGATCTCAAAGCCATGCCCAAAAACAACATGGCAGCGGGATGTCGATATAAGAGAAACTAAGCGGAGGCTGTTGTGCCAGATTTTTTACCGAATAAACCACCGAAGCGATCATTAAATTTCGCAACGTTTCCAGCTTTTTGGTCAACATAACCAAGCTCTTTTGTCCAAGCTGGATGGGTTCTAGGATCGATTGAAAGTGTCAAAGTATCTTGACCGTAGCAAGATGCAACTTTAAATGTGCTTCCACTAGTTTCAACAACGTCAATGAACCTAAACTTAGGATGAATTGAACTCTTTTTGCTAGCTGTTTTAGGTGCTTTTTCTTTTGCTACTTTAGCCATGACTTAACTTTCAAATATATTTATTGAGTCAGCAGAATAACAAACAACCTCGAATTTATCAAGAGGTAATTTTGCCAACTGTAAGTTCGGCACACTTTACAACAGTAATTGCCTATGCGGAAGTCACAAAATTAATGAAAGCAAAAAAACTTGAAGAATAAATTATGTGCGGAGGAAAGTGCAGCACAAAAAATGTCGAGCTTGTAAAGGGATGGCATGCGTGTAATTTGTCATTCCCACGAAAGTGGGAATCTAGTTTTAGAAAGTCTGGATCCCCGATTTCTCGGGGATGACAAAAAAGATATTTAGCTTATAACTATGCGTTTGCAGCAGCTGCATTAAGTGATTTGATCAAGTCTTTGCTTGCTCTAAAATACAACGAACCTCTATCCTGAACTGCTACTTGGCTGCCAGTTTTTGGGTTACGCGCAGTACCTTTCTCACGCTTTCTAACAACCATAGAACCAAATCCACGGATCTCAACTCTATCGCCACAGATAAGGGCTGTGCTAAGCTCTTCTAGAACTACGTCCAATGCCTTCGCAACAACTTCACTAGAAACTTCTTGCTCTTTATCTATAACTTGTTGAACCAACTGTTGCTTGTTCAAAACTTTATTTTTCTTTTCCATGTTATTCCACCTTTATTCGAAACAAGGGTGTATTATAACTCAAAATATGGCAGATGTCTAGAAAAATGTGGAATAACCGCCTTTTAACATGGTTTTAACAATTACACTCAAATTCTCCCCATATTCCAAAAACTGGGAGAACGCTGGCTTTGGCTTTTCCAAGGGAATTTCGCGCACTCTGAGCTTACTATCCACCTTTTTCACGTTATTTAGCCAGTCCACAGCAGAATCCTCGTCTCCTATTTCATCAATAAGCCTAAGCTGGATAGCCTGCCTACCCGTAAAAGCTCTTCCGTCCGATATCTTCAATAGCTCAGCCTTAGGGATGTTCCTACGCTGAGATACCATGCCTAGAAACATATCGTACATGTCATAAATCGTGCTCATCATAGACTGCCTCATTTCAGGGGTAAGCTCTTCCGTTGGAATAGGCCCTCCTTTTAAAGGTGAGGATTTAAAGCTATGGAATTTAATTCCAAGTTTATTGGCCATTTCACTAACATCAAAACTTTGCGCTAAAACCCCTATTGAACCAGTTACAGTACCTTGCCTAGCAAACAATCTGTCTGTAGCGATGGCCGTCATATACGCCGCGGACGCTGCCATCTCGCCCATTACAGCAACCGTCGGCTTCTTTTCAGAAACTTTTCTAAGTGCATAATACAAATTCTCACCACCAACCACAGTTCCACCCGAGCTATTGATGTGCACAATGACTGCTTTAATTGCGCTATCATCCGCGATTTCTTTTAAAATTGCGATTCTTTCCATATCATCAAAAATCATACCGTCGATATGAACGCGCGCAATAAACCCAGACTCAATTACAGAGCCTTTTGGCGAATACTTGGCATCTTGGTCTGGAAATAACGCCATAAACAGCATAACAACAGCTATAACCGCAACAAGACGCCAGTTTACAACTTGTTTCTTTAATTTAATTCTATCTAAAATCTGATCAGGTGTAAGTGACATATACTAAATCTAAACATAAGGTATAGCTCTCATACTACCTCGATCTTGAAATAAAATACAGGGGATTATTCTTACTTTTGAAGCGGCAGCTCAACTCATCAACTCGAGCGACTTTCATTGGATTTTTTTGCCTCTTCAAATTGAAGGAATTCTAGGTTTTTCTCGTACTCAGCTAAAATTTGTTCTAGTGAATTTGCAGGCGATGAATTGATAAGCGAACCACTGATGCCCACAAGCATTTGCTCAATGGTTTCTAGGCTATCTGGTAATGGCTTGTCTTTTAAATTCATTACTTCCCATCATCTATTTTAGTCATTTTTAGCGTTGTATAACCCACAGGGTTATTTAATTCAAAAACACTTATTGTATACGTGCCTTTTCTTGTTTTAATCGCTTGGAGAATAAGCGTATTTAGATCTCCCTTAACATTGGAATCTTCAGTTATTTGCTCTTTTCCTTGGTTACGGAATACCACGCCCTTAATAGCATCTATTTTGTCTGGTGAAACTTCAAAAGAGAGAAGCAATAAATCAATTGGAGAGACGCTTTTGGATTCTTCTGTTGTAACTAGATTTTCCAACCTAGGATCGGTATAAACCACCTCCCCTTCTTCATTAAATATCAAGCAGAATTCATTGTCGCTTCGCATTGCATTAGCGTAGATATAGTTTTGAAATTCTATAGCATTGTTAATTCTATGGAATTTTTTCAGATAATATATATTTACCAAAGCTGCCGCTCCTATAAGTAGCGAGACAATAATTACAAGCATTGTGTTAGCTTCATTAACAACTAAGAAACCCATAGAAAGTAAAAACACAACTACGTACGTAACAAATAGTGGTACGGTCTTACCAAAATGTTTCCTCAATACGAAGTTGTCTGCTTTTTTTAACATTGCCATATTATCTATAAACCTCTTCTGAATATAAACTTTTCCTTCGGAATCTTTTTTTTGCATTTGTTGGCTTTCTAGAGCCTCTTCATAACTCTCAACTATCTGCTCGAATGCATTGTGTGGCGAAGTATCAATGAGCGCACCCTGAATATCTGCGATAACTTTGTCTGTTATTTGGATCCCAGTCGTCTCCACCAATTTCTTTTTCTTTTTGCCCATTTTATTACTTAATTTTCACCTTATATAATGAGTCTATTTGAGTAATGGTTAATAAAAAGTTAATTTTTTCAAAATTACCCTCCTTGCAACACTTCTTTTACCATAGAAGTTAATTGTTTCAGGCTAAATGGCTTGGATATAAAGTGGAAATCCCGCCTATCACCATACTCTTCGCTAAATGCCTCTTCCCCATATCCAGAAACGAATATGACTTTTATATTAGGTTTAATTTTTTGAATCTCTTTAACAAATGCTGGGCCAGTCATTTCAGGCATCATTACATCTGAAATGATCAGATCAATTTTATCTAGGTCGTTTTGTATGCGTTCTAGCGCCACCTTGGCGGAACTGAACTCAATAACATTGTATCCTTTGTTAATTAAAACACTTTTAGCAAACAACCTCACCGACTCTTCATCCTCAACCAAAGCAATCAAACCATGCCCTGAATAATCGAGTTTGTTCTGAGATTCTTCTCTAATCTTTTCTTGCTCTATCCTTTGCAGCTCGATCTGCTCATCTACACTTATTTTATGGCGTCTTAGATATATAACAAATGTAGTACCTTTATTTACTTCACTTTTAACATATATAAACCCTTCCGACTGATGAACTATACCATAAACAGTCGATAGGCCTAGTCCAGTACCCGATTTTTCAGGCTTAGTAGTAAAGAAAGGCTCAAATATTTTTACTATTATATCCTGAGGGATGCCTAATCCAGTATCTTCAACCTCTATGCATACATACTCACCTGCAGGTGGCAGCCCCTCACCTTCTGGAGCCTTTAAATCTTTGAATACTAGATCATTATCTTCTAGTCGAACATTTTTAACTCTAATCTGCAAATTTCCACCATTACTCATGGCATATCTAGCATTTACAACAAGGTTTAAAACAACCTGCTCCATCTGCACAGGATCAACTTTTAAAGCCCATACGTTAGGATCAATTTTTTGGCTAAAGTTCACTTCTCCACCAATTAATCTTTGGATCAACGAAGAGAAATCAGAGAATAACTCTGATGGATTTACCACTTGCGGCTTTAATGTTTGCTTCCTTGAAAAAGCTAATAACCTTCTTACTAGGTTAGTAGCACGATCCGCCCCCTGTTTGATTTGCATAATGTGCGCGAAAGATGGATCTCCTGCAGTATGTCTTAATAGGAGGAGATCACAAAATCCGGCAATTGCAGTGAGTAGATTATTAAAATCATGGGCAACTGAACCAACTAGGTATCCAATAGTCTGCATTCGTTGTGCGTGTGATAAACTGCTCTCCAATTCTCGCTGCTGCGTTACATCAGCAATACGAACCATGAACCCATAGGTTTCACCATTAAGATCTAGAATTTTCCCAAGATATACGTCGAGAAGTTTTTCTGCACCATTCATCTTGATATTTCTAATTGGGGTAGGCTTAGCATTCTTTGATACTATGTCGTTAATTTGAGTGGATATTATTTGCCTATCATCTTCTTTAAATATCTGATCAAATGTTTCGCCTAGATAATTTGAAGGAAGGATATCTTCAAATGCTTTATTTACTTTCAAAACAAAACCTGATTTATCTAAGATTGAAACTGGGTATGGCGAATTTTCAAAAAAGCATTTCCAACTATAATCGATCCATCCTTTTTCAACTCCTTTTGATTTTACCATTAGAGAATCATCTTGAAGTCTTATCACATAACCGACCACTCTATCAATTTGCCCCGATGCTTTGAAAAATGCTTTCTGTATAACAAAAGCATTCACATGATCGTTCAACCTAGTTTTTAACGTCAAGAATCCTTGCCAGTTGCCTAATAATGAATTGGCCATTTTAGGGTTTGATAACAAGGAATCCATTGATTCCTCCTTATTAACCAAATTATCAAATTTTAAGTCGAGATTTAGTAATTCAGTTTTTCCATAACCTAACATTTTTGCTAAATACTCATTAGCTTTGGCAATATGACCCATATGATCTAGTTCATAGAAGCCCACGGCTATATCTTCAACTATTTTGGAGATCTCTTGATCTTCATCTATTCTTGAGATCTTGAGGGTTGTAAATCCAGCTGGGCGTTCGAGCTGCCAAACTGAGATTGTAAAATCACCGTCATCAATGTGAAACGGCTTTAATAAAATCGATCTATCAGATTTGCTTTGATGCGATAATTTTGCTTCCGTGCTGGAGTACTTATCTCTAAAAATTACATCATGAATGATTTGAGTTTTTTCAGGCGAGACTTTGAATGTTGTTAATAAAATATCTAGCTCGGAAACATTCTTAAAAGTTTTTGAAGAAGATAACTTTTGCAATCTTGGATCTGCATATACAATATCGCCCTCCTCATTAAAGATTAAGCAATACTCACAATCCCCTCTTAGTGCAGCTGAATAGATAGCGTTTTGGAATTCTATGGCATTATTGATTTCGTTAAATTTGCGAACATACAATGCATTAATTAGACAGGCAGCGCCGAAAAAAATTACAAATATTCCTGAAATTAAAAGAGGATCTCCTTCAAACAAAAAAGCCATGATAGAACTAAACAAAATGGCTAAAAAATAAGATAGAAATATGGGGTATATTTGACCGAAATGATCTCTTACAATAAAGCTATTTGCTTTTGCAACGAGTGATTTATTATCTATAAATCTTCTTTTCAAGAATTCCATCTTGGAATCCGTTATAATTGTTTATTCTTCTTTATCCTTTGAAGATTTTAATGCATATCCACCGAGCCTAACCGTCTTGATGATGTCATTACCATCTTTACTACTTGCAATTAAAGCTTTGCGAAGTCTTGTAATGTGCACATCGATTGTTCTTGTGCCTACATAAATTTCTGCACCCCAAATTTTATCCATGATAGATTCGCGAGAAAGTACCCTACCCGGATTTTCCATGAGCGATTGGAGAATTTTAAATTCAATTGGAGAGAGTTTAAGTTCTTGCCCTGCTCTTTCAACTGTATGCATTGATAAGTCAATTTTGATATCCTCAAATTCCAAAAACTTGCCCGAGAATGCAGGCCTGATTCTTCTAAGCACAGCTTTGATTCTGGCAGAAAGCTCTACTGGAGAAAATGGTTTTGTAATATAATCATCAGCACCACGGTCTAGACCTGTGATCTTATCAATTTCTTCACCTTTAGCTGATAGCATTATTATTGGAATATTCACAGTTTCAGGCTGTGATCGTAGAGTTTTGCAAACATCTATGCCTGTCATACCTGGCAACATCCAATCTAATAGGATTAAATCTGGGATAGTGCTTTTGGCTGCAGTAATGGCATCATTACCATTGTCCACCAGATTAACCATGTAGCCGGCTTTTTTTAAATTATACTTTATTATCGAAGAGATAGATTCATCATCTTCAACAACTAATATCGTCGGCTGTAAGTTTTTTGCCATAAATTTTACAATTTTCTTCTACTATACTGATTATATTACGATTACGCAGACTTGTAAATAAGTATATGTTAAGATGTCAATATCTTTTTTATTAAGATTTTGCTGTTAACAAGCGTTGACAAGTTGGTTTATAGCTGCAAAAATGGGATGCCTAAAGCTAAAGATTAGCAACTTTGAAGCCTCTAAAATGTTAAAAACCATACCTAATTACCTGACTTTGCTTAGAATTGCCCTTATACCAGTTCTGATAGTTGCATTTTACCTTGATGGTAAAGCCGCACACTGGGTAACGGCAATAATATTCATTTTTGCGAGTATTACGGATTATCTAGATGGCCTAATAGCCCGCAGGTATAACGCCCATTCAAGCTTCGGCAAGGTATTTGACCCAATCGCTGACAAGCTACTAGTCGTATCTACCCTTGTAATGCTTGTACACTTTGATAGAGCACATTTTATACCTTGCTTATTAATTTTGCTGAGAGAAATAACGGTATCTGGCCTTAGAGAATCATTGGCAGAATTCAAGGTAAGCATCCCAGTTAGCAACCTTGCAAAAGCTAAAACTGCGTTACAGATGGTTGCCATTATAATTCTTCTACTTGGAGAAAAAGTTACACTTATTCCTAATTTAGATTTAATTGGTAAAATTTTAATTTGGTCTGCAGCCATCCTAACTTTAGTAACTGGGTATGTCTACCTTCGTGAAGGTTTAAAGACTGCAAGCTTCTGAGATAAGATCTTCTTAATTAATTTATTGAAATCTTAAGAATATAAGTAGTATGCTCTCTGTAAGAATAATAAATTATTTCTATGAAGCCGATACTAATTATATGTCTTTTGCTAATACCTTTTTGTGCACACGCCAATTTCATTGAAGAACTTGAAAGCCGCATTGCTGACGAACAAAAATTAAATAAAGTTGTGGTCAGCATTTTTATTGGCAAATCAAAATCCGCTACAGAAGATCTTGAGATAAATTCGATTGAGTATGATGGGAAAGTTTTTCGGGCTCACTGTTTAGGAAAAAATGGAGCAGCGCGTATTGTCGGTGGAAAATACGAAGAAGCTATAGAAGTAGCTGCATTGAATAAAGATTTGCGTGTTGGACAAATAATAAGTGAAGAAGATATAGGAAGTATTAAAGTAGCAAAAAGTAAAAACCTAAAAAATGCCGTGACAAATTCAGAAGAACTTATTGGCAAAGAGGCCAGACATAACATTTTGGCCGACAAAATAGTTTCAAGAAACAACTTACGTACAATAACAATTGTATCTAAAGGTGATGAGGTAAAAATAATATATCGCAAAAATAATTTACAAATTGAAGCCAGAGGTCAAGTTTTAGAATCAGGTGGACAAGACGAGTTTATCAGAGTAAAAAATTTAGATAGTAATAAAACTTTACAAGCAAGAGTTGTTGATTCTCAAACTGTATTGCTAGGTAGTTCATGAAACATGTAGTTTTAATTTTTCTGATATCGGTTTTAACATCTTGCAATGTAGCAGATAGGTTGTCTAGAGTTGGCAGAGCTCCTGACCTGAATCAAATGAATGATTATGAACCATCTTCTTCTGGGCAGTATCCTGAAGGCGAAGATGAAGCAAATGGTGAAGTTAAAACCACAAACGTCAAAACAGCTAATTCTCTTTGGAGACAAGGGGCACGAACATTTTTTCGCGATCAACGCGCGCGCTCGGTTGGCGACATTCTGAAAGTTGTAGTTGTAATTCAAGACAGTGCAAAACTTGATAACAAAACCGAAACTAAACGTAACGACAATGGATCCACAGGCGTACCAGCATTTGGCGGGTTCGAAAAAGAATTCGCTCGAAAATTACTTCCAAACGGAGGGGATCCATCAAATTTGATAAGCGTCACCACTACTGACAACAACAAAGGCGAAGGAAAAATAGATAGGAAAGAAACTATTAATACAACAATTGCTGCAACTGTAACAAAAATTCTAGCAAGCAATAATCTAGTTATCAGAGGCTCGCAGGAAGTTAGGGTGAACAATGAATTAAGAGAAGTTACGGTAGAAGGCATTGTTAGACCAGAGGATATAAGCGCGCAGAACTCTGTAACCCTAGACCAAATTGCAGAAGCGAGAATTTCCTATGGCGGCAGAGGGAATGTTTCTGATTATCAGCAGCCAAGATATGGCAAGCAAGTCTTGGATATAGTATCTCCGTTCTAACACTACAGGATACAACTTAAAGTTGGATCATAGTGCTTGACACTAGGTTCTATATTGAAATGAGATCCTCGTGTTAAACACGAGGATGACAACAAACAAAAGAAATTCTGTCATCATCGGGCTTGACCCGATGATCCAGCTTCAATGTAGATCATCTTCTCATGAACGATGATGACAGAAACATAAGTTAGTTAAGGATACTGCAAGCGCTATATCCCTGAGCTAACGCTCTGGGGCTTTACTTCGCTAGGATAAAAACGACCCATCTTACGGAAGAAAAATTAAAAAAGAGTTAAAAAATAAAATAAATTCACATTTTTATCATTATATCAACTTTTTCCTTGTAAATCCCCCCCGCCGCTTATACACTTAAATACAGGACAACATACTTATCGGGGTTACTATGAGTAGATGGTTTACAATTGGCGATGTTATAGCTGACACTATAAAGAAACAAGGTAACGACTTTTTAAAAGATGAAGAATCATTTGTCAAAGCATTCGGGCCAGGATCAGAATCTCTATATCACCAATACAACTTAAAACTTCTTGAAGAAAAAAATGGAATGGGAGCCATAGTTAAGTTGGTGCAGAGTGGAGATCAGAAGACCCTAGAAATGGTAGTAAAAGCAATGGGTATTGATGGATTTGTGGACAGAGGATTAAGTGGCGTTAAGGACACTCCGCTGCACCTGTTAGCACAACATAAGTTTGCAACGACTACAATCGAAGATAATACTGTTATAGCCAAGATTGGCACCATCATGATCCAAACATTAAAATCCTCGGACAGCTTAAATAGAAACGGAGAGACTTTTGAAAAATATCTTAATGCCCAAAATATTGAAGGAAAAACTGCGATGCAACTTGCAAAAGAACTTGGGAACAATGAGCTTGTTGCCGTGTTAAAGGTTGCTGGGGCAGCTGATTTACCATTCAGTGGCGGCGTAGATACCTGGCTGCATGACGCAACAACAGAAGAATATGACTACAGCGCCGTAGAGATAAGAGATTATAAAATATCATCAATTGTAAATATAAAAAATAGCGCAGGCCAAACGGCCTTAGAGAAGGCGGTCACCGAGATGTTAAACAAAACTGGTGTAAATTCAGGTGGCTTTACAGGGGATTCTGAGCTGATTAACGAGTATTCAAACAAGATCAATTTGTTCATTGCATGCGGCGCGGATGCAAAAGATCTTCAAAAAGCTGTTCTTGCTAATAACAAATTCTCTGATACACAAAAACAAGAGATAATGAAACATTTCGCTAGTTCAGCCAATGGCTTCGATAAGACAATTGCACACAAGGCTGCCTCTGATAAAGCAGGTTACGACTGGAAAGTTGACAATTTGTCGAAATTTGCAACTGAAGTAAAAGGCTTTATAAAGTCAATGGACGTCAAACCAATCGAATCTTCCTCTTCGCATACTCACCATGATGCGATTGTAATGGATTCAGACGCACTGCATAAATCAACCGACACTTCAGAGCATACAGAATAGAGATTATATTCTTGGGGGCAGATCGTGTCGTTTATATCCCTCTTTTTGTCATCCCCGAGAAATCGGGGATCTAGGCTTTCGACAAACTAGATTCCCACTTTCGTGGGAATGACAAGGCGCCTTTCTATCATCGAATATTTTCACCTTTACAATGATGCTGAAACAAGTTCAGCATGACATTTCTAGGATTTCGTCATCCTGAATTTATTTCAGGATCTGCCTTTTCTTGATGATAAGCCGATGTCCTGCGAAACAAAACAAGTTCAGCATGACAAAGTCAGCACGCTTCCATCACAAATTATGCGCGCCGAATTCGCTTCGCAGGCTCTTGGCTCAGCATCTATTTCTTAAACACCAACGATGAAAATCTTATTTTGATTGGCGAGTTTAATCGTTGAGTCCTGATCCAAAATTAAAGCAGAGCCTGCTTCCGCAGCGATTCCTCTAAAACCAAATTCTATTGCATTTTTGATTGTTTCTGAACCTATGCAGGGAAGGTCTACACGCCTATCTTGCTTAGGTTTTGAAATCTTAATAAGTATTGGTCCATCGCCAGATTGCTTAATCTCACCACATCTTTTCAATAATTCGTCTGTTCCTTCTGCCGCTTCTACACCTAAGACAAGACCATGCTGGATTACAAGCGCTTGACCAACATCGAAATCTGCGATCCCCTTAAGAACTTTCATACCCTTCTTAATATCACCTAAAGCATTTTTATTCGGCTTTGTTTTTGTTAAACAACCCTTTCCGATGACTATTTGAGAGGCTATTTTTTCTGGCGCAATAATTTCAAAACCTTCCTTTTCAAGAAAGCGAATGATTGTTTGCAGGATACTATTATCAGCCAGACCATGTTTGATAATTTGAGCAAAAAGTTTGGCGCCTTTTAAGTCCAATAACAAACGGGATATGTCAGCACGCTTAACTTTACCAGCAAGGGTGATGTGCGAAACTTTTTCATCCTTTAATTTTTTAATTATCTTAGAAACTTTAAAAACAGGAAATTTACTAATCTCTACATCAGCAAAAATTTCATAATCAGTTTCGTTATCTAAGCCAATGACTACTACTTCAGTCTCGGACTCTATACACGCATCATAGACATGGCGAGGCAAATAGCCATCACCCGCAATTATTCCTAATTTTTTTATACCTTTTAATGCCATTACTTCTTTTTACCTTTAGGAAAACATACAGCCCTTGAAGTATCCTGCTTTAAAAAAGTTAAAACTTCCATAATATGTTGATTACTACCAAATTTATTTTCAACCTCCTCTACTCTTTTATCAAAAGCCTCTTGGTCATCTAAAAATAAAATCCTATATGCTTCTCTCAAACCGTTGATGGTTTCTCTATCAAAATTCCTACGCTTCAAACCAACTAAATTTAAACCTTCAAGATTTGCTCTCTCACCGTAAGCATTACCATAAGGAATTACATCTTGATCAATTCCACTCATGCCACCAATGATTGCATGTTGACCAATTCTTACAAATTGTCGGACGGCAGATAGCCCACCAATAATTGCAAAATCGCCCACCTCAACGTGGCCTGCAAGCGTAGCGTGGTTTGCCATTAAAACATTGTTTCCAACTATACAGTCGTGTGCAACATGCGAGCTAATCATTAGCAAACAATTATCACCCACTACTGTTTCCATTCTGCCAGTTGCTGTACCCGGATGGATTGTAACATACTCACGGATTTTGTTATTTTTACCAATCACAAGGCGCGATTTCTCACCCTTGTATTTCAAATCTTGAGTAACCAAACCAATTGCGGCGAATGGGAAAATTTCAGTGCCTTCTCCGATTGTTGTGATGCCATCTAAGCAGACATGAGAGATCAATTTTACCCCATCTGCCAATTCTACATTTTCGCCAACCGTACAGTATGGTCCAATCTCAACTGTTGAAGCAAGTTTTGCCTTTGGATGAACAATTGCAGTCTGATGAATTATTGCCATGATTTACACTTCCTTGTTTTTATCAACGATCATTGCAGAGAAAACTGCATTTGCAACTCTCTGCCCATCAACCTTAGCTTCGCCTTTCATCTTCCAGACGTTACCTCGATTTTTTACTTTATCAACGTGAAGGAACAAAGAATCACCCGGAACAACCGGCTTTCTAAATTGAGCTTCTTCAATTGACATGAAGTATACTACTTTTTTTTCTGGATCAATGTCGGATGTATTATGGATTACAAATATCCCTGCTGCTTGCGCCATCGCTTCAATAATTAAAACCCCCGGCATTACAGGATGCGAAGGAAAGTGACCAGTGAAAAATTCTTCGTTAATTGTTACATTTTTAAGCGCCACAATTCCTTTATCACCATTGATTTCCACAACGCGATCAACCATCAAAAGTGGGTATCGATGCGGCAGCATCTTCATTATTTTTTCTACGTGCATTATATTACTCATTGTAGCTTCCTTCTTTGTTTTTCACTGTTCGATCTGTAACTTTTTTCAAATAGGCTGTCATCCTGTGCCATTGCTTGATACCAACTGCAGGTGAACCACCTAGCACTGAACCTGGGGCAACATCGGCCATAATACCACTTTGCGCAGCGATCATTGAACCATCACCTATATTTACATGCCCAGCTATTCCAACTTGACCGCCTAGCATTACTCTGCTTCCAACTACTGTGCTTCCTGCAACACCCGCTTGCGAAACTATAAAACAGTTCTGCCCAATTTTTACGTTATGACCGATCTGAACTAAGTTATCGATTTTTGTTCCATTGCCGATTACAGTATCCTCAATTGCCCCCCTATCGATACAAGTATTAGCACCTATTTCAACATTATCTCCAATTACTACTGTACCTAGCTGCTCAACTTTTGTAATACCTTGCGCACTTGGCGCAAAACCAAAACCATCCTGACCAATTCTAACTCCAGGGTGGATAATACAATCTTTTCCGATCACCGCATACGCAATAGTGCAGTTAGATTTAATCTGCGTATTCTTGCCAACAACAACTCCTGCGTCAATAAAAGTACCAGCACCTATATAACATCCTGCACCGATTTCCGCATTCGCACTTATCACTACATTCTCGCCAACATAAGCACTCTCATGAACACTAGCCGATGGAGATATTGTGGCAGATGGAGCTTTATAGTAACCTGCAATTTTTGATGGGTAAAATTTAGCCGCGATTAGTGCATATGATTGGTATGGATTTGTGCTAACAAGTAGAATCATCCCGTTTGGGGCTGACTTAACAAATCTCTCTTCTAATATACATGCCGAGACTTTTGAATTTTGAAATGCCGCAGCGTATTTTACATTACTCAAAAAACCTATATCTCCTACCCCACCACCTTCTAAAGTAGCAATATCTTTTATCTTCAAAGATTCATCGCCTATGACTTTGCAATTCCCTACTTGTGCTAACTCTGCAACAGAAAACTCACCAGCTTTATTAAAAAATCTTGTACTAGGCATATCACCTCTTAAAATCTGCTAAATCCTAGAATCTAGGGCTTATGTTGTCAATGAAACTTTGTTCACCACAATCACATATGATTCAAGCTCTAACTTAATAATGGAAACTTTTGGTGAATTAAGCTATTGAAGTTGATCTTCAACCTTCTGGAACAAAATTATGTTTGTTTATTTAGATGAATCAGGGGACTTAGGTTTTGATTGGAGTAAATCAAATACCTCTCTGTTTTTCACAGTGACAATTCTAATTTGCTATAATAAAGATATTGCAGATAAAGTTAGACAGGCAGCAAAAAGAACTATAAGAAACAAACTAAATCATAAAAAATCTAAAAGAAAAAACAAAGAACTCAAGGGAGCGTCCACAACTTCAAAAATAAAAGAATATTTCTACAATCTACTTCCTAAAACAGGATGGAATATTTATAGCGTGACACTAAACAAAAAGCGAGTAGAAGAGCACCTAAAGACTAAAACTGGTAAAAAAAAGCTCTATAATTTTCTTGCTCGATTCATAATCGAAAAAACTCAAATAAAAAACAGCACAGCCCATGTAAATCTCATCTTAGATAAGTGCAAAAATAAAGAGGAGATTAAAGATTTTAATATATACATCGAGAATCAAGTGGGCGCAATCCTACCATTAAATACAAGATTAAACATTACTCACGAGTCTTCATCTGAGAACCCTTGCCTTCAAGCAGTAGATCTATTTTGCTGGGGTATAGCCAGAAAATACAAAGATAAAGACGAATCTTGGTACAAAATTTTTAGTAAAATGGTAAAGTATGACGAGATCTATTTACCAACAAAGTAGGTGGTAGACCCTGCGCCGCCTGAATTCCTAAGACTCATGTCCAACCGATGGAAGGGAGCATCAAAGGCACAGCGTAGGTAATTACCTACCACAACCTAATTGTAACCTAAAACACCTAAAAATACAAGTAAGGATTTTTTATCAATAAAAAATCCTTTGGGGGAAAATGATTAGGTATAAAGGCCTTAAAACCTTCTGGCTGCGGTATATTCTGTCCTATTTTTATTAAAGCCATAGTTTGCGTACATCTCAGCAGCCCAAGTATGCAAACCATGCTCAGAAGTAAGCTACACTTATAGTTTTACAAAGATTTAGCTTTATCTGCGGTTTTTTCCTGACTTTCACCTTTCCCACCCAATGCCTTCTCCAATTCTTTTTGGGGCAACGGCCTAACTTCTACAGACATATCTTTAGAGACCAAACCTTGATTATCCAAAGAAGATAGGCTGGTGCTTCCAACACTTTCCATAAATATAGATCTAGGATTTATAGTTTTCGCTGTTTTCGCTAGGGCCTTATTTGAATCAACATTCTTTTTTTCCTTTATTTTGGTGTGTACCAATTTTTTACTCAATGGTTTTCTTACAGCGAAAGCTGCTCTTCTTTTCAAGAAGTACCACAATAAATTCGCTATAGACTTGAAAAAACCGACTCTTTGCTTTTTAGGCTCACTTTTTATACTTTTGGGTTTATTAGCAGCTTTTTTGTCATCTTCTACAACTTGTACTGCCGACGTCTCTTTTATATTTTCTACATGCTTCAATGTTGATTTTTGGTCCAGCACTAGATCTCCCAAAACTCTTTTTTTGTTACAAAAAGTTTCAGCAGATTTTAAAAATGATTTAAAAAGATTTTTATTACCTACTACGTCTTTTTCTTTTTCAGCTTGGTAGGCCATTTTAGCTAATGGAAGCCCTTTTGCACCTACTTCAGGATGAAATTGCACACCCAATACTGGTGATCCGAAATTAGCTTCCACAGCTTCAACATTTTTATCACGATCATTAGCCTTCGCCACAGTTTTCAGATAATCATTACCTCCATCCGAGATAAGTCCTTTACCTCCTATATTCTTAACAAATTGGTTATGAGCTCCAAACAGCCTTTTAACTACCTCACCATCCGAATTTGACTTAGCCAACAACATCCCAGCCAATTCAGAATCCTTATCTATCTTTACATCACTATAATCCATAAAGCTTTGAGACTTTAAAGAATCTGCATCCAAATCTTCTAAATCGCCACCCAAATAAACATTTAACACTTGGTGTCCACCGCATATTCCTAGAATTGGCATACCTCTTTGCATTGCCACATGAACTAACGCCATCTCCGCTATTGCCCTAGCTAAATCAATGTCAGTACCATTTAAATTTCCGCCATACAACCTTGGATCAATCATCTTACTATTGCCTGACAATATCAAACAATCCTTATCCTTAAGAAAGTCAACAGCCTTTGTTTTTGCCTCCTGAAATCTTTGAAGTCTCAACCCTTCATCTTCGTAAATTTTTTCAAGATCTTCAGTAGCCGGCATTATCTTTCTATAATCGGCATTAACAACGTCAGCTTCTAAATCTGCTAATGTTGCCATGACTGACTTAACTGACTGACCACCAACACTCTCACTGTAAGTGACAGCAATTCTTGGCTTAATTTTAGTGTTTTTCATAAGACAACCACAGAAGTTGATATACCTACCTCTAATTGTCGCAACGAAAGGTTAACAAACAGTAAATGCGCGCAAAAAATTAAGAATGTTTTCATCTAATCATGCCCCCAAGCAGATTGCTAGGCCTCTACAGAGCGCAGATATCAACACCCTTATAAGTTCATAAACTTTGTAATTTCCACTCTTAGATCATCAATGCCTAACTTACTCTCGCTACTTGTGACTAATATCTCAGGGTGGCAAGCAGCATGGCTTTTTATCTTTTGAATTATATTCTCAATATTTTCTTCCAAATCTTTCTTCGGGGTCTTATCGGCCTTTGTTAAAACAACTTGGTATGAGACAGCCGCGTCATCTAAATATTTCATTGTGGTAATATCATCTTGTTTCAAAGGATGACGACTATCAATCAGCAAATATACCCTCTTAAGCTGCTGGCGACCAGTTAGATAATAGTAAATAAGATCTTTCCACTTAGCTTTTTCTTTTTTATCACGCTTGGCATAACCGTACCCAGGCATATCTACTAAATATATTCTATCTACTAAGTCAAAAAAATTAATTTGCCTTGTACACCCCGGTGTTTGGGACACTCTCGCCAAGCTCTTTCTATTGGTCAAAGCATTGATTAAACTAGACTTCCCAACATTTGATCTACCGATAAAGGCAACCTCTGGCAAACTTGTTGGTGGAATGGATTCGAGGCTCATTGCCCCTATTACAAAATCACAGCTTCCCGAAAATAATTTTATTCTATCTATATTATCCATACTTAAACCTTGCTAAAAAACACATTTTAGCATAGTATGCTCGAAGAACGTATAATTAATTTAGAGTCTTATAATGGCAACAGCAAAAAAAGGATCAAAAAACAACGTAGCAAACCGTGGTACAGGGGCAAAAATCAGGACATATAATGGGCAGAACGTTTTCCCAGTTAACTATAGAAGCCAAGGCAAAAACTTCATGGCGGCTCAATATGAGAATAAAAAGTTGGTTCTTGGGCCAAATGGCGAAGTTCTACCATATGCTTCAATTCAATAAGCTTTAATGCAACTCTTAAAAGCCTGAAGCCCTGGTAATAACTGAGGTTCAGGCTTTTTTTGTTTGTTAACTATTTATTAACTAAATCTATATAAGCTCAAGAATAACAGAAATGTACTTGGAGCCTATATGGAAGATCACGTACAACACTTAAAAAACTATCTTGACCCGACTGGAGGCTCTGGAAACGGAGAAGCACAGAAGGTTAGAACCCAAGAGGTTGCCTCAATTGCAATGACGGTTTACACTTTCATGGACTATATGTTTGAGGAAATTGAATATACAGGCTTTCAAGGAATTGAGTTTTTGGCAAAGTGCGAATTATTTCTTAAAGCTGTTACTCCGAGCTATCCAACAACAGGATTTAATCAAATACTTCAAACCTTACTTGAAGTTGACAGTAGATTTCCAAGAACAAAATTCTTTCAAGGATTCCAAGGATTAAGATCTTTATGCTCTGGTGACTCAGGAAAAGTTATAGAATTAGTTCAAGATGATGGTGGATCAAAAATCTCAAACACTTCACATTTAAATAAAGATTTGATTCTGTTTGGAACATTTTTGGTCGAGAAGATAATTAGAATCATCAAACAATTGCGCGCCAAAAAAGAAGCACAAAGTTGGAGCACTGCTGAATATAGAAAAAAAATTGATGAGCATTTTGATCAATGCGTTGTTCAAACCGTATCACTGCTTTAAGGTCGTTGGCTCAGTATCTAAACTACGAGATCCCGACACGAAGTGCAGCGAAGTTAAATAAGCTTCCATTAGCTTACGCCCATGGTTTTAGTCTAGGTCAAGCCACCTTTAAGCCGAATCTTTGTCATCCTAGTGCATGACACTAGGATCTGCCTTAAAGTTGGATCATCGGGTCAAGCCCGATGATGACAAAAACATAAGTTAACTAAGGATTCAGCACGCGCTATATCCCTAAACTCACGCGCCGCATTGATAAATTCGGGATGACGGCGTCCCATTTCCTGTCATGCTGAATTTATTTCAGCATCTATATTTCACTTTACAATCCACTGTTTGCAGAGTTTTTCCTGTAAAGAATTTTGATTTAATCTTGTATTCAGATGGTTGAAGTCTACCGAATCAAGTTCTTGATCTTGATTAAAGCAACTGTAAACAAATGACTCTTCACCTGTCTTTGGATCGACATGTTTTTGGATGCACTGACCACAAATTTCTTTCATCATACATTGCATAGGCGAGTTTATAGAACCAATTGCCACATGCGTATTTTTAAAATGTGACTTTAAAGAATTGTGCCTTGCATATGTAACAGCTGCCATCATTTTATCTGAGCCTATTGCAATAATTCTATCTACATTTTTTAGTTCGATAGGAGTAGTAAATTTTCCTGCAGCATAGGCCTCGATTGCTTTTATTATGTTACCATGGAATGAAGAATCTTGCGCACGATTCTTTGTAAGCTCTAACTCATCACAACACCAAATTACATTATCTGCTGCGTCTTCTATTTCTGAAACTTTATATCTATCTTCCACTTTTCTATAACCAGCAAAATACAGTACTTTGCAACCTTTGGCGCGCATTGCTTTGCCAATAGAAAACAACACAGCATTCCCCAACCCGCCACCGACTAACATTACTGTTTCTCTCTCTGGAATTTCTGTTGGCATACCAGTAGGTCCCATGAGAATTATAGGTTCATCTTTCTTCAAATTTTTGCATATATCTGATGAGCCACCCATTTCTAAAATTATTGTCGAAATCTTGCCTTGCTGCTTATCTACCCATGCCCCAGTTAGAGCCAAACCTTCCATCGCAAAAACAGTATCATTGCTTCTAGGAGCGTTCACCTCATAATTTTGCAGCCTATAAAACTGCCCAGGTTCAAATTGTCTGGCAGCTAAAGGTGCGGAGATTACAATCTCAACAATTTTAGGCGCTAATCTTATTACTTCGTGAACTTTCGCAATCACAAGAGAATCTAACTGTGCAAAAAATTCTTGCGCATTTGCTGCGTTTTGCGCAGGTGTTTTTCTAAGTAACGCTGAAATAATTGGATAACCTTGTTTTGCACTTCCCATTGCTTTTACAACATTTCCAACAAAGGATGGGTGCATATCACCAAAGAAACTAACACTTTTATTACCTTCTAAAGATGTAATAACAAATGGTTCTTTTGGTTTGGAAACTTTTTCTGGATTTACTTTTTCACCAGAGTTATTTAAGACTTGAAAATATTTACCGTCTAATTTGAAATGGTCTGGATCTTCACTAGCCAAAACAGTATTAGGATTTGTGCCCGCTGCAATAAATATTGTTTTAGCAGCGATTACACCATTTTGATGGACTAAAGTCTTGCAGCTTTCATACTGATCTACCTCTATGGAAGTTGGAGTGATATTCTCAACAAATTCGATTCCTTCTTCAAAAGCTTTTTCAACTTCCTCATGATTCAAACGATATGCAGGAGCCTCTTGAAGTGTTCTACGATAGACTACTTTTGCACCGCCCCATTTTTGTAATAACTCCAGCTTATTATTAGGATTAGCTCTTAGCTGCTTTGCATGATCGATAAATTCTTTTGCGACTTCTAACTCTTCTGAGTTTAGCTCTGCTAAGAAATCTTCACCAATTTTTTCATAGCGG
The DNA here is from genome assembly GCA_964625465.1 of uncultured Candidatus Midichloriaceae bacterium. Taxonomy (GTDB): domain Bacteria; phylum Pseudomonadota; class Alphaproteobacteria; order Rickettsiales; family Midichloriaceae; genus CAZLFQ01. The sequence goes on along the minus strand of CAZVFD010000011.1, from coordinate 7,994 downwards.
GTTAGGAATTTTTCAACCTGAATTGGGTAGTATGCCAAACTCTCTGTGGCAGTATCAATTGCAGTCAAACCCCCACCCACAACAAGCACTGGCAATCTTAACTGTAGATTAGCAATCGTATCATTTCGAGCTGCACCAGTAAGCTGTAACGCCATTAAAAAGTCAGATGCGGTTCTTACACCCTTGGCTAGACCATTCGGAATAGAAAGTAAGTTTGGCTTGCCTGCTCCCATAGCGAGGGCTATATGATCAAACCCTAATTGCCATGCAGTTTCGTATGTAATATTACTGCCGAAGCGTACACCACCATACATTCTGAAACTTTTCCTGCGCTCTAAAAGCAATCTAATCAGTTTTAAATAGTTTTTATTCCACCTGACTGTAATACCGTATTCGGACACGCCACCAAAACCAGCAGCAACTCTACTTCCAAGTTCTTCATACAAACTTTTCACATCTTTAATAGGCGAAAAATCGCATCTGTTGCCATGCTGATCTATACCTGAAATAGCACTATCAAGTGGTTCAATTTTTAATCCATCTATTCCAACAACAGTATATCCCTCATTTAATAAATGATGCGAAAGAGTAAACCCAGCAGGCCCTAAACCAGCGACTAAAATTTTATGACTAGTGTCGTCTTTGGGCAAAGGACGTTTGAAATTAAGTGGGTTCCAACGAGTTAGTAAACTATATATTTCAAATCCCCATGGTAGCTCTAATACATCATTCAAAACTTGTGTTTCAACAAGCGGAATATTAACTGGCTCTTGCTTCTGATAAATGCAAGCCTTCATGCAGTCATTACATATTCTATGTCCTGTTGCTGCAAGCATTGGATTATCTATTATGGCGGTTGCAAGCGAACCAATGATTACGCCCTGTGACTTCAACAGATTCATTTCTGAAATTTTTTCTTCAAGCGGGCAGCCAGCTTGCGTAATTTTCAATTCATTTACTTTAAAATTTCCGTCCTTATCTTTTAATCCTTTTGAACAAGAATCTTTTAATTGATTGTGGCAATGAATGCAGTAATTTGCCTGATCCAAAGCTTGTGTTAAAGTATGGCCTTTATCTGTTAGATTAAATCCATCTCTATTATGAGTATGTTTAGAGTATAGGACGCCATCCTGATTTCTGTCCGTATGAATCAAATTCATAACATCAACTTTCTTTGGAACTTTGAATAAAACCCCATCAGAATGTCTAAGTTTTCCTGCTTCGGAATTCACAGCCCACGCAGCATAGATTTTTGCAATATCAAGGAGCTCTGCATTGCCTTGAATCTCCCAAGAATTTACCGCATCAGCAAACTGCTTTTCGTTTAAAACATCTATGCCAAGTTGTTTTTCTATATTAGGAATTTTACTGTCATTAGCGGGATCATAGCTTTTTGCAGCTTGTCTTTGTACGAATAGACGCTTGCATTTAAAAATATTCGCTAGCTCATTGTGCCTTAGTGCTAGGGCAGACGCTTGCTGCTCAATATCAAAAAGATTGGAGATAAAATATTCCAATGTTGGAGCAAGATCGGTTATTAAATCTGACTCTGCTTTTCCATCAACCAACTCTGCTCTTGCAAGCATGAGTCTGTGAT
>CAZVFD010000011.1:0-6387 GCA_964625465.1 uncultured Candidatus Midichloriaceae bacterium | reverse complement strand
CAGGATACCTGTCGCTAATAAAATTTAGATAGGCACTATCTAACTTCTTTAACCCAGAAGTTTCATATAGTTCCTTAAATTCTAAATTATGTTTTAGTTGCAGCATTGCTAAATCAAATTTAATTGCGCATTCTTCATGAGGTCTTTTTGCTCAAGATTATGAATAATAACCACCTTTTGCCTCGATGTCCAGCCACTTACAATCTCTATATAGGATTTAGCTATTTTATAATGCTCTGATAAAAGCTTAATCACCGCCTCATTCGCCTTACCATCAACCGCAGGCGCAGTAACACGAAGCTTGATATTTATGAAGCCTTTATCATCCACAACTGGTACTTCGACTTTATTCATCTTAGCTTGCGGTATAACCTTAAGATTTATTTTTACAAATTTAGCTGGCATGATTTTCGCTGAAGAGCATATTCATATATTTTAATTGCTTAGCATACTTTTAAGTGGTTAATTAATTTAGTAACAAATTTTAAAGCCATGCGTTTTCTATTAGTAGTATCATTATTTTTAATGCCAATCCTAGCCCATTCAGAGTCTAGGATCAAAGATATTGTTTATTTTGAAGGCGTCAGAGAAAATATGTTAGTTGGTTATGGCCTAGTAGTAGGACTTAATGGCACAGGCGATAATTTAAAAAACTCTGTGTTTACAGAAAAAGGACTGACAGATTTCTTAGAAAAACTTGGTATAAACACCAGAGGAGCTAACCTAAAAACTAAAAACGTTGCAGCGGTTACAATCACAGCTACACTCCCTCCGTTTGCAAGAACTGGCAGCAAAATATCCGTAGATGTAAGCACGATTGGTGATGCCAAAAGCCTGAAAGGCGGCACACTACTCGCCACTCCACTACTCGGTGCAGACGGCGAAGTATATGCTCTAGCGCAAGGCCAAATAAGTATTGGCACTAAGCCAGCAGATGAAACGGGCAAACCTGCTACTAACAATCCTACAGCTGGTTATGTAGGAAATGGAGCGATAATTGAGAAAGAAATTGATTTCCATTTAAACGATATGTCCAAAATAAATTTGGCATTAAAAAACCCAGACATCTCAACTGCAAGAGCGATTGAAACGGCTATTAATTCAGCCTTAAGAAACAAAATTGCTTCAGCGCAAGATCCTGGGACAGTAAGCATTTCTGTTCCAGAAAAATACGCTACAAACGTTATAGGCTTTTTAGCTGATTTAGAGAATATTACCGTCTACCCAGATATGGTAGCAAAAATCGTAATTGATGAGGCTACTGGCACTATTGTAATGGGAGAGAATGTTAAAGTCAGTAACGTCGCCATTGCCCAAGGCAACCTTGTAGTAAAGGTAAGCGAAGATAAGGAGTTTTTATTCAACATAGGTATGCTAGGCAAAAACAAACCTCAAGCTTCAAAGCCTGGTGAAGAGATAGCCATACTGAAAGAAACAACAAAACTTAGCGACCTTGTTCAAGGTCTGAATATGTTAGGTGTCAAACCCAAAGATCTAGTTGCAATATTGAAGTCCATTAAACAATCTGGTGCACTACAAGCTGAAATAGAGACAAGATGATGAAACGCGAGCCATTAAGTTCTTTAGTATCTTTTTTTAGCTTAACGTCATTTTTGATAGCTATATTGTTAGCTCCGTTTTTTCTCTCTCCAACTATTTCTTTCGCTCTTGAAGTAAATCAATCAAGAGACTCTCTTTATAGACAGCAAGTTGAAAGCGCGCGCAAACAAATGAGCTCCGACGCTGAAGTAGAGAAAATTGCCAAAGAATACGAAGCTGTTGCAGTAACTAAAATGCTTCAACAGATGTATGCCGATGTAAAAATAGACCCATTATTTCAAAACCAAGCTACCGAAAATATTTACAAAGATTTATTACTTACAGAATATGGCAAAATAGTTGCTGAAAATGGAGGACTTGGGATCGCAAAATCCCTTACTAAAGACATTAAGAGGCAAAGATAATGAGCGTAGCAAGCAGCACCATTCACCTTTTTAATTTTGAGATTGTCGTTCAATCTGTAAAAGATTTGACTAACCATCTACTCGCTGAAGTTGAAGATATTAAATCAAATAACATGAAGAAAATATCTGAGAACTTCACTTATAAAACTAACCTAATTCAGTTTGTAGAAACGATGAAGGATGTTTTAAGCAAAAACCCAGAGATTGCAAAGGGGTTATCTGAGCAACAAAAAAGCTTACTACAAAATGTGGCACAAGAATTGCAAGAAGCAGTAACTCTGAATAATTCAGAGTTGATGAAAGCGAAGTACTTTAATGATGAGTTGATTAAGTTGGTTATTGCAGCAGTAGAGAATGCAAGCACGCCGATGAAAACCTATGATAAACACGGCAAACGACCTAAGAACTCAAAATTAAAGACCCCAGCTTCACTGACATTAAATGAACAAGTTTAATCTTGGCGAAAGCCTTGTGAGTAGGTAGTTATGGCTGATGTGTATTCGGTTGCTCTTGGAGCGATGAATGTAAGTCGCAAAGAGATTGGTTTCAATTCGCATAATATTGCTAACGTAGGGGTAGAAGGCTATACAAGACTTACCGTTGAAAAAGAAACTCGCATAATTAATGGCGAAGTTGGCGGTGTCGACATCCAAAACATAGTTTCAAACGTAGATGAGATTCTCCAAGATACACTATACAGCAAAATTTCGAGCGATAGGTACGAAACAGAAATAAAAAGTTATCTAGAAAAGATGCATGGTGAATTAGGTCATCCTGGTCAAGGAGACAGTATTGATTCACTAATTACCAAAACTCAAATCGCGTTAAAAAACCTTTCGGAAACTCCAACCTCTTCTTCACACAAACTACTTGCTGTACAATCTTTACAGGATTTAACATCAAAAATTTCAGCTACCGCTAAACGATTCGAGGAGTTTAGATTTGAAATTGATAAAGAAGTTGCCAAGTCTATCAATACTCTAAACGGCTATCTGGAATCTGCTTATAAACAAAGTAATAGCATGCCCGCCTTCCCAAGAGGTACTATGGAACGTGTTAACATCGAGGATGGCTTTAGAAACAGCATGGAGAAAATCTCTGAATTTCTTGAGGTTACAAAGTATTATGATTCTGCTGGAGTGCCAAAAGTGTTGGCTTCTCAGGGAATAACTATAGTGGGTGAATCACCATTCTTCCTCAAATATACGCCGCAATCAAATTTAACAGACTTACTTAATGACAAAGAATTACAACCGATTGTAGTTAGTTACTATAGTAGCGATAAAGTTGATCAAAATTTCAACCGAGTAATTGTTGAAGGTGGAAAAAGCAGTGAAATAGAATCAAATATCAGATCAGGTAAATTAGGGGCGCTAACTTTCTTAAGAGACAAAGAAATTCCCAAGGCATTATCACAGTTAGATACTTTGGCGAAAGGCATAAAAGAAGAATTCAATAAAATTCACAACGAAGGAGCGAGCAATTTTTCGCCAACCAAAATGTCTGGTACCACATTGGTTGCAAGAGATCAAAACTACGGATTTTCTGGACAATCTCGCATAGTACTATTAGACAACCAAGGTAAACAAGTCCCTGGTACATCGCCGCTAACACTCGATTTCACAAAATTAGATACAGGCAACGGTGTGGGCAAAGCTAATTTGGAAGGTATTATACAAGAGATAAACTATCACTTTGGTAAAAAAATTACAGATGATAACTCTGTCATACTTGGCAACATTAGCGACGTGAAGCTTGTAGCAATGAACAAAGACATGGCAGTAAGCAGTACTTTTGATTTTGACTTAGAGTTACAAAATCTTTCTGGAAAATCTGCAACTGCACAAATTATGAACGCAACTGCCGTTGACCAGCTTGGAAACAATATTTTGAATTCATACGTAAACACCGCGCATACCATAGCAGCCGCCACAACCGAAAGAACAGGAACAACTGGTCCATCAGTCAAATTAAATATTCCAGCAGCAGTTAATTATCCTTTTACTATCACTTTAGATGTTAGAGTAAATGACGGAACATCAAATTTTGACTCTCAAATGACTTTTGTAATTAACAACCCTGCAAGCAACCATTTCAATGGATTGAAAAATCACAGGTTCTCGGTTAATACAGCAGACAACCAAGGGGCAATTTCAAATCCTGTTTATACAACTCCACTCTTGAGTGCGCAGATGTTTAATACAGCAGGTTCACTTGCTATTGACACTTCTATAGATAAAGGTTTGCTTCAGCTAACAACTTTGGGTGGGGACTATCATATTGCGATTGATAATATGAACAGTCAACAACTTGGCAATGCAGCTGCGAATATAGTTGGCACAAAAAATAGCTTTTCCTATTACTTAGGATTAAATGACTTGTTTGTCAGCAAGGATGCACCAGAAAATTTTGGCAACACAAAAAATGCCGCTTACTACCTTGATTTAAGAAGTGATATCAAAAGCGATTCAAATAAGCTCTCCATAGGAAAATTGCAAAGACAAGTTGACCAAGCAAACCCTGCGAATATTTTGAGCACCTTCGAAGTGTCAACTGGCGATATAAGAAATATTTCCTTGCTTAATGGCTTAAGTGAGAAGTCTATTTTCTTCGCAGCATCTGGTACGCTTCCAGCAACTACGGTTTCCATGCAACACTATGCAGCAGAAATAATTGGATTTAATACTGCTACACTGGCTAAATATGAAACAAGCCAACATCAAGCAAACTTGATGCACAACTCTATAAAAGAGAAAATCCAAGATTTAAAAGGTGTGAATATAAATGAAGAATTAGCTAACATGATGATTAATCAACAGAACATGGTAGCTAACGCTCGGGTTATTAACGTAGCAAGAGAATTAGATCAAATACTGATGAGCATTTTTAATTGAGGTTTTTATGTCTATTGGAATTAGAATATCAACCATGACTTCGCAACAACAAGTGCGAAACAGCATGCAGTCTTCTCAAGGAGAACTCGCGAGAATAACCAAACAGATTACTAGCACCAAACAGTCTGATGATTTCAAAGGTTTAAAAGATCAAACTCCAATTGAAAATTATTTAGACTTGCGAAACTCATTAGAAACAATTACTGCACGCGCTAAGAATAATCAGCTCCTAAACCATAAAATGCAAGCTATAGAAGGATCTGTAACCTCTCTAAAAGAAATTGCTTCACAGGTTAAATTGTTAATTCAACAAACTAGAGATCCTGGATCGGGGAATAGGTCAGATACAGTAGTGCTTGCCCAGAATCATCTTAGCGCAATAAAGCATCATCTATCTGCAAGGTTCAACGGACAATCTCTGTTTGCAGGTTCAAGATACGACGTTGTTCCAGTTGGTGACATAACTAAAGTTTCGAACGTAGCTATAAACACTCCAACAGCTAATTATTACAAGGGTGATAACACAATTGTTAGCTCTCAGATTTCTGAGGAGCATTTAATTGAGTATGGAATTACTGCTAATAACCCAACTTTCCAGAAAATGATTGCAAGTCTTCACCAATTAATCGACGGGAAACTTAATAACGATCCTACAAAGTATACTCAAGCCGCTACTTGGTCTGATGAAGCAGATACCGAACTGTCTAATATGATTTCAAGAATTGGCAGTCATTCAAAGAAAATAGAATCTGAGCTCAAAGACGCTGAAGCATATGTTAATACTCTCCATGAAACAGTTGGAAAAATCGAAAATACTGACTTGCCAATGGCCGCAGCCGAGTTAATGTCTATACAAACTCAAATTCAAGCGGCCTATATGCTTCTTGTAAGAATTAATTCAACCTCACTTGCTGATTATATAAAATAGGGATTACCATGCGTAAATTAAAAGAACAAACCTCGCTACAAACAAAAGTTATCTCTAACAAATTTGGGGAAGTTAGTGTTGACCTAGATAAAACCATACATCTTCCGCTTGGTCTGTTAGGGATGAATTCATTTAAAGATTTCTACCTAACTCCCTGCCCTGTAGAGAAATTCAAACAGTTTTTACTACTTCAGTCTGCGCAAACCGATGAACTTGTCTTTATGGTATTACCTGTTGATTTAGAAAACCAGCAACTCATTCAACAAGCTGATCTTGACGAAGCTTTTAAGCAAATTGGCATCTTGCAAGAAGATGCTTCTATGGTGCTAATAGCTGCCACAAAAGAAGATGAAGATGGAAGAAAAAGGATCACTGTAAACGTTAGAGCCCCTCTATTTATTGATACCGAAAAGAAAACTGCCATACAATACGTTATGCAAAACAACGAATATAATGTTCAGCAGTTTTTATAGTCTTTTTCCTATAATATGTTAAAATCTGCTAGAAATAATTAGATTGGCTTTAGCGTGGATCCTATTTTAAAGAAATTGATAGCAGTTTTTTACTGTATTACATTCTGTTTTTTTTGCGCAACAGCCTA
>CAZVFD010000010.1:0-50217 GCA_964625465.1 uncultured Candidatus Midichloriaceae bacterium | reverse complement strand
AATCGATCTGAAAAAGTTGCTAAAAGAATTTTATTAGGTGTCAGCCCCTAAACTTTTGATAGACTCAATAGCAAGTTTCACCTATAATAGCACCAATCTACATAATCGGATAAAACCTGCTAAACATGCAAGAAAAAACACTATCTCCATACATATCCTTTATTGCCATACCATTGATTACAGCTGTATGCGTAATATTGTTGTGCAGTGCTGTATTCGCTATTAAAAAAACCTATTTTTCGAAAAAGATAAAAACTTACATCACTGAAATCTTACGAGATGAAATTGTATTTAACAGCAAAGCAGAGGTATTGGTTGACATGTTAAAAGTATCCTCGGCTTACGATAGCAAAGGAGCAATCATCCTATCAAGAGTAGGGCGGGCAAATGACGGTGGCTATATTACCTCTGACAAGGCCTTAAAAACAGCAGATGTATTGCTAGGATATGGCATCGCGACTGATCAATCGTTCGAAGAAGAGTTTTCTTCCAAATATAACAAAAGATCCTATGGCTTCGATTGTGGCTTAAGCGGCGTTTCTAGCACCAGCAAACTCTTTACGTTTGTAAATGAATGCATTGGAACAGACAAATTTCTATATACTCGCAATTCATCTTCTCAAAAAATAACATCCTTTTCTACTCAATTAAAAAACTTAAACTTAACTGATAAAAAAATATTCATCAAAATGGATATTGAAGGAGCCGAATATGAGGCGTTCGATGACATACATAAGCACCATGCGAACATAACTGGCATCGTTTTAGAGCTTCATGTCTACAACACAGAAATTCTTGATAAAGCAATTACTTTACTGAGAGAATTGGATAAAAACTTTGTGTTGATACATGTACATGGCAATAATGCTGCCAGCAAATTCTCGTTCATGACCAACAATTCTAGTGGCCGTATACCCAAGGTAGTTGAGTTAAGCTATATCCACAAATCCCTGGTAACAACTTATAAATTATCGAGCGACCAAAAACACCCAACTGAACTTGACATGCCGAACCTTGCTGATAAAGAAGATATGAAATTCGAAATCTGGTGATATTAAAATATTCGGGATCAAATATACTTTAACCAATTCTTACTAACTTATTTCCAAACAATCTCTCCACCTTACCTGCCAACTCAAGCTCAATTATAAGCAGATTTAAAATCGGCATAGGAATCCCTAAGGTTGCAATTATCTCATCAACTGATGTCGGAGTATAGTTCAGCGCCTCAACCAAGTCCCTTCTATATTCTTTTAATTCCTCATCTTTTGGCATCTTAAACGTCGGCGAATTAAAATTACTAGCAACATCTGAAAGCAATGAGACAGATTTAGGAGGATTTTCTAAGTAATCCAAAATATCCTTTGATGATTGAAATAAAGCTGCGCCCCTTCTAATTAATCCATTTGTTCCAGCCGACCTCTCATCCAACGGCGATCCTGGAACTGCGAAGATTTTCCTGTTCTGCAGCTTAGCGTAATTTGCTGTTATAAGTGAACCAGAGTTCTCTGCCGCTTCCACAACTAGCACAACTTGTGATAATCCTGATATTATTCGATTTCTTTGCGGAAAATGCTTGGCTAAAGGCGCCATTCCTATAGGGAGCTCTGCTATCATCAATCCTTTTTCAGATATCTCGTCATATAATTTGTGGTTTTCTTTTGGGTAAATATGATCAATACCTCCCGCAATAACGGCTATAGTTTGCTCTGTCTTCGCACCTTTATGTGCAGCTGTGTCAATGCCTTTAGCCAAACCTGAAACCACCACTATTTCTTTTTCCGATAATTCTCCAGCAATTTTCTTTGCGAAATTACACCCATTTATTGAAGCATTCCTCGCGCCAACGATAGCAATACTCTTGGCATTTAATAAATTTATATTTCCCTTAACAGTAATTGCTGCAGGATAATCCTCTGTCTCAGATAACGATTTAGAGTATTCAGAATCACACGATAAAACTATTTTCGCATTGATCTTGTCTACTTTTTCAAACTCAGCCTCTATCTCACCTAGCTGCGGCACAATTATTTCCCTAACAGCCCCACCTCTTATTGCTAGCTCATTTATCTTCTCTAGAGCATTCGTGGCTGTACCATATATATTGATTAGATTTATAAATGTCTTAGCTCCAACATTTTGACTCCTGTATAATCGAAGCCAACTCACTCTTTCAGCATGCGGAACTATATTTTTTTGAAACATAAATACTAATCATTGCAGTTATTAGTACCAATTGATAATATAGTCTTTCACAAAGCACAATTTACTTTTTCCTATGCAAGCTAGCTTTTTTTCAGAAGAAGAAACAGGGCCAAAAGAATATCAAGTTCTGGCCAGAAAATATAGACCACATACTTTCCAAGACATGATTGGACAGGATGTCTTAATTAGGACTCTTACCAATGCCATAAACTCTGAGCGGATCGCCCATGCTTTTATTCTGACGGGCATCAGAGGAGTTGGCAAAACTACAACAGCGCGCATTATCGCTAAGGCCCTTAATTGTATTGGCACAGATGGCAATGGTAAGGCAACACCTTCACCTTGTGGAGTTTGCACGCACTGCAAAGCTATCTCCGAAGGACGTTCTCAAGATGTACTTGAGATGGATGCTGCGAGTCATACTGGAGTTGGAGACATCAGAGAAATAATTGAGAATTCTAGATACAGACCTGTTTCAACACGTTATAAAGTCTACATAATCGATGAAGTGCATATGCTCTCAAATAGTGCTTTTAACGCCCTCTTGAAAACCTTAGAAGAACCACCTGCTCACGTAAAATTTATTTTTGCTACAACAGAAATTAGAAAGATACCAATTACAATTCTATCTCGTTGTCAGCGTTTTGACTTAAAACGCGTTGACATCTCTACGCTCTACAAACACTTCACTGGAGTAGTTAAAAAAGAAGGATATGAAGCCGAAGAAAATGCGATAAAACTGATAGCTAATGTTTCTGGCGGATCAGTTAGAGATGGACTATCCATTCTGGATCAAGCACTCTCTTTGTCACAAGGCAAGCTTATAGAGGCGACTGTAAGAGAAATGTTAGGGCTTGCTGATGTCGAACATATTTATGATCTTTATGAACATGTACTAAAAGGGGAAATAAAGCACGCGTTAGATTTAGCGACAGAATTATTTGCTAAAGGTGCTGATCCAGTTCTCATCATGCAAGATCTACTTAAAATAAACCACACTATTGCGAAACTTAAAAATGCAGAAAGCGAAATTGAGCTTGCAGAACTAGAACTAAAACGAAGCAAAGATTTAGCTGAGCAACTAGAAATACCTTATATTGCGCGCTCATGGCAGATGATGCTGAAAAGTCTAGAAGAAATGAAGGGTGCCTACGACCCATTCGCCTGCTTTGAAATGGCGCTAGTGAGACTTGCCTACGCTGCAAACTTACCTAGTCCTGAGGAGATAATAAATAACATACAGAATGAGCCCATTCCTATGAAACAAGCTAGTAATAGCAATGTTCCATCTCTAAAAGCGGGGGTGCCCAGGCGAACCGAAGAACAAAACGCGGCAAACCAGCCTACTTTGACTTTTAGCGACATACTAAAATTACTTCATGATTCCGACGAGATGATATTAGTACACCAACTTAAAAATGATGTACAATTCGTAAAATTAGAAGGTTTTAATATGCATCTAAAATTATTGAATACTAGCAATAAAACTCTCTTATCTACCCTCACTGCAACTCTAAGTAAAATTACAAGTAATAAATGGAATATCGTGTCGTCTTCTGAACGCGGCCAAGAAACTGTAGCAAGTCTTGAGAAACAGGCTGAAGATTCTGAAAAACAAAAAATATCTCAACATCCCGCCGTTCAGGAGATGCTAAATGCCTTTACAGATATGGAAATTCTTGATATCAAGACTAATAAAATAGCGTAGGAAAAATATGAATATTCAACAAGCAATGAAGCAGGCGCAAGCACTCCAGTCAAAGATGGCTGAGATGCAAAAAAAATTAGAAGCAGAAGTCGTCGAAGGCAAAGCTGGAGGTGGTTTAGTAAAAATTTCATCAACTTGTAAGGGAGATGTTAAGGACATACTAATTGACGAAAGCTTAATGAAGGTTGAAGAAAGAGAAGTTCTACAGGATCTAATAATAGCAGCCTTTAATAACGCAAAAGAATCAGCAGATGCGAAAATGGCTGAAGAAATGAAAAAGATTACAGGATCTCTGGGCTTACCACCTGGAATGCTTAATTTCCCATTCTAACAGCGTGTTCAAGCGTATTCTAAAAAGTCGAGCATTTGTAATATTGGCAGTTGCCATAATAAAAGTTTATGTCCAAATTCTTTTTTGGACTTGTAGAGTTTCGGTTCGCATCGCTCCTGAATCTAAAAAAATTATAGATCAAAAACAATTGTGCTTTTTAAGTTACTGGCATAGCAGAATTTTACTGTTTCCAAAATATATGACCACTCTTGGCAAATTTTCAGCCGTAATTTCTGCTCATGGTGATGGAGAGTTTCTTTCGCATGCCATAGCATCATATGGGCATAAAACCATTAGAGGTTCTTCAAGGAAACAAAGTACTAATGCTATGCGTGGTATCATTTCTACACTGCGCTCTGGGATAAGTGTCGCAATCACGCCAGATGGGCCTAGAGGACCAAGATTTAAAATCAAAGGGAATATCACTACACTTGCAGCCAAATTCAAAACTCCAATAATCCCCATTTGCTATTCCACTTCAAATGCCACAATATTAAATAGCTGGGATCGATTTATAATTCCTATGCCATTTTCTAGCGTTCAAATTGAAATTGGCAACCCAATTTATTTTAATGAATCAGATGACTCTTTGCTGGAGATGAGAATGATGGAGCAGGTCACTGCTTTAGATAAAGAATTGAATTTAACAGTGGATTACTAATGTTTTGGTATAAGATTTATTATCATCTAACTAAGCTCTTGTCTTTTGTCGTAAAATGGCACATAGAAAGCAGGCTAAAATTAGGAAAAGAAGACCCTGTTCGATATATAGAAAAATTTGGAGTTGCCTCCAAGCCACGACCAGCTGGTAAAACCTTATGGTTTCATGCTGCAAGTGTAGGTGAATTAAACTCTATTCTACCACTCATAAATGAACTTATCCCCCTACATAAAAAGGCTACATTTTTAGTTACTACTGGCACACTTACTTCGGCAAAGATTTTAGAAAAAACTGGCCTGGAAAGAACTATTCACCAATTTCTACCAATAGACACACCTCAAGCAGTGGAGTCTTTTTTAAAACACTGGAAACCAGACCTAGCTATTTTTGTCGAATCTGAAATATGGCCGAACTTATTAGTACAAACATCTAAAAACACCCAAACAATGCTTCTCAATGCGCGCCTCTCTGATAAATCCTTTAGACTATGGAGAAAGATAGAAAAGCTTGCAAAATTCTTATTAAATAGATTTGATAAAATTTATCCCAGCACCAAAAGTGATATGGAAAAAATCGCGTATTTTATATCAGATAAAAAAATTACCTACATTGGCAATCTAAAGTATGCGTCACCTAAACCAATGTGTGATGAAATCGAGTTAAAAAAACTACAGAAGATGGTTGGCAATCGTACCATCTGGTTAGCAGCCAGCACTCATAGAGGCGAAGAAGAGGAAATTATTAAAACGCACAAATCGCTGTCGTCCAAATATAAGGATTTATTAACTATAATTTTGCCACGCCACCCGAATAGAGGAACGGAAGTTTTAAACACTTGCAATTCATTCAAAATACCTACTATTTTACGCTCTACAGAAAAACCAATATCGGATAAGTCAGGAATTTATATAGTAGATTCCATTGGAGAAATAGGAACATTTTATACACTATCAAACATAGTGTTTGTCGGTGGGTCTTTAATAAATCACGGTGGGCAAAATATACTGGAACCTGCTCGCTCTAATTGTGCAATACTAACTGGCATTCATACATTCAACTTCAAAGAGATCGTTGCGAAATTTGTGAACGCAAAGGCTATCCAAATTGTCCAATCACAAGTAGAGCTTGAGCGAACAGTTGCTGAATTACTAGCTGATAAAAAATTAGTTAAAAAATTATCTTCAGAGGCTTTAATTGTTGCAAATGAAGTGAATTCCATTTTAGATGAAACAGTAAAATCTATTAGCAAAGCGATTAAAGATGCTTGAGCAAAGAATTAGAAAATTTTGGAAGCGCGTAACTATACTCAATTATTTACTATTACCATTTGCGATGGTTTATTACCTATCGTTTCGTATAAAAGCATTTTTCTCTTTTCCAAAGAAAGTTGATGCCAAAGTAATATGTGTTGGCAATATTACTGTTGGGGGCGCAGGCAAGACCCCTTTTTGTATAGCACTTGGAAAAAAATATATGAGAAAAGGTGAGGCTATCGCTTTTCTGTCTAGAGGTTATAGGGGATCCTTAAGCACCCCACACAGAGCCTATAAAGTATCCCAAAAACATACATATAAAGAAGTGGGGGATGAGCCAATTTTACTTTCGCAAGTCGCACCAACATATATTTGCCCAGATAGATATAAAAGTGCACAACTCGCTATTTCAGAAGGAGCGAAGATTTTAATAATGGACGATGGGTTGCAAAATTTCTCTCTGGTGCAAGACGAAAAAATTCTAGTCATAGATGCTGCTTACGGACTAGGCAACGAAATGATGCTACCTGCAGGACCACTTCGCGAAACGCTATACAATGCCATGAAGAGAGTGACAAAGTTTTACGTAATTGGTGACAAAATTCCAAGTAGCCTAAAAGCTCTTCAGCCAACGCTGTGTACTTTAGCTGTAGAAAACCCTAAAAGATATATGAGCAAGAAATATATTAGTATGTGTGGGATCGCAAACCCTTTTAAATTCCTTCAGACTCTCAAATCCATTGAGGCAAAAATTCTCAAAAGCTACATATTTCCCGACCATTTTTCGTACGACAAAGAGTCATTAGAAGAGGTGATTAACCATGCTAAAAGATTAAGGTGCAAGGTCATAACAACTAGCAAAGATTACATCAAAATCCCTCAAAACCTACGGCAACACTTCGAAGTTTTGAGCATTTCTATCAAAACGTAATTTTCTCCACCTCTCCACCTCTTCTTGGGACAGCACAATGAAGCAACCAGCTGAAGAAAAATTTACTAAATACAAAACTAAGCAGCTTCAGCGGTTGCATCGATGAGTTTCGCTCTTTCTAAAAGCTCTCTAACTTTTTTACCAGCAAGATCAAGTGCGATACTTTCTGCGGCGGCATACTCGTGTGTAAATCTATCTAATGCAGATTCGTAAATCATTCTTTCTGAGTAAGAGCGATTTGGATCGTCAACGTTTCGATGTAGATCCCTTAAAACTTCTGATATAGCAACAACGCTCCCTGAATTGATTTTCATCTCATACTCTTGAGCGCGCTTGCTCCACATTCCGCGAGCAACTTTCGCCTTACCTTTTAAAGTAGCGATTGCTTTTTTGAATTCAGCAGAGGTTGACAGCTGTCTAAGACCTGCTTTATCCGCCCTATTTTTAGGAACTCTGAGTATCATTTTATCTTTATCAAAGGAGATGACATATAATTTCATCTCATGTCCTGCTATAACCTGAACCTCTTCTCCTGTAATCCTGCCAACACCATGAGAGGGATAAACCACTGTATCTCCTACTCTAAAACCCTTTTCTTTTTCCTTAGATACTGCCTTTGCTTTCATGGATGACGCTCCTAATCAATAAATTCAAAATCACTCAAAGTAGATTGTACCACAGAATGACAGAAAAATGAACACTAAATGTGAAGTGGATGATATATCAAAAATAAAGGATGGTGCCGGATGTCTGAATCGAACAGACGACCTACCGCTTACAAGGCGGTTGCTCTACCTCTGAGCTAAACCGGCATATTATGGTGAGGAACAACCTAACACATCACAATATAATTTACCAGCGTTATTTGAAGACAAAAGTACACTTTTTCTCTCGTTCTAATTGACATAGGGTCTTTTACAGGTTAGATTTCACGGACACTTACATCTGCGCCCATAGCTCAACTGGATAGAGTGTATGACTACGGATCATAAGGTTGAGGGTTCGACTCCTTCTGGGCGCGCCATTTTATTAAAGGGAACTCAGGTATGAGAAAGCTTTTTTACATCTTTAGTCTTATTTGCATATTTTTAGTTGTGAATTTTGTCATGTGGTTTGTACACACGAGAACCATACATAACTCAATTTCCGTCTTAAGAAAACAACTTGCCCTCTATAAAGTTGACCTACTATACGAGGATCTCTATTTCAGTAATTTTAAGTCGTGGAGTGTCGCTGGCGTTGCTAGCAAAGTTAAGCTTCGTGTCAACAGTAAGAATCCTCATATTCTTGTTTTTGATAGAATTAATATAACCAGCAACCCATTTAAAGAACATGTTGAATTACAAGCCGAAGGAAATGTTCAATACATCCATAGAGACAATGGAGTAGAAAATATATATGACGTCAAATTTCACAATGGCTCTCCAAGCATAGAGGTTTTCTTCTTAACCTCACTGGATACATTTTCTGATTCTCTCGACCTACAAAGTGATGAAACTCCCCCAGCGCTGCGCAACATAAAAAGTATAAAATATTACGACAGTGGGTTTGATCTCTTAGATGTTTCTAAGAATGCCCAATATGCCACTTTCGAAGGCAATAAATTTACTCTTAACAGCCATTTCACGAACTCATCCAGAAAATATGACATAGTAATGGATGCGACAAATTTAAGGTTTGATCCAAATTATCCTTCAACTCAGAAAGATGCAAAAATAGATAAAATCAATATCGATTCAGGGCAAAGCAGCCTACATTTTGATGTCTCTCTTTTGCTTCAACCTAGCGAGCATCAGCTAGAACTAATACAAAAATTAAAGGAAAAAGATAAAGATGCTGAGATGAAGAAAGTTCTCGACAGCTTCTTATTAACCATCAATGACATTCATATATCTACAGATCTAATAACGACAACAGTAAAAGGAACCCTGGATAAACAACCCAGCTCTGGAATACTCCCGTACATTAATATCAATTTGGGGATAACAAATTATGACCAATGTGCTGATATATACTTCACATCATTGAACTATTCTATCTCAAAAATGCTTGAGGAACAACCTCTGCTCCCTCTAAAACTTATCTCAGCAGATCAGGTTACTAAATTCAAAAAATTCTTGAGCCAATTCTCTACAAATGGCAAAGATATGAGCTTACAGATTGTGAAAACAAAGGATTCTGATCTAACTATTTCCGGCAGGAACATAAGCGATATAATAAGCGAAATTCAAGCAACTTTTTTTGCGAATTTCAATTCCGCACCATTAATAAAAGCTCCCCAAGGCACTCTACAAGATAGAATGTCTAAAGTTGCAAAATAGATGAGGTCTACATGATAATAGATATCAATTCCGCATTATTACTTGCGGTATTACTTCTTGTCTTGGTTTTAATTAGTAGAGTACAGCATCTCAAAACAAAATTAGACCCTGCTGACACAAGAAAAGAAATTTATGCCGATCTCAAAAGTTTTAAAGAGGAGATTTTATCTGTAATTAGTGCATTATCTAAATCTCAAAGCGATGCACAAAAAAATTCTTTAGATACTTTTTCCAACCAATTACAAAATTTAACCTCACTTAATGAAATAAAATTAGAGTCTATTCGCAAGTCAGTTGAAGAAGGGCTTTATAGGTTGCAAACAGACAATAACGACAAACTAGACAAGATGCGGGCTACTGTAGAAGAAAAGCTGCACGAAACTTTAGAATCAAGACTCAGCAGCTCTTTCAAGATTGTCAGTGAAAGACTTGAGCAAGTACATAAGGGCTTGGGAGAGATGCAGACTCTAGCTACAGGAGTTGGGGATCTCAAAAAAGTCCTAACTAATGTCAAAACTAGAGGCACATGGGGAGAAGTCCAGCTGCACTCTTTAATTGATCAGGTATTAACTAACCAACAATACCAAGAAAATGTAGCCGTAAATCCAAATAGCAACGACAGAGTAGAATTTGCCATTAAGATCCCAAGCAAAGATGAAACAAACTCACATATTTGGTTACCAATTGATGCTAAGTTTCCAATCGAAGATTATCAAAGACTACTAGAAGCATTTGATAATGCTGACCTAACACAAATTGAGGTTCAGTCAAAAAATCTTGAAACTTCACTTAAAAAAAATGCAAAAACCATTGCTGAAAAATATATATGCCAGCCTCACACCACTGATTTTGCAATAATGTACCTTCCTATTGAAGGACTTTATGCAGAAGCACTAAAACGACCTGGACTGATTGAAGCTTTACAACGTGACTACAGAATTGTTATAACCAGCCCCACTACTCTTCTGGCTATCATGAACAGCTTACAGATGGGCTTTAGAACTATGGCTATCGAAAAACGATCTGGCGAAGTATGGAAAGTTCTCGGAACAGTTAAATCAGAATTTGTGAAATTTGCTGATATTTTAAATAAAACCAAAGTCAAACTTGATCAAGCTAGCAAAGTTATTGGCGATGCTGAAACACGCACTAGAGTTATTCAAAGACATTTAAAAAACGTTGAGTCAACAGCACCTCTTCCAGCTAATGATTTTGATGAGCCTATCTCTTTACAATCTTCGAACGAGTAGTTTATCCAAGTGAAGGGTATGTAAAGAAGAAGAAGTGTATAAAGTTCACCATAAAATGCAGTATTATACTAGCTTCAACCCGCTTTGTTTTATAAAAAACATAGCTAAAAAACAAACTTCCAACGAATACTGCTACCAAGAAATTTGTTGGCTGAGGCGCTTGATAGAAAGTAAAAGCCGTACTAGAAACTAAAATTGCAATAAGCGGGGCATACTTATATGTACTTAATATATTTTGAATCCCGCCTTGCAAAAAATATCGAAAGATTGTTTCCTCTGCAAAACAATGTACCAACACACTAATTATCATCCAGGTCACCCATATATCTGGCAATTTCGGATCAAAATTCACAACTTTTAATAATAAACCCGCTGCCGCGATAATAGATATACATAAAATACTTGCAGGCATCATCAAAGATAGCATATGTACTATTTGCACTCTCCTTCTAAGAGGAGTAAAGCCAAAAACCATGATTCCTACTCCTGCTATTACTTTATCCAAATTTAGGTAAAGGGAAAATTTTTCTGCGTCTGGGCTTAGAACTTCACCATAAGTTATCTGCCAGCTAATGAATCCCCCTATCCAATGACTCGCTAATAACCATGCTATTGAAAAAATCATTATTGCTAAAACCGCGCGAGTAAAGTGTCCAAGTTGTCTTTGATAAAAAAGATAATTTGCCAAAAAAAATGTTACTACTATGAATAAGGCTCTAACACTAATGACATGTGTAATTACCGCAATCGCAACACTAATTATGATAGCAATTAAGGCAAAACGTTTCTTCTCAAACAGCCATAACGCACATACAGAAAATAGAGAGAAGAAGTGCGAGAAAAATGAAATGGAAAACATCTATCAAATTCTTTTATTTACTTTTCAAGGATAGATAAATTATCATCTGGTTTGCAAGATATATTTATACTCTCACGCGGGGCATTATGAAAATTACTGTATTTGGCTATACACTTAACTTTGGGAACAATTCAACCCCATCTAACCCGCCAAATTCGACAAAAACAAGAAAATCAATTGGTACAATAGCACAAGAATCTTTATTTGCGGGAATTACAAGGGCTGCTTCTGCAGTACCAATTCACCCATTTGAAGTTATGAAATTACGACTCCAGACCCGCGCCCCCGTTAACTCCTATTCTCTTCCATGGTTGATTGCTGATTTAAGACAGAATGGGCCACGCTTATTAACTAGAGGAATGATACCAGGCGCAACCCTAGTGGGATTAAAAGGTGCTTATAAATACCCCATGTTTGTATATGGACCAGAACGTCTAGCTGAAATGTGCGGAGACCCAGATTTATTTGAGAAACATCCTATTTTATTTCAAGTTGGCATGACTCCATTTATTGTAGGTGTGGATACACTTTTTCAAGGACCTCTTAGAAGGCTTAGAAATGTTCTAGCAACAAGTGATTCAAAACAGCGCCTCTTAACTACGACCCAAAAACTTGCTGAAAACCCTAGTAGCTTTTGGAGAGGATCATATACTGCAGCTACTAAACAAGCTTTTGGAGTAGGCACAACGCTATTTGTAGATGCATTAGTTCGGACTGAATTTCAGAAGAGGGGTATGGACACTTCTCATAAAAACCCTCAATTCTTTTGGGCATGCATGGCTTCAGGTGGTTTCTTATGTCTAATCAATACGCCACTTGATGTAGTTGCAAGTAAAACCAGTGGGGCTAACCCTATACCTACAACCGGATTTCTTTCATCCTGTACTCATATATATAATAAGTGCGGAGGAATATGGGCCTTTACTAAGGGAGCTGAAGCTAGAATGATAATTTATATGGCAACTGCTACCTTAACCAGTATGTTAATTTCTTTAGGTAGAGGTAACTCCCAAAAAGAGTCGCATAAAAGATAATCATGACAGAATTAATGAGATAAGATATTTCGCACCAATCACATTTTTTGTCTGCAAGATTGAGGAGTAGTAGCTGACAATTTTTTCTGGGAATTCCTCTATGCTTAACTTCTCACACTTCAACATCTCTCCTATTGCCATGACTAAAAGTTTGATTGCTTCGAAGTGATTTTCGGGCAAACATGATACTCCATACATTTGATTGAAAAAATCTTCATCAAATTTGTAAAAAAGATTTTCAGCAAGGTTCTTGAAAGGAAGATCGCTAATTTTAGATAATGAATATATAAAGGAGAATAAGTCTCCTTTGCATAGAAACCTTATTAGAAGCGGGGGGCTCAATAAATTCTTATTATATAAGTTATCGATCCTACCTTTAATTTCCTGAGCTTCTCCAGAAGAAAATATATCCCTATCTTTTGTATTCACCACATTCAATCGACAGAATGGAATTTTATTAAATTGATCCAGTCCATAAGTGTTTACCAAAATCTTTCTTAATGTTATATCTACACTTTCTAGAATCTCTTTAACCATTGCTGGACTCAAGTCGTCCCTATTATTCACCAAATTCATCACTTCTTTGTTATGTTGGTACTTAGCAATAATCTTTTTATATGAAGCAACGCTGATTTCAGCAGAAGTATTTCTTAGCATGTTGATTATAGCTTCTGGTATATTTTTTTCGGTTACTTGGCTTGTAATCGCACCATCGATACCCTTTCTCTTCGCAATAATTTTGTATACTTCTATATCAGTTCTATGTTCCAAAATTTCTATAAAATCTAAGTTTGATAGAACTGGACTATGCAAAATCATTTTCCTAGCGACCTTTATGTCTAAGCGAGCTATTCTCTTTGCAATGTTTATTGGAAGAGTTTGCAAATAACACAACTTTCGTGCCAACACGTAATTTATTTCTTGATCATTTCTTTCTATCAGCTCTTCAATTATCTTAAAAATCTTTTGCTTTTCTTGAGGTGTAAACCCATTAACCAATATAAAACACAAGAAGTGAGCCAACTTATTGGAATCAAGAACATCAGGAAATTTACTGAAGTCTAATTTGAATTCTGGGCTTTTTGTTACCAAATCGAAATTTAGCATACTAACCAACACTAATACGTCTCACTACAAGCTTACAATTTTGAAATTGAAGACGCCATCGAATAAAATATTTTTGAAGCTTCATGCTTTGAATCACAATAAACAATTGGCTTCCCCATGTCTGAACAAATTGCTATATCTTCATATATAGGCAATTTAGCCAAAACTTCTTTATCGAATTCCTTCGCTAATTTTTCTGCCCCACCCTTACCAAAAATACTTTGTCCTGTACCAGCGTAATAACTCATATTCTCTATTACACCTAGGATTGGCACATCTAGTTTTTGATACATAGCCATGGACTTTCTAGCATCCTTTACTGACAATTCTTGCGGTAGAGTGACTATAACCACTCCATCAAGTTTGTAATTCTCAGCCAAACTCAAGTGCACGTCACCCGTGCCTGGTGGACTGTCTACTATTAGGTAATCTAGTGACTTTCCATCAGAAGTCCATTTAGTGGTTCTCAGGAGCTGATAGAGCATTTTAGTCGTCATTGGACCACGCCAAATCAAAGGATCTTTTTCATCTACCAAGAACCCTATCGACATAGCTTTCAAACCATATCTTAAAATTGGTATCATGCTGCCATCTTCAATAATCGGCTTAGTGTTAGTCCCTAATAATGTAGGTAGAGAAGGGCCATATATATCAATATCTGCTATACCAACTTTATGACCTAGTGAGGCCAACGATAGCGCCAAGTTCACTGCAACAGTCGACTTCCCTACCCCTCCTTTGCCAGATGCAACAAGTATAATTTTCTTCACACCATCTATAGGTTGTTTTTTACTTGGAGTCATCTGCTGGGCTGGAGATGTAAGAGAGATGCTTATTTTATCTATACCAGTTTTTTTTCTCAACTCTATTATGCAATTCTCGCGTAGCTCCATTGCCTCTTTCTTAAACTTCTCATCTACATATATTGCAAATGTAATTGAATCTGGAGTAGTTATGATTTTTGAAATACTTTCGACGAGCGATTTACTAGTTATCGGATTAGTTATTTTTGAAAGTATACTGACAACATTTTGCTCTAAAATCTCGGACATTGCTTGCATCAAACTCAATACTTGGGTAGATTGATATATACAGCATTTTAACTGAGATGTAATTAGCAAAATGGTCGCCACATCAAGATTCGAAAACCCTTGGGATAACAAGAAAAAACCTGGCAAAGAAGAGCTAGATGAAATTATCAAGAAAGGGCAGCAACGTCTTTTGCATTTTTTAAATCACAAAGGCTCGAATAAGGGCGGTGGTGGTGGTAACGACTTTGGTGGACCCGACCTAATTAATTTCTTCAATAGAAAGGCGGTTATTGTAGTCGCTCTAGTCCTAGCGGTAATGTGGCTAAGCACAGGCTTTTACACAGTTCAACCAGATGAGGAAGCTGTGGTAATGCGCTTTGGAAAATACGCCAGAACATCTCCGTCTGGTTTAAATTATAAATTACCTTATCCAGTTGAAAGTGTTACTAAAATTTCCGTCACACGTATTAACAAAGAAGAGATAGGATTTAGATCTTCTGGAAAAAGAATTACCAGCCGCGAACAATTGCTAGAAAGCACCGTACAGAGTGAAAGCCAAATTCTTACTACAGATGAGAACATTGTAGACATAAACTTTGAAGTGCAGTGGCGCATCTATGATGCAGAAAAGTTCCTATTCAATGTAAGAGATCTTTACAATGAAAACACTGTTAAAAGCTCTGCAGAAAGCGCCATGAGAGAAGTAATAGGGCTTTCAACAATATCAAATGTTCTAGCTGAAGAAAGAAGCAAGATTGAACAACAGACTAAAAAAGTTCTTCAGGATACCCTTAATGGTTACGATATGGGCGTTATGATTGAAAGGGTACAATTGCTCAGAGTAGACCCGCCACAAGAGGTGCTAGACGCTTATCGTGATGTTCAAAATGCAAAACAAGATAAGGAAAAGGAAATTAACCAAGCATTCGCTTACCGCAATGACATCGTCCCTCGCGCTCGAGGTGAAGCTGAAAAGATTCTTCAAGAAGCTGAGGGTTATAAAAAACAAGTTATCGCCAACGCACAGGGTGAAACTCACAGATTCACCAGTATATACGAACAATATAAAAATGCTCGCGACGTCACTAGGAAACGCATGTATCTGGAAACTATGGAGCAAATTTTGGAAGGTATGGAAAAAGTAATCTTGGATAAAAGCACAGCCTCCAATACTGTACCCTATCTTCCGCTAAACGAACTAATGAAATCTAAAAAACCAGTGAAAGAGGTGGCTACAAATGAATAAGAATCTCTCAATAATTATTGCAGTGTTTTTTGGCCTTCTTACGCTGTCTAATTCTTTTTATATTCTCGACCAGAGGCAAGCAGCCATTATCTTACAATTTGGTGATTTTGTTCGCGAAGAAAAGCAAGCTGGGCTAAAGTTCAAAGTTCCCTTCATACAAGACGTGTTATTCTTTGACCATAGAATACAAAATCTAGCTGCTGACACCACAGAGGTTATAGCATCTGATCAAAAAACAATGCGCGTTGATGCTTTTACCAAATTCAAGATTATAAATGCAATACAGTTCTATAAAAGAGCTAAGGATGAAAAAGGCTTCAAAGCCCGTTTATCACCTATTTTAGATTCAAGCCTTAGGCAGGTTCTTGGTGAGGCAGAATTCAGGACTTTACTCTCGCCTGAACGCAGCAAAATGATGATCAAAATCAAAGACATTGTAAACGAACAAGCTAAAGATTTTGGTGTTTTGGTTATGGATGTGAGAATAATGAGAGCTGATCTTCCAGATAGAAGCCGTGAAGCTGTTTATGATCGTATGCGTTCTGATCGTGAAAAAGAAGCTAAAGAAATTCGTGCCCAAGGTGCTGAGCAAGCTCAAAAGATAATTGCAACAGCTGATAAAGACAAGATCGTTACAATTGCAGAAGCTAGAAAAAAATCTGAGATTATGCGCGGTGAAGGTGATGCAGAAGCAATCAAATCCTTCGCTAACTCTTTTGGACGCGATCCTGAATTCTTTGAGTTTTATAGGTCTATGCAGGCATACCGTAAGTCAATTGGCAAAGACAGTGCACGCATGGTGTTGTCTCCAGACAACGAATTTATGAAGTACTTTAAGTCTTCTAAATAGAATGCATATAATAGAAACTGATAGACTAATTCTCCGTACGTGGATAGAAGCGGATAAATTCGATTACTATCTTATAAATCAGGATCCAAAAGTTATTGAGCATTTACCGAGCTCGATAACCCTAGAAGAAGCCAGTACTTTTGCCGACAAAACTAATTTGCATCAGTCTGAAAAAGGGTTTTGTTTATGGGCTGCAGAACTTAAAAGCACTGGTGAATTCATTGGTTTTATTGGACTTAATTACACAAACTGGCCTGCCCATTTCACCCCAGCAATTGAAGTAGGCTGGCGACTAGGATCAAAATTTTGGGGACATGGTTATGCTACTGAAGGAGCGCTAGCTTCACTAAAATTTGGCTTCGATAAATGTGGATTGAACGAGATAGTCTCCTTTACCGTTCCAGCAAACAGCCGTTCAATAAAAGTTATGGAGAGGATTGGGATGAAACGAGATATAGAAGGAGATTTTGCTCACCCAAAATACCCACCCGAACACAGATTGTCCAAGCATGTTTTATACAAAATATCAAAAGATATCTTACAAATTTGAATCTAGTAAATTAGTAACCCTACTATCTAGTGGCGATGTTGGAGAAGCAAACCACTCAAGAATTTTACCATCCTTGCCAATAACATATTTGTGGAAATTCCATTTAGGCCTACCAAATACACTAACTTGCTCAGCTGCCCACTTATAGAATGGATGTGCTTCATCCCCTTTAACATGAGTCTTAGACATAATTGGGAAAGTGATTTTAAAGTTACTTTCACAAAACTCTTTGATTTCAGCGTTCGAACCTGGCTCCTGATCACCAAAATCATTAGACGGAACACCTATAATTACAAAACCCTTGTCTTTATAATTATCCCACAGCTCTTCGAGCGCTTCATACTGCGAAGTAAAGCCACATTTTGAAGCGGTATTTACAATCATGATTATTTTGCCTTTGTACTGTTCTAGCAAAAAACTCTTTCCAGAGTTGTCTATAAATTCAAAGTCATACGCTGTTAGCTCTTTCGCCATAGCACTCTTACCAAAAAATAACATCACCAATAATAACCTTATTACTGACAAGCCAAACACTCCTCATAATTGTTGTTAGATTGTTCAGCCTGTTGAGTAGGCGCATGACTGTTTTCAACTTGTGGCGGCAGTGTAAACTCTAGCTGAATAGCTGATTTCTCCGATCTGCTCGACACTTTATCTGCACGCTGCACAGACTTAGAACGACAATAATACAAGCTCTTCACACCTTTTTTCCAAGCAGTGTAGTGTAACATATGCAAATCTCTCTTATGAATATCCGCAGGAATGAAGATGTTTAGAGATTGAGCTTGGTCTATAAATGGGGTTCTATCAGCAGCCAAATCTATAACCCAACGCTGATCTATCTCAAACGCAGTTTTAAATACATCCTTTTCTTCTTTACTTAAGAAATCTAGATGTTGTACTGATCCTTCATGAGTCATGATTGAAGTCCAAGTATCTTCGTTATCAAGACCTTTTGATTCTAAAAGTTTTTTCAAATTCTTATTACGAACGTTAAAAGAGCCAGTCAAAGTTTTTTGTGTAAATGTATTTGCATTGTATGGCTCAATCCCAGGCGAAGAATTATTCGCAATAATTGATATAGATGCAGTAGGTGCTATTGCCGTCTTATTTGCAAAACGCTCCATTAATCCAACATCAGCAGCATCTGGGCACGCACCTTTCTCCTCGGCTAAAAGCTGAGAGGCTTTGTTCGCTTCTTCATGTATCTTTTTAAAGAATTTATTATTCCAAGCCTTTGCCATCGCAGATTCGAAAGGAATCATTTTCGATTGTAAGAATGAATGGAAGCCCATTACACCTAAACCTATACTCCTTTCCCTATATGCTGAATAAGTTGCTCTAGACATTGAATCTGGAGCTTTTTGTATAAAGTCTTCAAGAACATTATCTAAAAATCTAATAGTATCTTCAATAAACTGCGGCTCATCTTTCCACTCATCGTAAGTTTCTAAGTTTAATGAAGACAAACAACACACTGCTGTTCTCTCATTATTTAAATGATCCGTTCCTGTTGCTAGCGTAATCTCACTACATAAATTAGAAGTTTTAATTGGCAGATTATTCTTTTTATACATTTCTGGGGCCAAATCATTTACTCTATCAATAAACAACATATAAGGCTCGCCAGTTTCAACGCGTGCAAGCAAAATCCTAATCCAAATGTCACGTGCTTTTACTATAGAAATTGTAGTTCCATCTGCAGGACTTTTTAATTCCCAAGCGTCATCATTTTCCACAGCTCTCATGAAGTCATCGGTTATAACCACACCATGGTGCAGATTCAACGCTCTACGGTTTGGATCACCTCCAGTAGGCCTTCTAATTTCTACGAATTCTTCTATTTCTGGATGCCAGACAGGAAGATATACAGCTGAACTACCTCTTCTTAAGCTTCCTTGCGAAATGGCTAAGGTCAATCTATCCTGCACCCCAATAAACGGTACTATTCCCGATGTTTTACCATTCCCTCTAACTTTCTCGCCTATTGACCTAACATTACCCCAGTAACTTCCTATACCTCCACCACGCGAAGCAAGCCAAACGTTCTCATTCCAAATGTCTACTATCCCTTCCAAAGAGTCTTTTGTCTCATTCAAGAAGCAAGAAATAGGCATACCTCTATCCGTACCTCCGTTGCTTAGAACAGGAGTCGCTGGCATAAACCACATTTTGCTTATATAATCATACAGCCTTTGTGCATGTGCATCGTTATCTGAATAAAAATGCGCCACTCGAGCAAAAAGTTGCTGAAAGTTTTCACCTTTATACAAATAACGATCTGCTAAAACCGCTTTACCAAAGTCAGACAACAAATCATCCCGAGACGCGTCTAGCTGCACACAATTCTTTCTTGCAGCTTTAATCCCGTGATTCTGGTTAGATGCCTTTTTAACCTTTGGCATTTTCAGTTTTTTTGCAGCAGAATTAGCTACGGCCATTTTGACTCCCTCATGAAATTAGTGCAGTTTATAATACTATATATAGTAGTCATATTTGCAATATGATTTATTTTTCTACTACATATAGTTTTCCATTGACATCAGCGCAGCATAGATTGTGCCAAAATTTTTCACCTAAAATTTATATATTAACTCTTAATTAATAACATTCGTCACATCGATACTATATCATTCCCGCAGGAATTGCATTTACATCTTTTAATTTAGCCATGTATTAAAATACCCACCGCTCATTTACTCTTTGTTAACCGTTGCTGTGATAGCATGTAACATGTACCTAATTAGGAATATTTTATGCAGGAAGTTCCAACCCTCCACCTAACTCCCGAACAAAAAGCCAAACAACGTGAAAGAGAGGAAAAGCTTAGGGAAGCGCGATTAGAAATGGAGTCTGAGATTGAAAAAGGCACGGTGTATAGCGCCTTAAACCTTCTTAAATTAACCAATGGAATATTAGACTCAAGAGACTCCCTTTTGACACTTGCAATAAAAAAGGGGAGAAATGATATTGTAGAAGCAGTTTTAAACACAGAGAAAGGAAAAGCTCTTATAAACCTTCATGGGCCTGTATATCAGGCAGCGCGATATGGCAATGCCGAGGCTCTCGAACTGCTAGCCCAGATTCCTGAATGCAAGGAGCAATTTGGGCCCAGCAAGAAAACTCTAAGCGGGATGGAAGTACTTCCGTTGAATGCAATACATATGTATGTGCCAGCCCTAACAGCCGCTATCAGATCTCAAGAAAAAACATCCTTAAAATGTATAGAAATCATATTAGGCTCTCAGGAGGGACGAGAAAGTTTAAAAATGAGCCCAACGCCTTACGACAAACAACACTTCGATCCAATATCTTCTGCGGCCGCAAGCACTGAGCCTAATAAGATGATGAAAGCATTACTGCAAAACACAGATGGTTCAACTCGTTATAAAATGACATTCAAACAGGCTGTTGCCGCATTAAATATTCTTGGAGAGAAAAGTGAAAAAGGCCATGATAAGACCAAGTGCATTGAAGCTGCAAACTTAATAATCTCACAATTCGATAAGGCAAAATTCTTAACTTACAAAAGCGATTTCGATGATCGTGGCTTACACAATAAATCTGCAAAAAAATGGGTAAAAGAGTATTCAAAACAAAAAGAAGCTTTAACGAAAGAACTCACAAAAGAATTCGTAACGTTAGCCACGACCAAAGATTTAACTGAAGAACAAGTTAAATCTACAAAGCTTAATACTATTTTAGGCTTCGTTGGCAAGACTCATCGCACCCCACCATCCACTGGAGAAATTGGCGTGGTTGCTACCTTTAAAAATTTCAAAAGCACTCAAAAAGCTAATGCCAAATATAATGATTTAACACTGACTGTCTTACAAAAAATCAAAGGTATATTCACTGGTAAAACCGAGAAAGAAATCAAGTACAACAAAATCGCCAAAGATGCTATTGCACAGATAATGTCGAGTCCTGAAGGCAAAAAAATGTTATCTGACACCGTTTCCAAAAAAATTGAAGGAACACAATCAAGATAGTGGAACTATCCAACCAAAATTAATATGGTATAAAATAGTAAAGCACATACCGTTGAAATAACTATAATCTTCCTAGATGGAAGAAACTCTTTATCTGAAATCAGATTTTTACTTGCTACAGCAGCAAGCTTATAGTCTTGCGATCTAACTCTCTCGATATACTCCTTAGGGTCTAATCCCAGTAAAATCGCATAATGCTTGATGTAACCTAACACATAAGCTTCAAATGGTATTAGGTGGATATCACCACTTTCTATTCCTTGGATGTAAGCTTTCCTAATCTTTAGTTCTTTAGACACCTGAGCAAGAGTCAACTTCGCAGCTTTGCGACGTTTCTGCAACTCCATACCGACTTCAACTAAAGCCTGTTTATCCATCTAATTACCAAAAAGCTCTTGTGCCCTCGCCTCAAAAGAATCGACCATCTTCTGACATGCCTTATCAAAGAGTAGACCGATTAATTTCTGAAGTAAAGCTGATTTAAATTCAAAATCTATATAAAATTCGATTAAAGTCCCACCATTATGCAAAGTTTTAAATTTCCAATTATTATTTAAATATTTAAATGGTCCCGAAATAAGACTTACATTTACTGCGGCTTTCCCAGCCTTAACGGGACTAAGCTCAACCTGTGATCTGTAGTGCTCAGTAAACGCTTTAAAAGATATTATCAAGTCGGCTATAAGATAGCTATCAGCTTCTTCGACGATCCTTGCAGCGCTGCACCAAGGGAGAAATTCAGGGTATTTCTCTATATCAGTCACCAATTCATAAAGCTGACTGATTGAGAATCTAGATTCATACTGATAGTTATATTCAGTCATGCACAATACTAACTTCTATTTCTCCAGCAAAAAATTTTGCTTTCATACCGACATTTCTCTCATAATCTTCTATATTGAGCAAGCACAAACCTTCATTTTTCCGCATACCACAAACCACTCCAACTTTACCATCACCAGCACTTATCTCCGTGTCTTTAGAAATAAATTTATCAGCACAAAAATGGTACAGCCTTTTGCGGACCACACCACGATAATTTGTTCTGGCGGTGACTTCTTGACCTACATAGCACCCTTTTTTATAGTCAATCGCATTTAATTCATTAGCCCCAAACTCAAGAGGAAAGCTTTTGTTTTGCGTAAAATCCATTTCAGCATCAGGTATACGATTGCTAATACGTAATTTTTCGTAATCATCATAATCCGCGTTCGTCTTAACTTCACTGGAGGTAATCAACCTGTAACCCATTTTTTTATCTCTAGGATCAATAAAGCCGCCAATATTTTCATCACTTGCATAAACTTTAGTATCTTCAAGAATTTCTAATTTAATTTCCTGTCTTAATTTATACATATTAAGTTTAGCTACTAGTTCTTGGACGCTGTATTTTGGACAATCTAAAACAAATCCACCTTCAACCGCTAATACAAAAAAATCGTGTAAAAATCTTCCCTGCGGACTCAATAGCATTGCGTACAGCAGCGCTTCACTTGATGCTTTTTTTATATCATTAGTTACTAAACTTTGTAAAAATGTAGCAGCATCATTTCCAGTTAATTTAACAACTGATCTATTTTTTAACTCACATATCATTACACACACCTTAGGTGTTTACTTTTTTCCAGATAAATTATAGCTTAAAAATGATATAAATTTCCATATTATAATGAACAACAGCCAAAAGATTCGAGCCTTTCTCTACTCAGAGCTTGATTGGGTTGTACGTGACAAAGAGCCTAAGATTATGCAGCTAGCTGTTGAATTTTCAGCACTTGGCTCGAATTCTCATGAGGAATTTTTCGAGAGATTCACAAAAAAAGCTGCAAGCTCAAGATATACTTTTGAAGACCTTGCCAAACTTTCCCAATACTTCGCTGTCCGACAGATTCTATCTTCAATATCAGATGATGTTACCAATTCACAATTTTTAGGCAACTCCAAGCCTTTTATGGATTCAATAAAGCTTCTTAAATCCGATCATCAAAGTTTAGATGAAGTTATGCATACAATTAGGCAAAAATTTTGCTCGCGTGTTGTCTTTACTGGACACCCCACAGAATTCGCTTCGGATGAGACCATAGAGCTTATACAAGGAATCAGTGAACTTGTTATGACAGAACCTAGACTCGATAAAGTTAACAAGCGCTCTTTGCATAATAAGATGGCAAAGTTATTTACTCACAAACTCACTCCTAAGCATAAATTAAGCGTTGAAGATGAAGTTTCAAGAAATCTAAAACACCTTCACAGAGTTTATAATAACATACCTAAAATTAGAGACGCACTAATACAATCTTTAAGAACCTCCTACCCCGACGATTTTACTACTCAACACGAACTGGAAGTAGACAATATTTTAGCAAACAGCATCGAGCTTAGAAGCTGGACTGGTGGGGATGCCGATGGCAACTTTAGAATAATTTCTGATAAAATGGCTAAGGCAGTAAACC
This sequence comes from uncultured Candidatus Midichloriaceae bacterium, assembly GCA_964625465.1. Lineage (GTDB taxonomy): Bacteria > Pseudomonadota > Alphaproteobacteria > Rickettsiales > Midichloriaceae > CAZLFQ01. Next base: position 26,435 of record CAZVFD010000010.1, on the reverse strand, counting down.
TTCACAAACATGCCGCAGCAAAATTTCACTTAGAGTTTTTTAAAGATATTCTGTCAAAGATAAAGTCACCCGATCTCAAGCACCAACTAATGTTGGCAGAACCTTTCATTAAAGATTTATCACTTGATAAGGCTCTAGACATCCTAAGCAATATACATACAAGCGATGAGAAAATCTCTTCGATGATTCAAACCTTTATTCTGCTAATTAGAATTTTCGGTAAAAATGTAGCGACAATAGATGTTAGACAGAATATGTACGTACTTAGCCAAGTGATTGCAGATATTCTATCCGGAATAAGAATATTTATTGAAGAGAAAAGCATACTTAGCGAAGTTGAGACTAAGATTCTCAAAACTTTAAGTCGATTTGAATACCACAAATATCTGCCTAAACCTGATGACTCACATCAAAAGCGTCTCAACGATGAGGCTAAACGTTTAGAGATTTTGGTTGCAATCCTTGACCATCCTCAAATTATTGAATACGCCTCTAACCTACATTTGAATGGATGGTATAAAGATAGGTACGCGATCGTTACTGAAGAAATCTCAAGAATGCAGATGGTAACTATATTTCCAAATATTTTTAAGAATTATATCATTTCAAACTCTGAAGGCGCATCTAGCGTCCTACAAATGTTAATCTTAACCAAGATTTGCAGCGCAAAACCGCATATCGTCCCACTTTTTGAAACCAAGGAAAGCCTAGACGAAGCTCATGATATTTTAGAAAAGCTCCTACTAAACAAACACTATATCAAGTACCTAAATAGCAAGTCGCAGAAAGTTATGGTTGGCTACAGCGATTCCCAGAAAGACAACGGTATATGTGTTCTACCACTCATTTCTAAAGCTATAGAAAATTGGGAAGAATTATCTAAAAAAACAAACATTGGTATACAAGTTTTCCATGGTAATGGCCTAGATCTAGCGCGTGGCGGGCCCAATATAATCGAGAAGGAACAGACTTTTCAAGGCTCACATATTCGCTACACTTTTTTAAACTTCAATGATACTGCTGCTTATTACTCAAACCTATTAAATAAATGCATGTCTGTGCAAAGCGATGAAAAACCTGATCTAAAAGATTTCGTTGAAGCGGGTTGCGAAGCATTCGCAGAACTCAGAAGTCCTAAGGGATATTTTCACCAATTAGAAAAATATTTCCAAAAGGCATCTCCTTTCGAACTCTTTGTTAAGCCAAATAATTTCAGCTCTAGACCTAGCAAACGCAACGCTAATGACACCACGAGTAACCCATATGAATCATGGTTTCAAGACTTAGTGCTAGATTCAGAGGATATAATAAACGGCATGAGGGCAATACCATGGATCATAACAATTGAAGGAACATTCACCTACTTTAATCTTTGGTACGGCTTTAAAAAAGGAATAGATGCATTCGACAAACAAAAAGAATTGTCGAACTTAGTACAGACATCCCCACTGTTTAAAGAAATTGTTCAAAAAGTTCTGATTGCTCTAACCTACACCGACTTTGAAATGGCGTGGAGGTATATCCCAACCAAAGATCGACCAAAAAACAAAGCATCAATCTTAAAATTAGCCGCTAAAGTTTATGACCGCGACGAACACAATGCACATGTTGGCTACTTCTTAGCCATGCTTAATAAGGAGTTTAACGAAGTAACAGAATATATTAAAACACTAAATCTTGATTTAATTCCACAAACACTAACCGAAATAAAATTACGACAAAAAGAGTCTGTGTTTCTACGATCCATAATGGCATGGCTAAATTTAAAAATGATTGGCGAGAATCTAAAAGCCCATGAATTATTCAATAATCCATCCAAAGAAATTTTTGAAAAAATGTGTGGTTCTATATATTTTGGCTTTAATGAATACCGCACTATCTCCAAGTGCTATACGAATTAGTCGCCCTACTCTACAAATACACTTTCTTCTTTATTAGAGGACAAAACAATCTGCGTTAAGGTTTTTTTAACATGTAGTTTTTCCCGTAAGAATACAGTGATAAATCTCTCCAACCCTTTAGTACTTTCAACACGCACCTTAAGCATATGTGAATACTCACCAGCCATATGGTGACATTCTAAAACACACGGATGTTCACAAATTTCATCTATTACACCCCCTTTATTTGATAAACCGTCTATAACCAATGAGATATAGGCGCATAAGCCCATGTTCATAAACTCCGCATCTACAAATGCTGTAATCCGCTTAATTATTCCAAATTTCTTTAGCTTTCTAACACGTTCATTCGTCGCTGAGGAAGATAGACCTACCATTTCTCCCAGAACTGAATTGGTAACCGATGCATCCTGAGCCAAAATGGCGATTATCCTCCTGTCAACATCATCAAACTCAGGATAGTATATTGTCATTCTACTATTTTTAGTATATTATTCTTTAATATTAAAGATATACAGGATATGTCACATGTCAATACTCGCCTATTTCACTCAGTCGTTTTTAATTGGTTTTGTCATAGCTGCATCCTTCGGCCCAATAGGCATGCTGTGCGTACGCAAGACCATAGAAATCGGCTTTTCTGGCGCAATAGCCGTAGGCCTAGGCGCTGCACTTGCAGATGGTTTTTATGGGTTCGTTGCTGGAGCTGGACTGACCTTTATTTCAAACTTTTTACTAGAGAAAACAAATTTCATTAAATTGTCAGGTGGATTGTTACTTCTTTATATGGCTTATAGAGAGTTCAGAAGCAGCCCGCACAAACCTAAGCCCCTCGCCAGCAAATTCAAAAGTTTATCAAAATTGACTTCTCAGACCTTTTTCCTCACTTTAACAAACCCACTTACCATTCTAAGTTTTCTTGGAATCTTCGCGAGCATCGGTGGTGACAATATAGACATAAACAAAACCGTTTGGATGGTATTAGGGATATTCATAGGCTCAATGTTTTGGTGGTGTATACTTGGCAAAATCACTCTAGAAACCAAGCATTATATTGCCGATAAATGGCTGTACAAACTCCATTATATAACTGCTTTTATATTGTTTATATTTGGGATTTACGCAATATTTTCAACTTTATTCTAAATAAAATTTGTTCAAGACATCTCGCTTGTACAGCCAAATTTTGTATGTTAAGTTTTAGGTAAGTATCATTATTCAAATGAAATGAACGGGTCACTAAGTCTTAATTTTAAAAACAATTCTCACCTACCAATCCTCTACGGAGAACGCAATTCCAACCTTCAACAAATTGAAAAAGCTCTCTCTGTAGTCATTCTGTCACGCGGCAGCTATCTAGCGATTACAGGCGAAGATGATAACGTTAGAATAGCCGCATCAGTACTTGAAGCTTTGTACAACCAGATCGAAACTGGAACGAAAGAAATTACTGAAGTGGAACTAAAGAATGCGATCAAATCCTCGTCCAATAATTCTGATACAGCTAAATCAAATAATGTACTACAAAATGAGTACGTTATTAAAACACGTAAAAAAACTATATTTCCATATACAGATAACCAGAAAAAATATCTAAAACTTCTCCATGAAAAAGATATGGTATTTGGCGTTGGAATGGCTGGCACAGGAAAAACTTATTTGGCTGTTGCTACCGCCGTCTCACTGTTTTTAGATAAAAAGATAAACAAGATCATACTATGTAGGCCAGCGGTAGAAGCAGGTGAAAAATTAGGCTTCTTACCCGGCGACATAAAAGATAAAGTGGATCCATATTTACAGCCGCTCTATGATGCGCTTTACGATATGCTACCAGTGGAAAACATCGAGCGATATATGGCCACAAAGGAAATCCAAATCGCCCCACTTGCATTTATGCGAGGTAGAACATTGAGCAATGCATTTGTAATTCTTGATGAAGCACAAAATGCAACCCCTGTCCAAATGAAGATGTTCCTGACCAGACTAGGGTTTGGATCAAAAATGGCCATCACTGGTGACCTGACTCAAATAGATTTGCATGGCCAAACATCAGGCTTAATAGATGCTATAGAAAAATTAAAAAATTTAAAGGATGTCGCTGTAGTTAATTTTGCAATAAAAGATATTGTCAGACATCCTCTTACGGCTAAAATAATTGAGGCCTATGAGCAAAGCTAAAGCTGGGCTTAAAATCAACTGGGCAATTGCCGATAAAAATTGGAAATCAATTGACTTCGACCCCAAAAAGATAGGCAACATCACAGCCAAAAGAACCTTCAAGCACATGTTGATCCCTGATAACACAGCTATAGAGATAAGTGTCTTATTATCTAATGACAAGGCATTACAGGAGCTTAACAAAGCTTACCGCGGCAAAAACAAGCCAACAAACGTCTTATCTTTTCCCAGCGGAGCTTTTGAGCATGGTAAAAAAGGTAAATATTTGGGGGATATTGCTATAAGCCTACAAACACTGTATAATGAGTCACTAGAACAACAAAAGACATTAAAGAGCCACTACACCCATATGCTCGTCCACAGCATCTTACATCTCATAGGTTATGACCATGAGAAAAAGAAGGAAGCTGAAATCATGGAAAATTTAGAGATAACAATATTAAAGTCACTTAACATCAAAAACCCATATGAATAACGGCACCAGAAAATCTTCATTTATTTCTAAATTGAGAGATTTGCTAAAAAGATCTTTAAAATTCAAACAGTCTTCTTTTGAAGAATCAGTTACCGAGTTAATTCGCGAACATAACTTCGATAGCTCTCTTCACTACGAAGAAAAAAACATTTTGCAAAATATTCTATCATTTGGTGATTTAGATGCTAGCGATGTGATGATTCCACGAACGGATATAGCAGCAGTGGCACTAGATATAAAACTCACAGAATTAAAAACAATCTTCACTCGCCTTGGCCACACAAGACTGCCAGTATATAAAAACTCAATTGATGAGATCATTGGCTTTATTCATGTAAAAGACATTTTTAAAAGCATCGTACAGAACAAAAAGCCTCATATAAAAACTTTGGTAAGAGAATTGATCTTTGTTCCCCGCAGTATCAAAGTCACGGATTTACTTGCTAAGATGAAGCAATCCAAAGTACACATAGCCATTGTTTTGGATGAGCATGGCGGAACGGATGGATTGGTCACAATTGAAGATATTATCGAAGAAGTATTTGGAGAAATCACAGACGAGTACGATCAAGATAAATCAGATTCATACATTTCGTTTGACGGAGAAATATTTTCTATTGATGCTCGCGCCCGTATTGAAGATGTAGAAAAAGAATTAGGGATCATGCTTAGTGATGAAGAAGCAGAGTTTGACACTTTTGGCGGCATGATCATTTCATTCTTAGGACACATCCCACAGAAAGGTGAGGTAATTCGCCATCCATCTGGTTTGGAGATCGAAATATTAGATGCTGATCACAGAAAAATCAAAACTACTAAGGTGAAGTACTCCGATAATATTGTTGCAAATTAGTATTCACAAAATTCTAAAATTATCTTGCAACCGACAAGCTATCTGAGTCGTCTTGTTTTATGGCAGGTCTACGAGACCAGCAACAGATTTTGAGAAAATTCAGACATGTTTTTTTATCTTCGTAAGGCTCTACATACATCTTGCCCCAAGCATTAATTGGGCCACTGTATATTGTGGATATTTGATTTAATACCATGCTTGAAATTGCTATATTATCCGTCGCCCAAGCGTCCCAACCATTTAATCCAAAGATAAAAGGCATAATTAACATCCGAAACCTATACGCATATAAATTTGCATCTGTATCTTTAGGAGTGAACATATATATCCCTCCTAAAATCCACCCTGTAGCTGTGAAGGCTAGCTCAGTATAGCGACCAGACATAATGCCACCTATACCTATACATGTAGAACTTAAGAAAAGCAAAGGTCCTGTAAATTGCCTTATATGATCAATCGGTTGAAAAGATCTTTTAAACATCTCAATGAAATATTCCCACCTATTTCCTTCTGGGGGTACATCTTTTTTTTCCTTCGGCTCGAAGATAACGCTAAGCACACATGAAACAAGTGTTATTGATGATCCGATTGTCCTCAACCACGTAGAACTCTGAATACCTGACGTTAAATATAGAGCCGAGGCAACACCCCTAGGCACAGAAGTTATTCTCAAATTTTGTTTAAATTGGAACTTTAAAAAGCGATATAGATTCGTCTCCTCTGTCTCGGCACTAGTCACTACTTTTGGCACATTATTCTGTTGTTTACTTTCAACAGAAACATCACCAAGCTCTACTTCTATTAAACCATCTTGCTCAAGTAACCGCTCTTTCATAGCTCTAAATAATTTTCAATTGCTATAGCTTTTAAAAATGCCTCATCGTGCGATATAACGATAAGCGCACCAGAATAATTTTTTAGCACCTGAATAATATGACTCTTTGTTTGAAGATCAATATTATTCGTTATTTCGTCTAATATTAAAAGCTTCATGTCCCTAGCAGCAATTTGCGCAAGTGATAATCTACATTTTTCTCCTCCAGAAAGATTTGCAACCAGAGTATTTACTTCTTCATTTTTTCTAAACAAAAAATCGTTTAGGTGTTTTCTTTTTTGTGCATGATCCCAACTATCATTATCAATACTTTCAATGACCGTTTTGCGGAGGTCTAAGTTGGAATAAAATTGATCTAGATGGCCTATATCTTGCTTTTTAGGTGCATACCAAGAGCCAGATTTAACTACAGTAGGATCATTCAAAATTGCTTTAACCAAAGTTGATTTGCCAGTACCGTTATTGCCTAATATCGCCAATCGCTGACCGTTTATTAAAGTGAGGCTTATGTTACAGAGAATAGAGTTTTCATAACCTATAGAGCCCTCAGATATTGAAACAATAGTTTGCGAACCTAATTCTTCATAGTTGAAATTAAACTTTGGTTTTAAAATTTCAGGTTGCCGCATTACTTCTAAATTCTGTGCGATTTCAACCTTTCCTTGGTTTATCTCTTTCACTCTCTGCAACAAAGTTTCAACTGAACGGCCAATTTTAGTCAATGATTTTACTGTTGGCCATTTTCTATTTTGAATTGATTTTTTAGCTCTTTGTTTTGCATTTGCATTTTTTTCCTGCTCCTTCATTAATGAATTGTGGGCTTGTTTTTTACTGACTTGCAATTGATCAATTTCATACACTACCTTGTCTTTTTTGATTTCTAACTCGCGCAAGAAATCATCGTAGCCTCCTGCAAACATTTGAATTTTACCATTGTCTATGTGCCAGATAATGTCGACCACATCTCTTAGTAATGCTTCATCATGCGTGGCGATTATTAGGGTATTTTGAAAATCTTTCAGTTTTCGAAATAATGATTTTCTATTATTTGAATCTAAGTGATTGGTTGGTTCATCAAGTAACAAAACATCTGGATCTTTATACAGCACTTGCGAAAGACTTTTATTGAACCTTTCTCCCCCACTTAGGTCTGTATAATTTACAATAACTTGCGGAACATATTCTACAGTGGCTTGAGCAAGATTTTCTAGTTCACCTTCATATGGCTCTATCTCTAAATTCAAAACTCTTAGAAATGAAGTTTTCCCACTTCCATTATTTCCTATGATTCCTATCTTATCTCCAGGCTGGATCACCGCTGCAAATTCTTCAACGCAAATTTTATTGGCAAAGAGTATGGATAAATTATTTATAAAGATTGGCTTATGACTCATAAAAATCTCTCTTTAAGTTGGACTTAAAACAACGCAAGCCCAAGCTTCTAGCTTAACTTGCTTTTATAGAGAGGAGTGCTTCATGATACATTTTACCATTGGTTTCACCTTAGAATTATAGCATAAAACTCAATCGGATACAACCAAGATAGTAAGCAATATTTTAAGCACTATAATACATCTTAAACTCAATTGGATGTGGGGCCATTTCCCAAGCTTCCACTTCTGGCATTTTGAGTGCGATGTAAGCGTCGATTAAATCATCACTAAACACACCACCCTGTTTTAAGAATGCACGATCTTTATCTAAATGTTCCAATGCTTCCCTTAACGATCTGCAAACAGTGGGAACCTTTTTTGCTTCCTTATCGGAGAGTTTATAAAGATTTTTGTCCATCGCTTCTCCAGGATGGATTTTATTTTTTATCCCATCGATACCCGCCATTAACATTGCGGCAAATGCCAAATAAGGATTAGCCGTTGGGTCGGGGAATCTTACTTCAATCCTTTTGGCTTTTGGCGAATGGACATAAGGAATACGAATTGCAGCAGAACGATTTCTTGCTGAATATGCAAGTTGTACTGGCGCTTCATAACCAGGCACCAGTCGCTTGTAACTATTCGTAGATGGGTTAGTAAAAGCATTTATAGCTTTGGCATGTTTAATAATACCACCAATATAATAAAGCGCGGTTTCGGATAGATCAGCATACTCTCCATCTTTGTAGAACATTGGTTTTCCTGCCTTCCAAACAGATTGGTGCGTGTGCATACCAGAGCCGTTATCACCAAACATCGGCTTAGGCATGAAGGTTGCCGTCTTGCCATGGCGCACTGCTACGTTGTGGACTACATATTTAAATTTTTGGATGTTATCAGCTGAATTAACTAGTGTAGAAAATTCAAACCCAATTTCGCACTGACTAGTTGCCACTTCATGATGGTGGAGCGTTGGAATAATTCCAAACTCTTTCAAGCAAGACACCATCTCACATCGCAAATCGAACAATGAATCTACTGGCTGAACTGGAAAATAACCACCTTTATGAGCTGGCCTATGCCCGAAATTGCCCATCGGATATTTGGTGCTGTTGTTATGTGGCCCTTCTTCCGAATCAATTTTATACATTACTTTGTGGGGGTCATTAGCAAATCTTATATCATCAAAGACAAAGAACTCTGCCTCAGGGCCGAAATATACTTCATCACCAATTCCTGATTTTTTTACAAAGCTTTCAGCTCTTTTTGCTATAGTTCTTGGATCGCGTTCATATCCTTCCCCAGTCATTGGATCGACCACATCACATATTAGAATCATGCAAACTTGTTCTGTAAACACATCGATGTGCGCGGTTGATAAATCCGGTTTTAAAAGCATGTCAGATTCGTTAATCTCCTTCCAACCCTCGATTGACGATCCATCAAAACCCAATCCTCTCTGCAGCAAAGTTTCATCAACATGCGTTGAACGATATGTGATGTGATGGAATTTACCTTTAGAGTCTGTAAAGCGAAAATCAACGTTTTCAACTTTGTGATCTTTAATCATTTTCAAAATTGTTTTTATGGAAGTCATACTTACTACGAAAAAGTTGGTCGAAGTTTTCTAACACGCACAATTGTGCAACGCAATACTTTATCTTGAAAAACAATTTATATCTGGCACTGACCCAGGTTCGGCGAATCTCCATGCCCATCTTTTGGCCACAGTTATATCATTACTTAAACCAGAAACTAACGACCGAAAGTTTGGAGTAGCTAAAAGCTTCTGTTGAGCGGCGTAGACTTGGTCGGGGTAATAACTTCCTATTTCTGTAAAATCAAAACTCATTTGCACCATTTCGTCACCTTGCTGAGGGTACTCATATAGCGCTCTAATCATTGTTGAAATTTTAAGCTTCTCTCCTTGATACCAAACTTCATTATGAGGATAGGATAGCGTTGCCCTGAATCTAGCTAAATCTGCTATAGCCGGAGCGTTGTCCCTCAAGAAGCTTACACCTATTTCTACCAATTCTTCTTTGCCACCACCTTCAAAATCCCCCCTAAAATCATCATAATTACGCTCAAGATCAGGATGATCAGTTAGAGAAGGAATTCTTGTCTCGGCATTATAATCATTTAAAACTATGTCTAATTCGTAGATTTGAGGGTTATAATTGTAATATTTTTTTAAAAATGGCCTTAACCTTATTAGTGTAACATCCTCAATTGTTAATCTTTGGCTTTTAAATCTTCTTATGTCCTGATGTAAGTGATAAACAGAACTTGTTAATAACAAACCAAAAGCATTAAAAGTTTTAGGGTTTTCTAGAACTTTCGGGTTTAATCCTACGTAACTTATAACTCGCTCAATAGCTTGGAGACTTGTCGGAACAATGGCTGAGGCTTGTCTAATGTTGGAGTAAATTGTTGGTATTGCCTGGTGGGGATCTGTACTTAAATTTTTTACTGCTGGTCTAATGTTTTTGAGATGCACACCTTTAATCATTCGTTCTATTTGAGGCCAAGACATTTTTTTTACTTCCGCAAAACTCTTCATAAACACCTTGTATAGTAACTTCGACGTCTATATCAGAACTTACTCTTTTTGACTACCATAATTTATGCATCCATGATAGTTTCTTACATAATCTCTAAAATGCTCATTTGCAGCATTTTGTCCGTATGATTGTATACGTAAACTTTCTGCCTCACCTAATTCCACTGGTGTTTTAAACAGATCTGGTAATTCGTCTGGAATAGGAATATTTAGGCAGGATAGTGATAATTTAAGCGCCTCCTGAGTGCTAAGACTTTTAGGATTTAAAGTAAAATTACTGATAACATTTAGTACTGCGTGCCCACAATTATCGTCAATCCTATCATATTGATTACCTTTAGTTTTTTGAATGTGCACCCTATTTAAAAACTCAGCAATTGTTATAAAGTGCGGAAGAAATACTAAGTAAAAATCGCCTCCACTATTATGAAGTTTTGAAGAATTTTTGCCATTAGAGAAAGCCAACGTTGACCTCACAACTTTTGAAGCATTTTCAAAAAAGTGTTTTTCTGTTGAACTTTGGGGTTGATAAAATGCTTGGGTGGCAAATTTCTGCCCAATTAACTCGTCTTCTGACAAAGAAAGATTTGTCTTTCTGGTAGTAAACGCATAACCCTTACTTATAAAACTATCCTTAATAATATTCAGCTTCTCATCAAATGCCGCCAAAGCTATATGAGGACTGTCTGCTACATATAATCTATTATCTAGTTCAGGCTTGATAAATACTGTCTGAGCTAAAGATATACCAATGTTAAAACTGGTTAGCACATTATAACTATTCAATATAGATGCAACCTGATACACATTCTGTTGAGTAGTATTGTTATCTGGCCTGATTCGAACGAATAACGCATCCCCAAGTTTGCTGGTAGTTTTAGTTGAAAGCACATTATAATGCCTTCGGAAGATGCTAATCATAATAACCCTTTATATATGAAATAAGGTTATTATAAGAGACGCCTGCATGGGCCGGAAGTACATGTCAGAAAATTTATTTAATTAGCATAAAACCTATTAGAAGAAGCTGTTTGAGAATCTAAACCAACTTCCCACCCAAACCATTCTGGCCTGATTCAACAATCTCTACATTATGAATTGTACCAATCAGTTCCTTAGGAGCTTGTACATATACAGACTGCATATATGGTGATCTTCCCATAATCTGCCCCTCATATTTTCCTTCACCTTGGAATAATACTGGGATTATTTTTCCAACTGTCTTGTCGTTATATTCTCTCTGCTCCTGCATAATCAACTCTTGCAGTCTTGCAAGACGTTCGGTTTTAACATCTTCTGGTACTTGGTTATCCAAAAGCGCCCCCGGAGTACCTGGACGTGGGCTATATTTAAATGAATAACACTGACCATATTTTACGGTTCGCACCATATCCATTGTATCTAAAAAGTCTTGTTCGGTTTCACCTGGGTAACCAACAATAAAGTCGGAAGAGAAAACTATATCAGGACGCGCAGCTTTGAACTTCTCAATTTTTTCTAGATAGAATTCACGCGTATGTTTTCTATTCATCGATTCCAAAATTTTACTTGAACCTGACTGAATCGGCAGATGTAAAAACGGCATCAATTTCTTTTCTGTTGCATGAGCTTCAAATAACTCGTCATCAACCATGTCACGAGGATGCGATGTAGTATAACGGATTCGCTCCACCCCGTCAATTTTTGCAATATGCTTGATTAGTTTGCCCAATCCCCAAGTTTCGCCATCTCCTGCTTTACCATGATATGCACTGACGTTTTGACCTAGCAAGTGGATCTCTTTTGCACCGAGCGCAACTAACTTGATTGCCTCACGATAAATTTCAGGAACGCCACGTGAATATTCCGCACCACGCGTATAAGGCACAACACAAAAATGACAGAATTTATCACAACCTTCTTGAATTGATAAGAAAGCCACAGCACCCTGCGACTGAACATCAGAAGTTATTTCATCGAATTTACTTTCTGTTGGGAATTCTAGATCGATCGCCCAACCTTTATCACGTTTAGTTTGTTCTAAAAGTCTAGGAAGATTTTGATAGGACTGCGGGCCAACAACAATATCAACAAACGGCGCACGTTTAAAAATCTCTTCGCCTTCAGCTTGTGCCACGCAACCAGCAACAGCAATTACCATATCTTGACCTTGCGCTTTTTTTAAGTTCTTTTCATCTCGCATTCTACCAAGTTCTGAATAAACTTTTTCAGATGCTTTTTCTCTTATATGACAGGTATTTAGAATAACCATGTCTGCACCTTCAGGTTGCTCTGTCACTTCAAAACCATGAGGCTTCAAAAGCTCACCCATTTTGATAGAGGCATAAACATTCATCTGACAGCCGTAGGTTTTAATGTAAAGTTTCTTGGTCATTTTCTAATTTTATAATAAGTGGGGTTATTTTAATTACTAATGTTTGATTATACAAGCAAAAAGCGCTATAAAGTGTTTAAATTAACAGAGATACTCCTATGAAACCTGAGTTTGTAGCTATTAAAGATAAAATTTCTGCCTCTGTAGATTTTTTGAAGAGGTATCTTTGACTTCGATAAAGCGAAGATAAGTCTATCAGAATTAAATACTTTGAGCGAATCGCCTGATCTTTGGAATGATCCAAAAAAAGCACAAAAATTAATGAAGGAACGAAACTATCTCAACACCTCAATTCAAGGCATTGAAAAACTTGAAAACGAGCTGAAGAATTATATTGAACTTTTAGAGATGGGAGAAGACGATCCATCCATTGCAGCTGAGGCCGAAAAAGGGTTGATTGACCTGCAAAAATTTGCTAAACAACAAGAAACTGAATGCCTATTTTCAGGAGAAGCCGATGCTAATGACTGCTTCATTGAAATTCATGCGGGTGCTGGCGGCACTGAAAGCCATGACTGGGCAGAGATGTTATTTCGTATGTATTGCCGCTGGGCAGAACGTCATAACTTCAAAATTGAATTGATAGATAAATTTGTGGGTGAGGAAGCGGGAATAAAATCTGCCACAATTAAAATTTTAGGTCACAACGCATATGGTTGGTCAAAATATGAAAGTGGAGTGCATCGGCTAGTTAGAATTTCTCCCTATAATGCCGCGGGAAAAAGGCATACTAGTTTTGCTAGCGTCTGGATTTACCCTGTTGTTGACGAGTCAATTCAGATTGAAATTAATGATTCTGATTTACGTATTGATACCTATCGTTCATCAGGTGCTGGCGGACAGCACGTGAACACTACCGATAGCGCCGTTCGAATAACGCACATTCCAACAAACATAGTTGTGCAATCACAAAGCAATCGCTCGCAACACAAAAACAAAGATGAGTGTTTCTCTATGCTACGCTCAAGGTTATACGAACTAGAACTAAAGAAACGCCAAGATGCTGCAAACACTGTAAACGCCCAAAAAACTGATATTGGTTGGGGCAATCAAATCCGTTCATACGTGTTACATCCATATCAGATGGTAAAAGATGCAAGAACTAGTTATGAAGATACTGATTCGCAAGGTGTACTCGATGGGAAAATCGATGAATTCATGCGTAGTAACTTGGAAGCGAATGCAATGGGCCAGGGGTTAAAAAATTAATATGTCACTCATCAATAAACTTCCTACTGTACAAGGCGATTACCGTGAAAATGCTAATTTAGGAAAAATGTGCTGGTTTCAGGTTGGCGGGGCTGCTGATGTTCTATTCAAGCCAAAGGACATAAATGACCTGCGTACTTTTTTGGCAAACAAGCCAGACGATATTCCTTATTTTGTTTTCGGCGTTGGTTCAAATATTTTAATTCGTGATTCTGGGTTTAGAGGTGTTGCAATCCGCTTGGGTAGAGAGTTCACAACCATTTCGCATTCAGAAAATATTATTAAAGCAGGCGCTGGGGCATTGGATGTTAACGTTGCATTATACTCTGCAACAGCTGGTATCTCAGGAGTAGAATTTTTATCGGGCATACCTGGTACAATAGGCGGCGCACTTGCAATGAATGCTGGCGCATACGGCACTGAAATAAAAGATGTTCTCATCTCTGCAAAAGCAGTTACACCCAAGGGTGAACTCAAGGAATTTACCAACAAAGATTTTGGATTTAGGTACCGGGGTCAAGAACTTGATCCTTCATTAATTTTTGTGGAAGCATCTCTAAAAGGCAGCATTGGTTCAGCAGAAGTTGTGCAAAATAAGATTGAAGAAATTCAAAACAAAAGAGAGAGTACACAGCCTATTCGCTCTAAAACTGGTGGGTCGACTTTCCAGAATCCTGAAGGACATAAAGCTTGGCAGTTGATTGATCAAGCAGGTTGCCGCGGGCTTAAAATTGGAGGTGCACAAGTTTCCGAAATGCACTGCAACTTTTTTATAAACACAGGGGATGCAACTGCCAGTGATTTAGAAAATTTGATCAACGAAGTCAAATCTCGAGTACTGAAAAATTCTGGAATTGCTTTGCATGAAGAGATCAGATTTATTGGTTGACACTTGCTTTTCTGGTGGAGTATTTTTATTACAATCGCAATTGACTCACTTTAATAATTCTGTGCTACACTGAATGAGTTGTTGGCATGTGTTACGACTATTTTTATATGGCAAAAAATTCGAAAACAGAAATTCAAAGCTTTTTAGGCAACATAGACCGTATTAATGACGCTCCTTTTGGGCATGGGCAAACCACCAATTCCGCTATGGCACGTAAAATAGGGGATGATTTTGGCGGAATAGGAGTAAGGGATTTTGCAACCGAAGGTTCAAAGCCTATTGATGGCGATACTATGCTGGGCGAAGGCAGTATAGGAAAAGTACGATTTGCTGGCCTTGCATATATGCTCCAACAAGATGGTATTATAGACTTACAGCAAAATACTGGGGAATTCTTTGCACGCCCCTCAATGGGCACATTCCTGAATAACAAATACCCTGGCCAGGATATGCAGCAAGAAATTCTAAAGTTATTTTCTGGCGACAGCAAAGATGCAACGCTCGCAGATTTGACTACCCACAGGGCAGGCGTGGGGGATTTAACCCGTGACCAGGGCAGACTTTTTAATAAACAAGGTATTAGTCAAGGATACCAAGACGAATATGGTCAAAGCAATGGCAAAGGCCGCACTGACCAGAAATACGATATTCCTGTATTATTGAAAATTCCAGAAGATTGCATGGGCATTCCACGTGACGACTCTGGCAAGCCGCACGCCCAACATGCCCCATCAACACCTGACAAAGACTTACCCAAAGCGCAATATGGAATGCACCAGTATAGTAATTTAGGTTATGCCCTGCTTGGTATTGCGATGGAAGAATCCTATGTAAGAGCAAGAGGGGTAGTAAAAGATTATAAGGAATTAATGAATGATTACATGCTGCATCCCAAAACAGGGAGGGCAGAAGGGGCAATGGACTTTAACAGCACAAAATTCCCTCAAGACATAAAGCCTGAAGATAATTGCGTAACGGCACAATGGAAAGATAAAGCAACGGGAAAGCAAGTTAATGCGAACCAATTTGATGGTGCTAACGCAGCAGGCGGTATATTAGCCTCTGCCAATGATTCTTCAAAATATTTTCAGGAATTCTTTAGAGGATTTCCAGGGACTCCTGAAGAAGGGAAAAATGCCAATGTCTTTTTTACGGATGAGACTATTGCAAAAATGAAAGCTGAATGGAAGAAATTTCCACCTGCTGGAACAGATAGTGAGGGCAATCTTCGCTACCAAGGACCAGGATTTGTGGCTACAGTAAATCCTCTAACAAAAGAAGTCCTTCAGTATGAGAAGAATGGAGGCACATTCGGTTACATATCAAATATGGAATTCAACCCTAAAACGGGTGCGGTTGATATTGCTATGATAGCACAGGAAAACGTAAGTGCTGATATTGCCAAAGAAGCAGGGGTAAAGCTTCCTTCACTTATGGCAGCTTATATGGATAAAGACAAAGTATACGATAGAAGCGCGATGTTTAAAGATTATCAGGAGTTTGGGGTTGAACGTATACAAGAAAAAGTAGCTTCCCGCTCTAAAGAAAATGACCTGTATGCGTTATCAAAAGATTCTCAATTTTCAAACGCCCTCCAAGACTTTCGTAATAGTACGAAGGTTAAATCTCCTGATAATGTAGGAATACTGGCTGATGGTATAGATTCACCAAAATCCTCTATACGGGATAAAATCGAAAAAGCTTCAGTCACTCCTGAACCTACATCTGGTAAAAAGTATGGGGTAGGGAAAATGCAATCCACCACTTCTAAAGGAAGTCGAGAAATATAGTTTATAAAGTTACCAATTAATATTACCCTTGTGCCGTTGCAGACCTTTATTTTTCGACTAATACTCGCCAACTCAGGTACTGATTTGCAGAGCCTGAAATCATATTAATTGGCTGATTATATCTTCAACTCATTCAGTAATTTCTTGAGTGATTCTATGTGTGGCTTCAATGTTGGAAGATACTTATTAATTATTTCAGATAAATGCTTGGTAACTATGCTACCGTACCCCATCTGATCGAGTACTACATATGCAAAAATTGCTATAAAGAAAAAACTCGAAAAAAAATTCCTTCTTATAAATTCAAGTATGTAAACCATTTGCAAATTCAAATTCTTCTTCCACAAGGGAAGCATATTTTAAACATTCGAACAAGACCTAACTTGGCTTATGCTCCTCAAAAGGACTGTCTAAAGAAAATGCTGGGATCTTGATTTCAAATTTCTTTCCAGAATCAACAACCTCCATTTCATAGGCACCCTCCATAATACCAGATGGCGTGGGGAGATATGTCCCGCTGGAATATTGAAACTTCTCGTTATTTTTGAGAATGGGCTGCTCACCAACCACACCTTTTCCTCTAACCTCATTTACGCCGCCATTTTCATCAATAATACGCCAATATCTACTTTTTAGTTGCACAGTATCTTCACTAAAATTAGATATTTCAACATTATACGCCCAAACAAAAAAGTTTTTCGCCTTAATGCTTTGATCTGGAAGGAAAATCGGCTGCACCACAACCTCAATTTCGTTCGTCATAGCCCTATAAACTGCTCCAGCTTTCATATACTTAGTAAAATTTTTAATGATAGTAGCTAATTAAAATTAATTGCCAACTACTATTTATGATTGCACCTTGAGTTTTAGCCATGTATAACAAGAATTGGAAGAAACTTATTGGGGCATGATGGTAAAGACATTTCTGAAGGATAAGTATCATTTGGTTTTCTCTGCAATAGTGATTTTGTCGCTATGTCTGAACCTGTACTTTATCGCGCCAAAAGTGTCTGTAGAACTGCCCTCATTTGATGTTCCAATTGAAGATGGTGCCTCTGTAACCCCAACCGAATCTCACACTATAACTATATCTGTCGGCAAAGGTGACACTTTGTCCAAAGTCTTGGGTTCTATTGGCATTAACGCATCTGAGTCGCAAAAAATTATTGATGCCACTCAGTCAGTGTTTAAGTCATCTCAACTAAGGATGGGAGACAAAGTAACTGTAGAACCTGTAACCACGGATACGAATACAGGCAATATCGTCGCAGCATTCCCAGAAAGGATTGTAATTTCATTGGACCAAAAAGATATTGTAATTTCACTAGACCAAAACAAAGAAAAATACCTTGCAAAAGAGATTCCTGTTGAGTTAATAAGACAGACAAAACTCGTCTCAGGCACGATAAACGGCAGCCTTTATAATGCTGCAAAGAACTCTGGGGCTGATACAAACATCATAATGTCGTTCATAAATCTATACAGCTATAATATAGATTTCCAACGCGACATTAAAGCTGGTGATTCATTCAAAATTTACTATGAATACAAAACTGATAAATCAGGCAGAAAAGTAAAAGAAGCAAAGATTTTATACGCTTCTTTGAATTCGCGAGGGGATAATAAAGACATTTATCTCTATGAAATGAGCAACGGAAAATCTGACTACTTCGATGCGAAAGGGGAAAGTATCCGCAGAGCATTACTCAGAACTCCCATCAACGGCGCAAGGATCACCTCTAATTTCGGTCTACGCCATCACCCTGTGCTTGGGTACTCAAAGATGCACAAAGGCTTGGATTATGGAGCACCTACTGGAACTCCAGTTCTAGCAGCTGGAGATGGAGTAGTATCATTTACTAAAGCGCAGGCACGTGGTTATGGTAAACACATACAAATAAAACATAACGCAACACATTCTACTTTATATGCGCACCTAAGCAAATTTGGCTCTGGGGTGAAACCTGGAACTAGAGTATCACAAGGGCAAGTAATTGGGTACGTTGGAGCTACAGGCATGGCAACAGGTCCACATCTGCATTACGAAGTGATCCAAAATGGGAAAAAAGTAAACCCTAGCAAAATTAGCTTCCCTAAAGTTCCACCACTTAAAGGAACGGAATTGGCAAGATTCAAAAAAAGTATTATAAGGTTTGAAACAATGATTGCTGCACTTGAGGAAAAGAAAAGTGAAGAGCTTGCTCAAATATCAATCAAAAATGCGTTTAACATTCTGTAAAATAAAATGACTAAATTCAGCAAATATTTAACCAACATTCTGTTAGGCGGAACAGCATTAATGCTTAGCAGTTGCTTCTCTCAATCGCCCGCTGAAGTTGTTGACAAGAGCCAAACTTATTTTGGAAAAAATCAACCCCATCAAGCGGCTGTGAATAGAACATCTCAGGAACAACCTGCTTCAAGCACCGCGACAGATTCAAACGAAATAGTGATGCAATCTTTAGAGCCATTAAAACCTCTTCCTACGCAAAAAAAAGAGCAAAACCCAGACCAGTCTACTTCAGGATTCTTGGTATCTAAAACCAAAACTACAAAGGAAGTACCAACTCAAAATCAGCACTCTATAAAATCAGAACCAAGTCATAGGGTTGTTGAAGACAATTTTAAAAGCGCCAAATCCGACATGCCAAATAGTGAAGATTTGACTTTTGAAGAACCCGAGGCCCAAGCCAAACAAGAAGTCACTACTCCAACCAAGCCTGATTTTGCTTCTGTATCACCATTGGGCATGAGTCAATTTGAATGGCCAGTAGTAGGCGGTAAAGTTCTTTCTCGTTTTGGAAAAAATGGCAATAAGTTTAATGAAGGTATTAACATATCTGCGCCGTTAGGCGCCCCAGTTACTTCTGCCGGCGATGGTAAAGTTATATATATTGGCAACAATATCGAAGGTTATGGCAACATGATTATTGTCAAACATTCTGGAGACTATATGACTGCCTATTCCCATGTTCAAGAGATACTGGTTGAGCGTGGAGTTCAAGTTAAAAAAGGAGAAAGTATTGCTACCATCGGCAAAACAGGAAATGTGTCATCTCCCCAATTGCACTTCTCTATAAGAAAAGGTAAAAAAACTATAAACCCTGAGGGGAGCGCTGCTGGTTAGTACCAGCTTCCCTACAAACTAAAACATACTGTGCCCAATTCCTTGGACCCAGACCTGCTTCTGCATTTACAATGTTAAATCTGGATAGTCCAAAAACTGGATTTGGGCTCATCGTTTGAAGCTCTACCTCTTTTTGCACGCCGTTATCCATAACAATAGGCGAGGCTCCACACTGAAGTAGTAAGGCAACGATTTGTTGGCCATCTGACCTAACTTTTAGTGCATATGATATTAAGCTATTTTTTTCGCATTGAAGATCCAGAAGAACCTTTACGTCTCCATCTGGTTGCGATTCTTCGTACCATTTAATGTAATCAAGAAGTCTGCTGACAAGCCCATATTGGGCAGTTTTAACAAAGCCAAAAAGATAGTCTCTTGCGTTTATGATAACTCCATCACCTGTTATAGCTCCCTGCCATATTCTTGAGCTTCTAACTTCCTCAAAAGTTCTGTATCTAAGCATCTTCCCCAAGAAAGTCATCTGCACTAAAGTTGGGTACTCAAAGCCCAGAACTTTTCTTATTGTACCATCTTGCTGCCAGTATTCTTCTTTACGCCCTATCGCTACTCCATACCCTAAAAACAGCATATCCTTACCAGATACTCCCAAAAGATTTCTTTGATGAACATTGACTCCTTTAGACTCTAGATATAATGCTATTGCTAAGATTTTATTTGCTGGGATCTCAATTTTTGAATTGGCAAACATGAAGAATGAATTCTCCCCAAATTTATTCAGTCTATTAACGTCGTATCCCAAGCTTATCAATTTGTCTGCCGCTTCATTATCACCTTCTACAAGGAGCGCTGCGAATATGTTTAAACCTGTCTCAGCTATTTGTGTGTAAAATAGATGATTTCGAGTTTCTAAAGGTGTTTCACTCGAAATAATAGCCTTGTATTGATCACTTTCTCTATAACTAGTCGAAGGCGGCGTATAAGAATTTAGCATCTATTATAAATTTGAAGATATGTATGAACCATGAAATAAGTTTAGTCCTAAAGCTTTACCAACTTCAATCGCTTTTACTGATTCACATTGGGATAATATAATTCTGCTTGAGCCAGAGACTTGAACCTTCATTTGTAGTTCTCGAAAATTCTCTTCATAATTTTGCTTAACTAACGACGACTGCCATTTTATCTTCATCAAATCAAAACCTAGAAGGTTTCTATCTGTGTTTAAGAAACTAATATTATCTAAACCACACAAACAAAGTTTGAAGCCACTACTTTTTAAATAATCACGCAATTCAAAAAACTCTCCTAGATTCTTGTAAACTTCGCTGATATGAATACCAATAATCAGATTCTTCTTTTTTTCTTCGGGCAAAGCCTCATTAAATATTCTAAACTCTTCTCCATTTAGAACATTAAGAGACAGCTTGAACAACAAGGCTGAACTATAACCAGAAGCTATTAAATTAAGTATTCTAATTAGGATCCTGATCTCAACGAATTCTCTAACATATGCAAAAAGATTTGCATTAGTGATTAGGTCTTTATTATGCCCTAGAAATGTTCTTAGTAGATCTGCATCGAATGAAATATTATCTATTATTTTTTTACATACCACGGCACTAGGATCAGTAGATATAGGCGTAATACTTACCACCTGCGACCAGTCAATACCTGCTAAAGCATCTTCAATCTGCCCACTTATAACCGCCAACAAAGAAGTTGTTTTTCTAGTCTGCTGTCTAAAATCTATGAACTTATTGTCATTGGCGGCTGAATCAATTTTAATCTTACAATACTGCAAAAAATTATCCCAATTTCTGTTTGAGTCAAACATCATGCAGAAATCATTATTCTCAATACCTTTGTCATAAGCCAGTGCATCATCTGCAAACAAGTATCGAATTTGATAGATGGATTCAAAGATCTGTTTTGGTGTTGCACTTTTCAATACCAGAACTAAATCGCCATCTTTTAGGAGATAAATCTCTCCAAGAGAGGACTTAAGCTGATCTTTTAAAATATTAGCGGCAATATTTATATGATCATTGTTATCTCTCTTCACAGCCAATCTAGAAAGATTAAAGACTACTGCTGAAGCATTGCTCACGCCAATGAGTGACGAGTTTACTGCACTCTCCAAACGTTGTTCTGCAGCTTGGGTGTAAAGATTCATAACTAAATTTTATATTTGATTTATGTAGTATATAAAATCTTCACCAGATTACAATGCTAACAATATTACTTCGACAGACTACCAGCTTGTTTTTTTCCAGCATCATGCAGCCTCTGCAAATGCGGATTTGCAAGCACCTTACAACACGCCATTTTTTTAACGGTATCTGAGTGCACGCAGGCAGTACTTGCAAGATTTGTATTCACTGGTAGTTTAGGAGCATAAACAAAACTCATTAAATAACTAGTTGCTGCACCTACCCTCCCTGCAGCCGCCCCCACATATGTCTGTAGATCAGCACTACGTTTTGCACCCTTAGAAATTAGGAAATCCTGCAAGTCTTTTGCTGTAAACCCGTGGCCTTGCATCACAGGAACCTCATACGCATAATCAAGGGGTGTTCTACCATCTTTATCTGTGGTATTAACGTTTGCTCCTGCTCCGACAAATGCTTTAACGGTATCTAAACTCCTAAGTCCAATACTAACTGCTAGATTAAGCGGTGTTCTGCCATATTGTGTCTCAATAGGATCAACTTGCACTTGCTTGCCTAAGAGTATTTCAGCGGGCTTGGAGCTAGGATTCCATACCGTAGCATGCAGCGGCGTAGTTTTATTATATTGAGATGCATGAGTTAAATTAGCACCTCGACTAATCAATAAATTCATTAGCTCTTCTGATCCCCACATAGCTGCATACATAATAGGTGTAAAACCACCTAGAGCCCAATCTCCAGCATTAACATTTGCATTTGCACCTAACAACCGCGTTGCGACTTTTATATCTGGGTTTCTAGTAGCTCCCATAAGTGGCGTTTCGCCATCCTTAGCAAGATTCCCTTCGGGACTAGCCCCTCTTTTCAGGAGCAAATCTGGGCCTTTTTCATCACCGTAAAGAGACGCATTGTATAGCAAACTCATTTGCCCATCATCATAATTCACATCCGCTTTAAATTCTTCAACAAACAATTTTAGAACGCCACAATCTGAACTCCTTGCAGCAGAATCCAAAGGAACTCCTCCATCGTATTTTTGATCATATTTATAGTTGTTTTCTTGCAGGAACCTCGCTAAGTCCACCTGTCCAAACGCTGCAGCCCAATTGTATATGTCTATAGAATTTAACATCTTATATGGCTGAAGAAGGTCACTTAAACTAATTTGTTTTCCATCTATATAATCCTTCACTCCTTTATAAAATTTTTCAGCAGCTTGCTTATATTGGCCAGTACCCCAACTGCTAAACTTCTGCCAGTCAATTTCTTGTAATGTTTTGCCTGTTTGAGAGTAATTAGTTACCTCTGTAAGAAATGCTTGTAACCTTTTCATAGCAAGAAAATCTAAAAAACCTTCTTGATCAGTGTGCGACGCCCATACATAACTTTGTGAACTATCATAAGAGCCATGACTTAAATACTCAGTAGTACTAGCCAATAAAGTTGCTTCATCCTTGTTAGCAATATAGCTCTGTATAGCATCAAAAAATTTATTACTATATGCTAACACATTAGGTACATACCCCTTCAACGCTGCCTCATATTTTACACGATCAAACCAATTATCTTTTTTGGAAGTAATGTATTCTTTTAGGTCATTAACAAATTCTTGAGCTGGACTAATATGCATTTTAAACCCTCTATTTCGGTTACATTGTCGGAACACTTAAAATGCTAGGCTATTTTAAAGAGGTGTAAAGAAATTAGTAGTTATAGTCTTCTAGAGTCTAACTTTGTCGACATAACTCCACCAATTTTTTGGAACTTGCTTTTGGGCGTTGTACACTGATTCAGTACGATCAAAAACCCCAAAGCATGTAGAGCCTGCTCCAGACATTCTTGCAAATTTAATGCCTGGTTGTTTTTGCAAAAATTCTATAACTTCACTAACTTCAGGGGCGATAGCACAAGCATTTTCATAAAGATCATTATGCCCTTCAAAAACTAGTTTTTGCATATCCGCATTCTGATCTAACTCCGGTGTATATTTAGAAAAACCTTTTTGAAAGACTTCTTTGGTAGATACATGAATATTTGGATTGATTAAAAGTATTGGTAGTTCAATTCCTAATTTCACAGGAGTGATCTTTTCACCAATTCCTTGCAGGAATGCAGGCTTGCATCTTATAAAAAATGGAACATCCGCTCCAAGCTTTATGGCATATCCTTCTAATTGTTCCTGACTCAATTCTAGTGCCCAAAAATCATTAAGCATCTTTAAGACCGTTGCCGCATTAGATGACCCTCCACCTAAGCCAGCCCCTATTGGGATTTTTTTTGTAATATGAATTTTGCAACCTTCAGAGATACCAAAATCATTTCTCAGCAGCTCTGCTGCTTTAACGACAATATTGTCTGTGATTTCTGCGCCATCTACTGTGCATGAGATAACTTCAGACTCAGTTATAGTTATAGTATCTGCAAGCTGAAGGGGGGCAAAAAGACTTTCAAGAAGATGAAACCCGTCTTCACGCCGCCCTACAACGTGCAAAAATAAATTAATCTTTGCTGGTGATTTTTTTATCACTAGTTACTAACTACCACTGTTAGGATTCATTTTTTCAAAGAACGAATCGTTGGTTTTTGTTCCTTGCATCTTGTCAATCAAGAATTCAATTGCATCAACCGTACCCATAGGGTTAAGAATACGACGCAATACCCACATTTTTGATAATGTTCCTTTATCAATAAGCAGGTCTTCTTTCCTTGTACCAGACTTAGCAACGTCAAGTGCAGGGAATACACGCTTATCAGCAACTTTCCTATCAAGCACAATCTCAGCATTACCTGTACCTTTGAATTCTTCAAAGATCACTTCATCCATTCTTGAACCAGTCTCGATTAGAGCTGTTGCAATTATTGTTAGCGACCCGCCTTCCTCGATATTTCTAGCCGCACCGAAGAATCTTTTTGGACGTTGTAGTGCGTTTGAATCCACGCCACCACTCAACACTTTTCCTGAAGATGGCACAACGTTGTTATACGCCCTTGCTAGACGAGTTATAGAATCTAGAAGGATAACAACATCATGCTTAGACTCAACAAGGCGTTTCGCTTTTTCAATAACCATTTCTGCAAGCTGTACGTGACGTGTTGATGGCTCATCGAATGTAGAGCTTACAACTTCACCTTTTACAGAACGCGCCATATCTGTTACTTCCTCTGGGCGCTCATCAATTAGAAGAACTATTAATTTCACCTCTGGATGATTCGCAGTAATTGAATGGGCGATGTTTTGCAACAATACTGTCTTACCTGTTCTTGGAGGGGCAACAATAAGAGCTCTTTGTCCCTTTCCAAGGGGAGAAACTATATCAATAATTCTCTGACTCAAGCTAGAAGATACTGTCTCTAACTTGATTTTTCTGTTGGGATATAACGGCGTAAGGTCGTCAAAATGAACACGGTGATGCGTATTTAAATTTTCACTTCCATTTACTTCATTTACCTTAATAAGAGCAAAATATCTTTCACCTTTTTTAGGTGCGCGAACAGGTCCTGACAATGTATCGCCTGTTCTCAACCCCATTCTTCTAATTTGGTTAGGAGAAACATAAATATCATCTGGCCCAGGAGTGTAGTTTGATTCCATTGATCTTAGGAAACCATACCCATCTTGAAGAACCTCAAGAACTCCTTCGCCAATCATCACGCCACCTTTTTCAGCTAAGTGCTTAAGTATAACAAACACTAAGTCGTGCTTTAGTAAAGTACTTGGGCTTTCAACACCAAGAGACTCAGCTAAATCAAGAAGCTCTTCGGGAGATCTTTTCTTTAAATCTTTAAGGTGAAACACCATCTCAGAATCATCACTATTTAATTCTGAATCATTCCTCGCATCTACAGTTTTTGAAGGAACTGTATCTTGGTTATTATCGATTACAACCGACTTCGCAACCTCTGCTTCTACATTAGAAGTTGGCTCTTCTTTATTTCTTATACTGCGACTAATAGTTAATTTTTTTGGCTTTTGAACCTGCTCAGATTCTTCTGTGACAGCAACATCTTGTTGGGCATCTTTTGATATTTTAGGTACCATAAATAATTTGATTGATTGTTAAATAAGTAGAAAACCAAATAGTCTCTAGAACAAACGCTAGGGAGCTTTTAAATTTTCTGATGAGATTTTTTTGAGACCAGTGAAACTAGCCATTGGTCAGATGTTATTGTATATATAACAACCCCATAATGTCAAGTAACAAGTTATAAAAAAACAAATTCTCTTTGAATCTTAGTAATTTATCTCTACTATAAATTTAAAGCTATACTTGACCAAGGCAGAAAACCTGCTAATAATACCGCCATCTACCTACTCAATTCATGGCCGAGTAGCAAAGTGGTAATGCTGCGGATTGCAAATCCGCCATTCGTCGGTTCGATTCCGGCCTCGGCCTCGTGTAGTTTTAAAAAGCATTTGGAACTTACGTAAGATGAATTATTTAAGAGTTATATTTTTTTCTGCCGCTATATTAGCTAATGTAGCACTCTCGCATGCTCAGCCGGTATACGAGTACGATTATTCATTTGACAATCCTATTATCGACGCTGCAGACACAGGAAATGAATATGAAGTTAGTAGGTTACTAAAAAGCGGGGCATCTCCTAACAGCAAAGGTTTATTTAACACTACCGCACTTATGCGAGCCTCCCTCAAAGGCCATGAAAGCATTACAAGGTCGTTGCTCGAATCTGGAGCCGATGTGCATGCCAAGGACATTGGAGGCACAACAGCATTGCAT
>CAZVFD010000009.1:48163-52657 GCA_964625465.1 uncultured Candidatus Midichloriaceae bacterium | reverse complement strand
CATCTCGAGAAAGCAGAGATTTTAGTGATGCAAGATCTACTCTACCATCTTTGGTGCTTTTGATTTCTTGTACAGAGAACCCACACGCCGCAGCAGTTGCTGGGTTTGTTCCATGAGCTGAATCAGGTACTAAGATAATATGTCTATTTTCAGCTCGAGCTTCATGAGCAGCTTTGATTGCCATTATACCACACATCTCACCTTGCGCACCTGCAGCTGGAGATAGCGCAACAGCTTCCATTCCAGTCAGTTTTTTTAGCCAATCCGAGAGTCTATATATAACTTCAAGAGCACCTTGCAGAGTTGAAATAGGTTGTAATGGGTGTAAGTCCGAGAACATTCTCGCAACTTTCTCATTCAGTCTTGGGTTATGTTTCATCGTGCATGATCCCAGGGGGTAAATCCCTGTATCGATGCTATAATTCTTTTGGCTTAATCTGGTGTAGTGTCTAACGACTTGTGATTCAGATAACCCAGGCAATCCAATTTGTTCTCTTGCAGACTGGCCTGTCATGTTCTTGGATAAGGCAACATCTTGCCAATCGGTCCCAGTCAGATTTTTAGTACCAAGTTCAAAAATTAGGGGTTCTTCAATTTGCAAACCTTTATTTCCTGAGAATGTAGATGTGCTAATTGTAGATTGTGTGTGAGTGCTTAGTGCCTGCGAGTGAGTCATGGTAAATATCAGTTAATATACTGACAAATAATTAGCACTGAAATTATCTAACTGCAATTAAGAAGATCACTTAAATCTACCCCCATGGTTCGGAGGAGAAGATTGAATGATTTGTTGCGATGCCTTCTTGCTCTGGTCTGCTAGCTGAGTTATTTCAGGTATAATATTGCTACCTTTATTCGAGACCGCACCTGATGATAGTGCTGTGCTAGTTAAGTATCCAATACCAGATGCAACTGCGGTTGTATAATACCAAGCGCTTTGAAAGTAAGATCTAGGTTGCACAACTCTTTTGTTAATATGATCGTCAACTTTCGCACAGTTAAATTGTTTGGTTAGATTTAATAGCGAATCTCTCAAAGACGAAAGCTGGTTATCAGATAATTTAGAAAGCATTCCCAAGGCAGCATTCTCATTTTTATTTTCTATTGCTACTTCAATCGAATTTTTTCCGTTATCATCCCCAACAAAAAATTGTTCAGCTTGGGTTTTGGCAATTAAAGCATCAGCAGCTTTTGTTTGTCCTGAAGTAATTGATAGGTGAAGTAAGCTTTCTTTTTTTGTGATTAAAATAAAGTCATCAGCAGAGTTAGATGATTTTTCTAAATTTGAAAGTTGTTCATCAGAAAGTAAACTAATAATACGCAATGCTAAATTCTCTTGTCTTAACTCAAGAGCATGGTGGAGAGGTGACTTTCCGTTTTGATCTTGAACTAATAAATCGTTTATATTAACTGGATTACTTGCCAATATTTGTTGAATTTTGCCAATTTCCCCAGTTGTATCCACAGCTTTAGTTAGGTTTGAAAATAACCTTGGGTTTTCTTTGTGTAATTTCCAGATTGATTCAATAACGAAGGTGTGTCCTTTTTTGGAATCTAAGCTTAGTAATTCTCTACATTCTTCAATAGTGAAAGGAGTAGTTCTTCTAACTGATGCAGTCATTGAAAAGAATGGTATTTTATTGCTTTCTTCACCTTCTATTATTTTGTCTGCTAGGTACGCTATTAATATAGGGGTTGAAACAATATCTCGGCTCTCGACAACTCTCTCAATACGAGGAATGTCTTCCCTTTCTATTTGATCCACAATTTCTTTAAATGCTACAGGGTCATTTATAAAATTTCTCAGTCTATTCAAAGCTTTTATGTCTGGCTTTATTTTTTTATCCATTAAGTATTGGAATACAATGTATTTAAATAAATTGGGAGTTAAGTCAGACAGCATGGTTTGATAGTCATAGTCTTTTGCTAGATGTGGATTTATAGGTGAGATGCCTTCTAGCATCCTAATTACATGGTTTGGTTTGGCGAAGTGTTTGCTCTCTTTGTTAAATAGATATTTGATATTTTTAATTTGCTGCATTTTCTCAAAAGGCACCAAAGTTTTTCTACTGTTTGCGTTTGGGTTTTTTCTAGCAACTTCAACTGCCCGTTTTATGTTATCTCTATTCTCAATTTCTTCGATAGATTTTGGTCCAATCATGAAGTGATCTAGCGTGAGTGTATCAATGCCATAATGCTTTTTGTAATAAGCTTTTGTTTCATCCAATAACTTTATAGTTTCATCTGCAGATAATGGCTCTGTAGCGCCTTGATTTGTATCTAGCATTCTGAATTTAGCTGAGTTTGGTTCGTCGCACTGAACAATTATAATTGAGTGTCCTGCTTGATTTCCCCCAGCAACCAGTCCTAGGGGTAAGAAGCCATTGTATTTTTTTGTTAAATTTATTTGTTCTTTAGGGTCGTTCAAAAATAATTGCTCGTTTTCCAAGTAGTCATGCATTGTTTCTTTGATGTAATTTTGCAGGTAAATATGTTGAGAATATATTCTTTTAGCTACTCTACTTATATGATCAACTTTTTGTTTATCATTAGGGTCTATCTTGGAAGCCATCCTAAGCTTTTTGATGGTGTCTAAAAGCGCTTGTTCTGGAGTGAGTGGGTTATTGGCGTCCACGCCAATTCTTCTTTTCGTTTCAACGCCAATTCCCCAACATAGTGCTACAGCCATGTCAGGAGGGAATATTGCGTTATCTTTAAACGTGTTTATTATACTCTCTTGGGTGAAGAATAATGAACTCCAGTCTTTGAGCTGATATTTTTTAAATGGGTAATCAATATCAGTCATTATTCTGAAGCTATCTTGCATGGTCTTTGTTGGTGCATCCTTCATATGCCCTGCGTAGCAATGCTCTTACATGTCTATATTTTATGGGTATTTGGTTAATAAAGAGTTAATTTTATAGTATTAATTAACCCCTATCAGGGCTTTCGCCTTTGCGGCGACGTTTATGGTCGTCAACTTTATCATCATGATCGTTATCGTCATCGTGATTCAAAGCACTTGATTTTCTTGCTACAACTTTAGAAGTTACGTGAGTAGCAATACTTACGGTGGCTTCTGGACTATCTCCCCCACTTTGAATAGAAGAGGTAGAGGCGCTGGCCTGTGTTTCTAATGAAGCTGAAGGCAACGATAAACCAAGGCTTGTATCTTGAGCAAAAGTTAATATCGCATGTACAATTGTAGGCATGTTATACCTCCTTGCATATTCAAGAGCAGAGCACCCAGACTCATTACCAACTGAGTCAATAAAT
Source organism: uncultured Candidatus Midichloriaceae bacterium (assembly GCA_964625465.1). Classification (GTDB taxonomy): domain Bacteria; phylum Pseudomonadota; class Alphaproteobacteria; order Rickettsiales; family Midichloriaceae; genus CAZLFQ01. The sequence goes on along the minus strand of CAZVFD010000009.1, from coordinate 49,381 downwards.
TTTCTCATTAGTATCGGGTTATCTTTCACTAATTCAAAAACATTTCCAAACGCAACTTCGTTACCTTCTTGATCAAGTATCCGCGAAATAACATTCACCCTTTCGTTGTCTACATGATCAAAAATTGACTCAACCAAACTTGCATCAGCATTAACAAACTTTGTTATCGTTGCTATATCATAATTTGCTAGTAAAGTGTTATAAAAAGGTGTGCGGCCTTCATTGTCTAGAATATGCAATGAATGCACATTCTCAGGCCTCACACTCCAATCTAATAAAATTTCAAGTAGCCTCGGCATTTCTTGTGAAGCGCATTGTAAAGGCGTGTCCCCATGACCATTTCGGGTTGATAGAAGCCTTGGCAAAGCTGCTTTTAAATGCGGGTTATCTCCTATCGTTTCTAAGCAAGAAAAAAAATCGATTTGAAGTCTTGGACTTACATGCTCCCAATAATCACTGTAAACACCTAGATCACTCTCATCACACTCAACGCAGTGAAGAAAATTATTGCCCTGAATATCTGTGAAATAGATGCTTCTTCTTAAAAAAGAATCATTTAGTATTGCCTCTGCAGCTTGAGAAGCACCCTTTGCTACTAATCGTTTGAAAACATTCTCACTAGGGCTGGTAGGGTTGACCGTAACAACCAAATTTTGTACTTTTTTGTTAGACATAATCAAGCTAATAACTTGATCAAGATCCTTTGTCATTGGAAAATCAACATACTGTAGCGGCAGTAAGAATCTTGAGAATACATGAGAATGCTTTTCATCTATGTGTTGATTTAACAAACCAAACTTTAAAACGAATTCTGCAAAACAAGCCATATCTTTTGGGTCTATACCTTCCAAAATCTCTAACCAATACTTCTCTAATAATGGCTTTAGTAAACCTTTCTGATCGAGTTTATGTATAGAATCCTGCTTTAATTGAAACAGCCTGTTTCGCAGTTCTGCACGCTCCATAAGTATTTCGAACGCTTCAAAATTATCATTATCCACAGCATCCTGAACCATACCTTTGTTTTTGTATTTCAGGATTGGATCTAAAGAGATATTGCATTTCAATAAGAAGCTTAAGGTATTATAGAAAGGACCTTTATACATGTCCACAACATAAGCGCTACGTCCCTTCCTTTTAAGCGTGTTATTAACTAGGTCACTTACTTCTTTTATTTTTAAAACCTCATTAAAAAAATCAACATCCTCTGACTCCATT
>CAZVFD010000009.1:37363-48153 GCA_964625465.1 uncultured Candidatus Midichloriaceae bacterium | reverse complement strand
AGCGGTGTTCCGTCTTCGCCCCAATCTTCTAGATAATCACGTCCCTCACTTGTTTTTACAATTTCTAAAAATAATTCTGGGGTTGGGTGCTGCGCTGCATAGTGCAATGCTAAGTTATGATCTTCATCTTCTAGTTCTAACGCGTTTCTACCTTCTGGAAACTCCAAAGCTTTTCTTAACGCATGCACCATGCCACACTCAACAATTCTAGAAATATTAGGAACCCCATCTTCGATGTGTTGCAGAATTGCTTTATTTTCAATAATGCCATTTATTAAGGCCAATTCGCGTTTTTGATCAACACCATCATCATGGCCTTCAAAAACATTCATGGGGGCTATTCCTTGTTCAGCAAATTTATCTACAATTGCTCTTTCTCCTCTTAATTCTGCATCCCGTGCAGCATTATCGCCACTAATAGATATTGCTCGAAAATTAGCACCCTTAGCAATTAAGACATCAATTTGCTCTGGAGTTTTCACATGGAAAAGCGAAGGTCTTACAATATCGGCTGGAATCTCAATAGCTTTCAAGTCTTCAGCAGATGCTTCTTGCAGTAGCCTTTGCATGTACACAAAGGGAAGTTTAAACTCTGCAAAAATATTCTTATTTTTTCTTGCAAAATATAATATTGGGCTTTTAGTTCCAAATTGAGCTTCATCTAACTCTATATTTTGAAGCAAAATGAAGTTAACAAATCCTTTGTTACTCTCTGCGTCTTTTGGGAAATTTTCTCTAGTAACAACTTGCTTATACTCTGCATTAAGTGAACCAGCAATTTTCAAGGCTTGGTAAGCGGTTGTTATGCTAGATAACTTCATAACACCCTGCTCATGCCTATAAATTACAACTATCCACCTTACAACCATTTTGAAGCCATCCTTAAGTATATTCTCTTTACAATTCACCAAATGGAAATAATTATACTTATCACCCACGCCCAGTTTACCTAAAAAATCTTGCACCTGGTCTTTGACAGGTAGTATCTTATCTATGCCATTTTCAAGGTTTGAAGAAATTTTATTAGCCACCAAGTCATGAATATTTTGAAGCACTGCAGGCTGGGCAAAAACTCGGTTCAATTCACCCAGTAAAAATTCTCTGTATCTAGATGCATCTTTAATAAACCTATCTTCTTGCTTAGTACGAACCACTAACCCAAATTCATCAGCAACTGCATTTATTAAAGAGTCAATATCATGCCTCTCGTTCCCGCGATGATAATATAAGCCTGCTTCATAGAAATAATTCTGACGATACATTGGTAATAAAGTACCAATTACTACTTGCCTTTTAGCCCATGCTACATATGAAGCTATATCGGCTTTACCTAATTGCATTTCGCTAAATATATCAATCAAGTTTTGCAAAGTTCCGTCACCACAAGCAAAACGGGTGTCTTTGTAATTTGCAACAAGCTCTCTCTTAGAAGCCTCTGGGGCATGTTCTACAAAGTAGAGAATTGACTCCATAACTTGTTTAATCTGCTTAGCGTTAGAAAAATCTCTTTGACGCTGTTCTGCACCTTCAATATTAAATGCAGCATCCGCAAACTTATCTTTCAAGTCATTAAAATTTCTAAAACCATAGCCAACCATTTTTTGGCAAATTGCTTCCACTTGGGCTCTTACCGCCTGAATATTGCTGAGTGGGTTTGTTGTATCAACATCAACCACTTCACCTTGATAAAACTGCTTTAAAAACTCATCTTTGGTAGCTTCATCAATAGGTGTTGGCTTTCGCTCAATGAACGGCGCTCTTTTAATTTTTTCCCAACTAAATTGCTCTTGTGGTTGTTCAGCAACATCAAGCTGCATATCAGCTTGCCTCTCCTGAAAAGTAAGGCCGAGTTTTCTCAATTCGATCTTTAACTGGTTTTTAATTGTTGCATCATTTGAATTTGGACTTGTAACAATTCTTGCTAACATGGGTGACACCCCTTGCTCAGTACCCAATTTCCTAACAAAAGCTCTAAGATCGTTGCCTGCCAGTTTATTTAAAAAATCAAATCTTTGAAATTCGTCTAAAGCTCTAAATTCTTGCAAGTTCATTGTCATCTCCTTTTTGTGCAAAACATTCGTTTTACCACACTAATACCCAAATATTAATAATAATTCAGTTAACAAACGGTTAATTTTTGTGAAGTATTGGGGATATATCGCTGTTTTTTTATATTTTTAGGGTTTGTAGGTGTTGGGGAGTTGGTGAGGTATTTTAAACCAATCTGTAAACATGTGTATTAAAATTGAAGAAAAATTTGTAGGATCAATGATAGTAATTTCAAGGAGATATATGTATGGTTTATGAAGAGGCTTTGGCAATGTTCTCGCCTGGTCAGGCTAAGGGCGATGTATTAAATGATAACCAGCAATCATTGAGTTCTGATGTCCCAAGAACTCATATCAGCGGCAAAGTTGCCATGTGCGAAGTTGATCTGGATCGGGCAAGCAAGCAGAGTTGGGAGGAGCAGATTAAGAAACAAAGAGAAGTTAGAAGAAGAGTAGGGGTGTATTCAGAAAGGTAGGAAAAATTATTTGTTGCAACATTCAGCAGTTTAAGGTAATTATCTATACTACAAACAATTGAGGTATTTTGACATGGTTTGTCCATTTGAATTTTTACATTTTATTCCATTAATAGCTGTCGCTTTAGTGGCGGTTTTTGGTCGTAATAGGTTTACAAGAGTTGGAGTAAGCGCCATCGTGTCTGGCCTTAGCATTATAGGACTTGTAGCTGGTAGTCATGTTCATACAGCCCATGCTGAGCCAATGCTTATGTTAGATCCTTGTTATGGTTATATGGCTTCTTTAGTTGTTGCTATGGTAATTATGGTAAAAGAAATTGTAGCTGTTAAGCAAATTTCTAAATAAATTGTAGTGATATATAGTTGAATTTGATATAGAATTGGAGCTAGTTATAGCTCCAATTTTTTTGTATAGCAATGGTTGATTATAGTAAGATTTTTAATGACGCAGTATCCCAAGTGAAATTGGAAGGCCGCTACCGTATATTTACTGAGCTTCAATATTCCCCAAACTCATTGCCTGTTGCATTTAGTGCGCGATTAAATAAAGAAATTACAGTTTGGTGTAGTAATGATTATTTGGGTATGAGCCGAAATCTTCAAGTGATTAATGCTTCTATTGAAGCAACCAAAGCAATGGGAGTTGGATCTGGCGGTACGCGAAATATATCTGGTACCAATTCTCCTATGGTACAGCTGGAAAAGGAATTAGCTTCATTACACGGAAAAGAATCTGCGTTGGTTTTTACTTCAGGCTATGTAGCTAACCAAGCAACTTTATCTACCATTGCTAAAATAATACCAGATATTGTAATGTTTTCTGATGAGTCAAATCATGCCTCAATGATTCATGGCATTAAGGATGGCCGTGCTGAGAAAGTTGTGTTCCAGCATAGTGATATGCAGCATCTTGAGGAATTGCTTCAACAGTATCCGCTAGATCGCCCAAAGCTAATTATTTTTGAATCTGTATACTCGATGATTGGTGATGTTGCTCCAGTTCAAGAAATTTGCGCCCTTGCAAAAAAATATAATGCACTGACATATATTGACGAGGTGCATTCCGTTGGTTTATACGGCGAGCAAGGGGCTGGTATTGCGAATATGTTAGGATTGGCAGATAAGATTGATATTTTTCAAGGCACGTTAGCTAAGGCCTTTGGTGTGATTGGTGGTTACATTGCGGGTTCTAGGGAATTTATAGACGCGATACGCAGTTATGCCCCTGGTTTTATTTTTACAACCTCGCTTCCACCTGGAGTTTCTAGTGCAGCGCTGGCGAGCGTTAGAGTCATTCGCTCATCAAATAACGAAAGGGATGCACATAAAAAAATTGTGAACTATGTAAAAGCGTTGTTAAGGAATAGGGGAATTGAATTTATAGACAATGATACACATATAATTCCTGTAATGATTTGCGATCCTGTGAAAAGCCAGTCTATATCAGAAATACTGTTGAAGGATTATGGGATATATGTACAGCATATAAATTTCCCAACGGTTCCTCGCGGCAAAGAGCGCTTAAGAATAACACCAACACCATTGCATACTGAGGAGATGGCAAATTATTTAGTTAATTCTCTTGCAGAAGTGATGAATTCTTTTAATCTTAAAGTCGCAGCTTAATATTTTTATTAGACATGAGCCTCGATAATTCTTTTGATTTTACTGAATTCGAAAAATTAAATAAAAAAAACAAAGTTCCAGAGGAGACCGTATCTTCTCTTGCCGCTATATATGGTATTGCATTCGCTATATTTGGTAGGTCAGCTTTGATAGTGCTCCCATATGTTTTCATTATATGTTTTCTTGCAGGGTTTGTGCATTATAACTCAACTGCAAATTTTGATTCGGAATCTTTTTGGGTCGCTGTTGCTTATAACAATATTGCCTATATCCAATCAATCGCAAAATCGGTGCTGATTATTTTTGCAATAAATTAGGTGTTTGTAATCTTCACAACACTTACGAATAATCTTTTTTATTCGAGCATTGCCGCTACCTCAAAAGGAACGAGCACAGAAAAAATACTGTCAATATTAAAGATATTTGTATCTAAGTTTTTGCCAGTATTATTTGTTATCATAATTAAATCAGTCCTAATTATGACTGGTATGCTAATGTTTTTAATTCCCGGAATAATGGTATGGCTGAGTATGCTTTTAATTGAGTATGTAATGATATTTGAGAATAAAGGATTTGTTGACTCTTGGAAAAGAAGTAACGATTTGATGGAAGGCTGTAAAGGAAACTTCATAACTTTCTTGAGTATAGTTTCGCTACTAATTGTGCCCATTTATTTAGCGAAAGTATTTTATAATTTTGATACAGAATTTTCTGCGCTCTTAGGCGGTGGAGAAGTTGGAATAAGTTTTGTTATATCATTACTAATTGAAATGACAAACAACCTTCTTTACGGACTGTATTACTGTGGTACATGCTTATTATATATGAAACGAACACAGATCTTTAGCAATTTAGAAGTGGAGAATAGTGATGCAAAATGAAACTATATTTTCAATCCTGCAATTAGCGTTTCTTGCTATTAAGAAAGTTTTTGCTAAGCCTTTGCTGCTAATAGGCTATATAACAATTTCATCGGCATTAATCGGAATTATTTATATTGGTAGTGATTTATCTGGTATAACGATATTATTATTTCCGTATTCAATATTCATAGCAATCTTAGCACTTGCATACGTTTTTTCGCTTGTTGTTATAAAAAATAATAATGATTTTAGTCAAGACCTGTCTGATTTATGGTCTTATATTTTAAATCCAGCATATTTTTTAAAGACAGTTTTTTTTGTTTTTATAAGAAGTATAAAATTTATTATTGTATTAATGCCTGTGGTAATTCTATTAATTATCACCAATCCTTATTTTATGATACATCTGATGTTAGCAAGAGTGATAACGGATTGGTTTTCGTCGTTTGTTAATGTAGTTATGTTGTGTGTGATTTTTGGTATAGTAGCTTTTTACAGGCACATTAGGGGCATGCTAATAGTTCCTTACGGAATAATTGGAGGTAATAATTATATGTATTCTTCAAGTGAAAGCGCGAAGTCTATGAAAGGCAGTAAGCGAGTCTTCTTTTATATACTCATAATTTATTTTGTGATTCATATATTTTACAAAGCAGTTGACAATTCTGCCCCGAACTATGGGGCAATATACCAAGGCATGTTTAAGCCTCAGGTTCCGTTGTATGAGAATTACTCACTCATGATTAGTATAGTGCTTTATTCCTCTTTCTTCTTAATTTACTCTACGATGATAAATCTTTTGTACTTTAAAAGACGTATAACTACATAGATGCTATCGCAAGCAACTTACAATCTGCTTATATATTTAGTCTTCCAATTGAAATGGCTTATCCAAACAGCGCGTCCATGATTTTTTTACTCTCTACAGTATGGAGTTTCATATATCCAACAGCAGGTGATGCAGAGCGCTCACGGCCAATATATTTTGCACGCGTTGATTTGTGTTTCACAGCTTTTAGAACTTTCTCAATTCTTGGCTCAACGAAATAGAATGCTCCCATATTTTCATGCTCTTCTTGGCACCAAATTACTTCAGCATTTGGATATTTCGCAAGTTCCATACCTAATTGAACTGTAGGGAATGGATATAATTGTTCCATTCTAATTAATGCAATATCTTGCCTGCCAAGCTCTTGGCGTTTTTCAAATAGGTCGTAATACACTTTGCCAGAGCAGATAACAGCTTTAGTAACTTTATTTGCTACTACTTCTTTATCGCCAAGTACTGGTTCAAATTTTGTTCCTTCTTTCATTTCTTCAAAAGTTGACACAACAAGCTTATGACGTAGTAACGATTTAGGTGACATGACGACTAATGGCTTTCTGAAGTTGCGTTTTTGTTGTCTGCGAAGTGCATGGTATATTGAAGCAGGTGTTGTGCAATTCAATACTTGAATGTTATCACTCGCGCATGATTGTAAGAATCTCTCCAATCTTGCAGAGCTATGCTCTGGGCCTTGTCCTTCATATCCATGAGGCAGCAACATTGTAATGCCAGACATTCTTAACCACTTAGCTTCACCAGAAGTTATGTATTGGTCAATTACAACTTGTGCTCCGTTTGCGAAATCACCGAATTGAGCTTCCCAAATTGTTAGTGTCATTGGGTCTGCATAGCTATAACCATATTCAAATGCAAGTACTGCAAACTCAGAAAGGTTACTGTTATAAATCTCTAACTTTGCTTTTTGGCTGTCTGATAAGTTATTCAAAGGAGCAAATTCTTGCTGTGATTCCTGATCGAATAAAACTGCGTGACGATGAGAAAATGTGCCTCTCTTTACATCTTGGCCAGTCATTCTGATTGGGAATCCTTCGTCTAGAAGTGATGCGAATGCAAGTGCTTCACCAGTTCCCCAGTCAATATCTTTGCCAGTTTCAATCATTTTTTTCTTAGCTTCTAATTGGCGCAGAACTTTTGTATTTATGTTGAATTCTTTTGGATACTCACAAAGTTTATGTCCAAGCTCTTTTAGTTTTGAAGCTTTAACTCCTGTTACCACTTCTTCTCTATCAACTTTTGCAGGTTCAAATTGACTCCAGTTTGCAGATAACCAATCGGCTTTGTTTGGTTTGTAACCAACTGATAAGGCAAACTCTGCATCAAGTTTTTGTTTGAAAGTTTGTTGCATTGTTTCAAACTCTGCTGCTGAAATAAGTCCTTCGGAGATTAATTTATTTGCATAGACTTGTGCTGGGTTTTCTTTGTTTTTTATTACAGCATACATAACTGGTTGAGTGAAGAAAGGTTCATCACCTTCGTTATGACCATATTTTCTGTAGCCAACCACATCGATCACAACGTCCTTTTTAAACTTAGCGCGGTATTCGGAAGCCAACTTACTTACAAATACAACAGCTTCAGCATCATCACCATTCACGTGGAAAATTGGCGCGCCAATGAATTTTGCAATATCGGTAGAATAAAGAGTTGATCTTGAATCCTCAGGATTGGTTGTGAAACCAATTTGGTTATTAGAGACGACATGCATCGTTCCACCTGTGTGGTACGCTTTGAGTTGCGATAGTGCAAGTGCTTCCATAACTGATCCTTGCCCTGCGAATGCAGCGTCACCATGGACTAAAATTCCTAATACCTGAGAACGGTCAGCATCTTTTCTCAGATCTTGTTTCGCCCGAACACGACCCAGTACAACTGCATTTACAACTTCTAGATGCGATGGGTTAGGGGTTAGTGTTAAGTGTACTTTGTGTCCATCAACTTCTATGTCTGATGATGTGCCTAAGTGGTATTTTACATCACCTGGAATTCCCATATTATCAGGGAACGCAAGCTCACCTTTGAATTCAGAGAGCATTGCATGATATGGTTTACCCATAACTTTTGTAAGGGTGTTTAATCTCCCCCTATGAGCCATGCCTAAAACGTATTCGCGTACACCAAATTGTACCGAGTGTCTTACGATTACTTCCATACAAGAGATCGAGTTCTCTAATCCTTCAACAGAGAAACGTTTGGTTCCTGGGAATTTTGTATGTAAGAAGCTTTCAAACATCTCAGCTTCCATTATGTCTTGTAGAGCTCGTTTCTTTTCCTCTGTACTGATTGAAACGGTGCCAGCTGTTAATTCTAATTTACGTTGTAACCAATGGCGCTCTTCAGCACTTTCAATATGCATGAATTCAGCAGCAACACGGTTACTATATATAGATTTCAATGTGTGTACTAAATCCCTAAGTGGAGCGCTTTCTACGCCGAATGTTCCACCAAGGTGGATTGTTTTATCTAAATCTGCATCAGAGAATCCGTGAGATTTATAGTCTAATTCTGGGTGGTATGCAGGTTGCTTCAAGCCCAATGGATCAAGTACAACGTCGGTGTGACCATAAGTTCTGTATGCATTGATTAAGTTCGCAGCTTTTAAGCTGTTCATCATATCTTCCGTACTTGCTACTGCATTTGCAGCTTTCGCTGGTTTTGCTTTTAACTCTTCTTTGTCAATAGCGCCAATTACACGGTTTTTATATGGTTTCCATGCAGCGCCACTAGCAGCTTTTTGAACATTAGCTGCATTGTCATTTAAACTTTTGAAATAATTTTGCCATTCTTGGTCTACAGACGATGGGTCTTGCGTATATTTACTATATAGCTCTTCAATGAAAACTGCATTGCTTCCAAATAGATAGGATGTGTTCTTTAAATTTGACATAATTTTTCTCTGAAACTTCTGGGCTCTTCTTATTACAGAATAACGGTAAAGTCTAGTTAAATCAATAAGTGCTGTATGTTGAGTTTGAATAGATCGTTTTTTGCTGGGACTGGGCAGTTAAGATTGCTTATCTATACATGGCTGCGGAAACTGTGGCAACAGACGCTGCAAAAGATATTTTAGCAGCATCTTGTTTTAATATAGGCTTTGTCAGATAAAATGTTGTATTATACGTTCCGAGTCCAATTAGTGAATATAAAATAATATTGCTATGGAGACTGGTTAGTTGAAGATGTGGCGATCTTGCCCACATTAACCCACACAGCCCCCCGCCGACCAAACCTACTATTCCTAGCGTTAAACTATCTAGGAATTTTTTGATTTTCCAAGATGTAGCTGTATATCCTTTTGGCATACTGGGTTGAAAAAAAACACCTCCACCACCTAGTAAAGCTATGCCCAATGATGAGCCAAATAAAACTCCTTGAAACGTACTAATTCCTGTATTAAGCCCCCCAGCCATAATACACTCCTAATACCCACCACATTTATAGGGTATACCAAAAAACGTAGAAAAAACAGTTTTTTAAACTAATAGCAGATATCTTCTATAATAAAGTCGGCTTTTTCCTTGTCGTAAATATTTCCTTGAATAAAGCCAATTAGAGTTAATTCTTTGCCTTTGTTTTGTGTAATAAATTTCCCAAGTTCAGAATCCACAGCTTTAAATAGCATACACTTTAGAGTATTTTTCATGTGCTTATCTGTTTTTTTATCTGCGACAATCACCATGAAGTGAATTTTGCCAACAACGTGTATGTTAACTATAGTCACATTTACAAGAGCAAATCTTGGTTGATGATTGCCGTTACCAAAGGGTGCGGCTCTGCTCATTGTTCTGTTTAACTCTCCATTTACAGCGCTTAGTGATACTACTGCATCCACTTCGTATTCTTTTGCTTTTGAAAACACTTCATCGGTATTTCCTAAACTTTCAGTAACAAATTTTTGGAAGTCATCTAGTTTGTCTTCTTGAATAGTAAACCCACCTGCCATTGCGTGACCTCCACCATGAAGTAGTAGCCCTTTTTGTTTAGCACTGGCAAGCAAACTCCCAAGATCGATTCCTGTAATTGATCTTGCTGATCCTTTTCCTATCCCATCAACAAAAGAAATGATTGCAGCTGGTCTATTATATTTTTCTTTAATCCTACTTGCTAGAATGCCAAGAATGCCCTGATGCCAATTACTTCCTTTGACAACTATCAGTGAATTATTGGCAAGATTATTCAATTCGATCTCTTTAATTGCATCTTCCAAGATTAATGACTCTACAGACCTTCTTTCGTCATTAAGTTGTTCTAGTTTTGTTGCAATAGAAAATGCTTCCATTGGATCTAGCGTTGATAGTAATTGCGCCCCTAATAATCCTTCTCCAACTCTGCCGCCAGCATTAATTCTTGGGCCAATTACAAATCCTAAATGATAACTTTGTGGAACAACTTCAAGTCTTGCAACATTTGATAGGGTGGCTATACCCAAGTTTTTTCTTTGGTTTATTAACTTTAATCCCTGCGCCACAAACGCACGATTTATGTTGTTTAGTTGCATTACGTCACATACAGTACCCAATGCAACTAGATCAAGATAATCTAGTAAATTTGGTTCTGTTTTATTTTTGAAATATCCTTTGTTTCTTAGTTCTACTCTGATTGCCACAACGCTTAAAAATGCTACGCCAACTGCGGCAAGAGACTTGAATTCAAAATCATCGTCAAACCTATTTGGGTTTACTACAGCATAAGCATCGGGAATCTCGTCAGTACTTAAGTGGTGATCTAAGACAATAATGTCTAATCCATATTCTTTTGCCCCCTTGAGTGGCTCGAAAGATACGATGCCACAGTCAACAGTTATGACTAACGAATTACCTTCGTCTTTAAGCTTTTTTAAGGCTTCGATGTTGGGGCCATATCCTTCAAGAATTCTATTTGGAATGTATATTCCTGCTTCTAGCCCAACATCTCTAAAAAACCTTTTAAGCAA
>CAZVFD010000009.1:31264-37353 GCA_964625465.1 uncultured Candidatus Midichloriaceae bacterium | reverse complement strand
AGGCAGACGATGTTGCGCCATCAACGTCATAATCACCAAAAATAGTAATTTTTTCTTTGTTTATAACTGCTTGTGCAAGACGCTCAGCTGCTTTCTTCATATCTTTTAAAAGAAATGGATCTGGTAATAAATCTCTAACCTTAGGATCTAAAAATTTTCTAGCTTCTTCGGGCATAGTAACTTTACGGTTAGCCAAAACCCTTGCAAGAAGCTCAGGAATCCCCAATTTTTGGGTTAAAGTTAGTACAACTCTCTCATCAGGATCCAAAACAGACCATTTCAGGCCCTTTACTGATTTCCCAAGATTGTTTCCACCATTTTCCACATACTCAGCCAACATCTCACTCTCTCTCATATACAACTTTAATTGTATCTTTTTAAAGTCTGAGAGTAAACATTAAGTTTAAAACTTGCACAAAGGCTTGTTATATTGGTATCCTTGTAGTGTAAGGTCATTAAGGTTTTTATTATGAAAAACAAAAAAGTTATTGAGCATTTAAATCACGTGCTTGCGGATACATATGCGTTATATCTCAAAACCCAAAATTACCACTGGAATGTAACAGGATCTAACTTTGGCGATTTACACAAAACTTTTCAATCGCAGTACGAAGATCTAGCTGAAGCAGTTGATACAGTAGCCGAAAGAATTAGGGCGTTAGGTGAGAAAGTTCCAGCAACATTTAAAATCTTTGATAAAAAATGCCACATAAAAGACGGCGATGAAAAAGCTACATGGCAAAAAATGGTTAAGGAATTAGCAGCGGATCAACATAGTATCGTGAAAGTTTTAAGTGCATGCGCTAAGCTTGCTGAGTCTACAGGTGACTTGGTAACAATGGACATTATGATTGAAAGAATGACAATCCACCAAAAAAACGCTTGGATGCTTGGTGCTTATACGTCATAATATGAAGGAAACTACAGATTTATTTATATGAGATGCGGATATTATTGTTGCGGCGACAGTTACGATTTAAAAAAAGTTTCTGAATTTTTTAGTATTCAAGGATGCGCAACCAAACTGCATGAGCCAGAGGTATTGCTAGTAAAATTAGGAACTGTAGATGAATCTACACCTAATTACATGTTTGTTTTTAGCTATGGCTGCGTTACTTTTTGGGGATTAGACCAAAACCGCGAGCAAGAAATTTTAAAAAGCCTAACTCCATTTTTATCACAACCATTAGAGCAGTATATTTCTGATTCATGCAAATATCAGGACGACATTACCCAAGAGGATACTTTAATCGATGAGGAATCAGATCTAATTACGTTACATGAAGATGATCCGTATTTGAAACTATCGCTTGCTTATGGTTTATCGCAATCGGTAAAACTAAGTTTCTTTGAAAACTCAGTTGATAAATCAATTGAAACAAATAAACATATTCCAAAAGAAATTATTAGAACTGGCAAGATACAGTATTCTAGAAAAACTTTAGCTATTAAAATTGGAGAGCTTCTAGAAGAAAGAAATTCTATTAACCTACATAGCACCATTTTAGATACCCCAGAATTCTTCTGGCGTCGTCCGAAATACGAGCCATACTACGAAATGGCTGTAAATTTTATGGACATAGAGTTCCGCCTAAGCGTACTAAACAAACGCCTTGAAGTACTGCATGAATTATATGGAGTATTATCAAATGAACTTCAGCATATCCACACATCACGACTTGAGATGGTGATAATTGCGTTAATACTGATAGAAGTAGTAATTGTATTGATGAAAGAATTATCTGTTTTGATATAGCGTCTGTTGTCTCATTTGAAATCATTATTGGTGATGTTAAGTAAATATAGACAAAGCAAGATTTTTATTAAAAAGAATAAGTAATGAGTAGTAAATCATATCTAGAGCTTTTGAGAAGTGTCTTGTTTTTCTGTTAAATCTAGCAAGATATAATCGAATTAATGAGTTTTTAGATTCTACCAATGCCGTTTCTGCTTTGCTTACAACATGCCTATTAGCAATTTTATATGCGCCATACCTCTTCGTAAGCATATTACTGACATTGCTTTACTCTTGTGTTCTCTTGCTCATTAGAATATCTCAATGCCTATATATATAACTGCACCTATCCATAAGAAATGGATTGTAGTAAACTTCAAAAAAACAAGCTGGAAACTTTATATGTTACAGAAAGATCAAGCGTTTATAAAATTGAAGGAAGAAGCTAATGGCATTTTGAGTTCTATTGATTTAGAGTTGAGACAGGACGTAGCAAGTAAGCTGGAATCTTTAGTCTCATTAATTAAAAGTGATGATTACCAGAAGATTATAGCAAGTGTATCTCCAGAAGAAATTTGGGAAGCCACTCAAGATATGAGCCAAATTTTCCTTTTACTAGCAACTTTAAACGCGCTGCAATATTTTCTTCAAAAGTATAATTATGATATTAAACTCAATCCGATTTTCGAAATTGGATTAATTCTTTGCAACACCTTTAAAGATAGGCCAAATGAGTACTTTACTCAAAAAGTCATTAACTATTTCTCAGACACCACACAATCTCTTGTCGATCAGAATTTTTCACTCAAGGAGTTAAAAGCTTTAGTATCCTTCGATCATCCAAAATGCTTGGAGCTAATCAAATTTCTAGGAAAGGCTACATACCAAGACCAAGTGAATATAGTACCGTGCAATGCAAGGTTTAGAATGGAGATGATTAAGTCACTAAACTTGCAGATGGTACAAGAATTAGGTTGTGACACAATAAATATGTTGCGTAACCATATGGATAATGTTATTCGCGAGATGAGTCAATTTTCACCACTCGTTATAGACTTGTTTCCAGATTTAATGCAAGTAATTAAAGCGAAACTTCAAGAATCAGTCAAGGTTGAGGCCCAATTTATTGCTTCTAATGTCAAGGTGCGTACAGATGAATACAATCGCACAATAGAAGAAATTAATAAAATCAAAGCCTATTTGAAAACACTTAAGGAGCGGGAGCACAGTGAAATCATGACGTTAGCAAGAAACCTAGCACCTAATTCAACTGAAAAGCTAAAATATTGTATTAGTGCAATAGAAAATGAGCTCGCATTACGTCAAGATAATGAAAGTTGGAGTTATAAAGTAGATGTTGAACATAGAAATAACAAACCTCATATCCCAGCTCTTTTAGAATCATTTAATAAAGCTCTCAAAGAAGGGCTAGAAAAATTAAAAGAGTTGTTATTTTCTCGTCCGCTTACAAGGTATAAGACATTTTTATCTTCGACACATTTGCACATTGATGTAGCTAATGCTGCAGACGAGAATCCTTATATAAAACCGCACGTAGGCATTCCACCTGCAGTAGTAGGAAGTATATTAGCCAATCCTCAGACAGAAAGGATTGTAAGCAAAGCAGAAACTGCATTGGTATAATCTAAAAACTCATTAATTCGAATGTATCTTGCTAGATTTAACAGAAAAACAAGACACTTCTCAAAAGCTCTAGATATGATTTACTACTCATTACTTATTATTTTTAATAAAAATCTTGCTTTGTCTATATTTGCTTAACATCACCTCATTATTAGTTTTACAGTTTGCTTTAAGTTTGTTATCATTCGAAAACGACAGGGGTGCTGTGTTCGGAAAAACATGGCTGAGATTATACCCTATAACCTGATTTGGATAATGCCAACGTAGGAAGTTTATTATGTATCATTCTTATCTGACCACCATTGATTGGCTGGTAATTTTTTTTGTAATCGTTGCTTTAATTTCGGTGTTTAAGCTGAATAAAAGTCTAAAAGCTAATAATAGCTCTGCACTTGAATATTTGCTTTTGGGTAGAAGACTGACGCTACCAGTTTTTGTCGCCACGCTAGTTTCAACTTGGTATGCTGGAGTAATTGGGGTTACTCAAATCTCGTATGAGAAGGGTGTGTACAACTTCGTTACGCAAGGTTTTTTTTGGTATATAAGTGCAGCGATTTTTGCAGTTTTTTTTCTTAATAAATCTAGGGCGATGCAGGCTTTATCATTTCCAGAATTAATAAAGAAAGCCTACGGAGAAAAATCTGCAAAGCTTACAGCTTTATTGCTATATCTAAAAGTTTTGCCAGTTCCTTATGCTATAGCTTTGGGGATTTTTCTAAATGGACTACTAGGTGTACCACTAAACATTGCGATCATAATTGGAACTCTATTAGTAGCTATACATTGTATTTATGGTGGACTCAGGACGATAATAGCTTGTGATATCGTGCAATTCTTATTTATGTTCATTGCGATTATTGCAGTTGTGCTTACATCATATATGACGTTCGGTGGGGTAGAGTATTTGCAAAGTAATTTACCAAGTAGTTACTTTGAAATTCGAGCAAATGAAAGTTGGTCAACGGTATTTGTTTGGTTTTTTATTGCGCTGAATACTACGATTTTAAGCCCTGTGTTCTACCAAAAATGTTTTGCAACGAAAGATGATAAAGTCGCAAGGATTGGTATATTTATATCAATTCTTTTCTGGTTAGTATGTGACCTATGTACAACCGCAGGTGGGCTGTATGCAAAGGCAAATATGCCTGATATAAATCCAAATGATGCGTATTTGGTATATGCTCTAACAATTTTGCCTGATGGAATTCGTGGGCTCTTTATACTTGGAATACTAGTGACTGTTATTTCAGCTCTAGACTCATTTTTATTTATTGCAGGAACGCTTCTTTCTTATGATTTGATACCAGAAAAATATTCGAACTTAAAATTAGTCAGGAATTTAACGATTATACTTTCAGCTGTGCTTACAATCATCATATCGTTTTGGTTTGATGGTAGAATAGAATCAGCGTGGCTTACACTTGAAACTCTGTTTATGTCAGGTTTGTTTTTCCCAGTTGTTTTAGGAATAATAAGACCTAATTTCTTAACTGATTTGCAATGCCTGACAACGATATTAATTTCATACTTTTCTGCGTGTACTTGGAAAATGTGTGGTGGGGAGGAGTTATTAAATATGTTCTATATTGGAAATTTTATAAGCGCTATTGTTATAGCTTTCATTTCACTTGGTAAAGAATCTTTTGTGTTAAGGAGTAAATATTAGTGAAATTGTATCTTTATAATATTCTAAAAACCAAGCAACGATTGCACTTACAGAAGCCATGAAAATTATAAAATTTACCAATATCTGAGCTGGGAGCATTAAAAAGAAAATCTGCAATTGTGGCATGAGGCGGGAGAGTACGCCAGAGACAATATATAAAAGTAAGCCAGCTACTAAAAATGGCGCTGAGAGTTGTATGCCAACATTGAATGCATCGCCTGATGTGCGAACAACTAAATTTGTAAAGTCATCATGATGTTGGTAATAACTTCCTAAAGCAAAGACTTCATAGCTATTAGCGATTGCTTTGATGAGCATTAAGTGTATATCGCTGCTGATAATTATCACTACTATAAGTAAAGTTAAGAAATTTCCAAATAAAGTACCCTGAGTTCCTTGCGATGGGTCGAACATCATTCCTGATGAGAGTCCTGACTGATACGATATTGTCATTCCAAGCACGTGTACAGCGCTGAGTATTATTTTCATGGCCATGCCAATAACTACACCGATTGTAATCTCGCCTGCAATGATAATGATTAAATCAACTGAAGAATCTGGAATTGGTGGAATTGAATTCTGATATATTGGAATTAGCATCATACTCAGTAATAAAGCAAATACCAAGCGTATCATAGGCGATATGAAAGCCTCGCCAATCCCTGGTAAAAACATAGTTGCGGTGCCAATCCTACAAAAGATTAGAAGCCCAGAAAAAATAAATCCCGTGGATAGATCGACTAGTGTCATTAAGTATTGATTTGCCAGTTATTGCACTCAAATCTATTATGATTCAGTTGTAAATGTCAATTTTGTGTTTGATTGGCTTCTAAAAAAACTCAATATAAAAAGTTTGCAAAATTTCAAATTTCTACTTGAATAATTCGAGTAAAGAGTATAAATATAGTGACTCATTAGCGACCCCTTCGTCTAGCGGTTAGGACATCACCCTTTCACGGTGGTAACGCGGGTTCGATTCCCGCAGGGGTCGCCATTTATATCGATCGAATCTGGTCAGGTAGCTCAGTCGGTAGAGCAAAGGAC
>CAZVFD010000009.1:28230-31254 GCA_964625465.1 uncultured Candidatus Midichloriaceae bacterium | reverse complement strand
AAGGACTGAAAATCCTTGTGTCGGCGGTTCGATTCCGCCCCTGACCACCACTTCACAAATAGTTAATTAATCAGTTTTGTTATCTAAATGTTAGTCGCATTGAATTGCCAATAACCATTATTGAAGACAATGACATGACTATTGCTGCGAGTATTGGGGTGGCAAATCCGGCCATTGCTACTGGAATAGTAAGTGCGTTATAAATGAATGACAGAGCAAAATTTTGGACTACTAGCTTATTTGCAAAGTGAGCTACATTGTATGCTTCTCTTACTGGCCATAGTTTATTACCCTGAATAACAATGTCTGAGCTGGTTTGAGCGATATCGATGGCTGAAGCAGGGGATATAGAAACATGCGCAGCTTTTAAAGCTGCAGAATCATTTAATCCATCTCCAACCATTAATACTTTATGTTCTTGTCTTGCAAGGTCTTCAAGATAATGAAATTTGTCTACAGGTCTGACTTCAGATTTGTATGAAGTGATTCCTACTTTGGCTGCAACTTGAGATACTACGTATCTTCTGTCGCCAGAAAGAATTATAGGTTGCATCTTTAAATTTTTAAACCAAGTGACTAACCGTGATGCGTCATCTTTAAGTATATCCTCTAGAATAATTCTTTTGGCCTTTTGTTTTGAAGAACGGAACCAAATCTCAATCTTGTCATCTAGAACTTCATGCTCTACTTCACAGAATTTTCTATTTCCCAGTCTGTATTTTTTATTTCCATAAGTTGCTTCAAGACCCATTCCCCTGACTTCTTCGGCATGTACAGATAATAATTTTAAATTGTTATCAAAAACTGCTTGTGATAATGGGTGCTTGCTATGAGATGCTATGGAGCTTATTAATTTTATCTCCTGAGCAGTAAAATCCACTTTGTTAATCCATACAGGTTTGCCTAGGGTAAGTGTGCCTGTTTTATCAAACACAACTGTGTCAACTTCTGAAAGTTTTTCAAGTGCATCTGGGGTCTTAATTAAAATGCCTTTGGCCATCAACCTTGAGCTGGCAATGACCTGTACGACAGGTACAGCTAACCCAAGAGCGCAAGGACATGTTATGATTAGAACCGAAACTGCGTATAGTAATGCTGCATTTAGATCTGCCCCCAAATACAGCCATGTAGCAAGTGTTATACTAGATAAAGCTAAAACTATGCTTGTATAATAACTAGCTATTTTATCAGCAAACCTAACGTATTTTGCTTTTCCTTGCTCGGCAACTTCAATTAACTTTATAATTTCAGCAAGTGTAGTATTATCACCAACCTTGGTTATGCGAATTTTTATTGGGTTGTTTAAATTGATTGTTCCAGCGTTAACGTAATCACCAACTTTAATAGAAAAAGGGACTGTTTCACCAGTAATTAAGCTGTTGTCTATTTCGGATTCACCTTCAGTTACAATACCATCAACAGGTATTTTTTCACCCACTGCAACGAATGCAATATCGCCAGCTTTAGCTTTTTTAATTTCTACTAATTTTAGCTTATTACCTTGTATTAAAGTAACTGATCTAACTTGGCTTAATATAATATTTTGTGCGCGCTCACTAGCTTTATTTCTAGCTCGTAAATCTAGGTACCTACCAATTAAAAGAAAGAAAACTAGACTTACTGCTGCATCGTAGTATGTGTATTCACCTTGAATATATATCTGATGTAGACTAATTAGAGTAGAAACAATAATTGCGATTGATATTGGAATATCCATGTTGCTACGAGAGGCCTTAAGGGCTCTCCATGCAGACTTGAAGAAAGGTATGCCAGAGTACATAATTGCAGGAACAGCAATTATTGTTGAAAGCCAGTGCATAAACTCCCGTACATATGGCCCAAGGCTTTGATCAATGTTGCCAGCCCAAACCCCGAGAGAAATCATCATAATGCTCATGGAAGCAAATCCGGAAACTGCTATACACTTTAATAAAAAATATTCTGTTGCTTTGCGTTCACTTTCGCTTGTTTGCTCATCATATGGAATGAGTTTATAACCAAGTTTTTCAATGATATCGACCAGCTTTTTGACTTGTTTCTTTTCACCTTGCCACTCTATTACTAGCCTTCTTGAACTCATATTGAGTCTTGCATTTAGTACGCCTTCTTGTTTTTTGAGAGTGTTTTCAATGAGCCAAACACAAGAGCCGCAGTGAATCCCTTCGACGATTAGGTTGATTCTATTCCTATCATCAAAGGTTTTAACATGAGTAGTATAATTTAATTGATTTTCAACTGAGTGTACTTTCATTGGTGACTTATTATATAGGGTTTTACTGTATTCATAGTATTTGTTTAGATCTAAGCTATTGATTATTTTGTAAGCGATCTCGCAACCAGAGCAACAAAATTTGCTCTCTTTATTATAGATTCTTGCTCTACAGTGATCGCAATACATATATTGAAAATTTGTTTTTATATTTCAATCTTACTGGCTTCTTGCGATATGTGAATAAAATTCTGTTTACTTAGCCGAAAAAACCGCTATTTTGTTTCTAATCTTAAACATCAAATTGGGTATTTTTTATGGAACTTAAAGTGTTAAAAAGCGAAGGATTGCTAGAGGAATTAGAAATTAGGATTCCTGCAAAAGAAGTTCTTGATAAAGTTGAAAAAGAGCTAGAAGAACATCAGAAGAACTTCAAAATGGCGGGTTTCAGGGATGGAAAAGTTCCAATGAATATGGTTAGAAAACAAGTTGGACCTCAGTTACTTTCTAAGGCAATTGAGCAAGAAGTTGATGTGACGCTTCGCGAAGTGTTTGAGCAAAGAAATATAAGACCTGCACTGCAGCCATATGTTGAAGTTAAGAATTTTGAAGAAACTGGCGATAAAGCTGGCTTGACATTCACCGTGAAAGTTGAAAAATTCCCTCCTGTGCCATCTGTTAATTGGGAGCAATTTGAGCTTGATACTTTGAAAATTAAAATTGTAGATGAGGATTTATCTAAAGCTCATGAAGATATCCTAAAAAACTTTAAAAACTTTGAAAAAAACATTTTTACCCAAATTGAACTTGAAGTA
>CAZVFD010000009.1:20869-28220 GCA_964625465.1 uncultured Candidatus Midichloriaceae bacterium | reverse complement strand
TAAAAACTTTGAACCTGCTCCTGCTGGTCAGGCTGCGAAAAAAGGTGATGCTGTGATGATTGATTTCGTTGGCAAAGTTGATGATAAGGAGTTCGAAGGTGGAAAAGGCGAAGGCATAAGACTTGAGCTTGGTTCAAACCAATTTATTCCAGGTTTTGAAGATCAATTAGTTGGCGGTAAAGCTGGTTCACAAATTAAAGTTCGCGTCACATTCCCTAAAAATTATGCAAATAAAGATTTAGCTAATAAACCAGCCATCTTTGATGTGAAAGTTACTGAGGTTTTAAAGCCTAGCAGCGTTGAAGCGTTAAATGATGAATTTGCGAAAAAACTTGGCGTTGAAAGCATGGATAAACTTAATGAAATGATTCGTCAAAAAATTGAAGCTGACTTTAATGGTCTAGCAAGATTAAGAATGAAAAAAGTTTTATTTGATAAAATTGATTCTCAGTACGTGTTCGACATACCTCAAGGAATGTTCAAAATTGATTTTGATTCTATGTGGAATGAAGTTCAGGCGCAGCGTAAGACAAATCCTGAAATGTTCAAGGGTAAGACAGATGCTGATATGCGCAAAGAATATGAAGCTATTGCTAAACGTAGGGTGCGACTTGGAATTATTTTAGCAGAAACTGCTAGAGAAAATAAAATTGAAGTTTCTGAAAAAGATTTGCAACAAGCAATATACGCAGAAGCCATGATGAGACCTGGCCAAGAAAAAATAGTACTAGATTTCTATTCTAAGGCTGATAACCTAGAAAGACTGAAAGGTCCAATCCTTGAAGAAAAAGCTGTGGATTTTATTCTTACTAAGATTAAGCGTAATGAATCTGAGATTACATCAAAAGATTTCTTTGAAAAATACGCAGATGACTTTAAAGTAGGAAATGAGGCAGCTTAGTTATTTAAGCTTTAAACTAATTTAATGTATAAATTATGAGCAACAGCACTTTAGTCGGAGACGTTCGCAAT
This sequence comes from uncultured Candidatus Midichloriaceae bacterium, assembly GCA_964625465.1. Classification (GTDB taxonomy): domain Bacteria; phylum Pseudomonadota; class Alphaproteobacteria; order Rickettsiales; family Midichloriaceae; genus CAZLFQ01. The sequence continues at coordinate 27,248 of CAZVFD010000009.1, read as the reverse complement.
TCAAGCCCGTCTATGAACCTTGTTCCTATAGTTGTGGAACAAACTCCTAGAGGAGAGCGTTCGTTTGACATCTTTTCGAGATTGTTAAAGGAGAGGATTATTTTCGTTAATGGTCAGGTTGAAGATGGTATGGCGTCAATTATCATTGCGCAGCTACTTTTTCTTGAATCAGAAAATCCTGAGAAGGATATATACATGTATATAAATTCTCCTGGTGGCGTTGTTACAGCTGGTCTTGCTATATATGATACTATGCAGTACATACGTCCTAAAGTTGCAACTTTATGCTTAGGGCAGGCTTGCTCGATGGGGTCATTCTTGTTGGCTGGTGGGGAACCTGGAATGAGATATTCTTTGCCAAATTCAAGAATAATGATCCATCAACCTTCTGGTGGTTATCAAGGGCAAGCGACTGATATTGAGATTCATGCTAAAGAAATTCTATCAATCAAAGAAAGAGTTAATAAGCTATACGTAAAACATACTGGCCAGAAGCTTGAAGTTGTGAAGAAAGCAATGGAAAGAGATAATTTCATGGCAGCAGAAGATGCAAAAACTTTTGGAATAATTGATCAAATAGTTGAAAAACGTCCTGATTCGCCGCAAGATAGTAATAAGGATGACAAGAAAAAAGCAGCATAGGAGATATTTATGAGTAGCTATGACGTTACCGATACAAAAAATACTCTTTACTGTTCATTCTGTGGAAAGAGTCAGCATGAAGTTCGCAAATTAATCGCTGGACCTACAGTATACATTTGTAACGAATGTGTAGAGTTGTGCATGGACATTGTTCGTGAAGACAGCAAGAATATGGTGTTCAGTGGTGATGGTCTTCCAAAGCCAAAAGACATATGTAAAATATTAGATGAATATGTCATTGGCCAAGATCATGCTAAAAAGATCTTATCTGTAGCTGTTCACAATCACTATAAAAGACTTGCTAACATCGACTTAGCCAGTGGTATAGATATTTCTAAATCTAATATACTATTAATTGGCCCAACTGGTTGTGGTAAAACATTACTGGCTCAAACTTTAGCGAAGATATTAGATGTTCCATTTGCTGTTGCAGATGCAACAACTTTAACTGAAGCTGGGTATGTAGGTGAAGACGTTGAGAATATAATATTACGTTTATTGCAGAATGCTGATTATAACATCGAAAGAACCCAACGCGGGATAGTTTATATCGATGAGATTGATAAGATATCACGTAAATCAGACAGTCCCTCAATTACTCGCGATGTTTCTGGTGAAGGTGTGCAACAAGCCTTATTAAAGTTAATGGAAGGCACGATAGCAGCTGTTCCTCCTCAAGGTGGAAGAAAACATCCCCAACAAGAATTTTTGCAAATTGATACGACAAATATATTGTTTATATGCAGTGGAGCATTTGCAGGGTTAGAGAAAATTATAGCAGCGCGTGGTGCAGAGACTGCAATAGGTTTCGGCGCTAATGTGAAAAATCGTGAGCAGCTAAATGTAGGTGAATTATTCAGAAAAGTTGAGCCTGAAGATTTGTTGAAGTATGGTTTAATTCCAGAGTTTATAGGTCGTTTGCCAGTTGTAGCAACCATTGATGATTTGAGTGAAGAAGCTTTGGTTAAAATACTTTCTGAACCTAAAAATGCACTTGTTAAACAGTACCAAAAGCTGTTTGAAATGGAAGGTATTGAATTGAAATTCACCGATACTGCCTTGGTTGAAATTGCTAGAAAAGCAATAAAGCGCAAAACAGGTGCTAGGGGATTAAGGACCATCATGGAAGACTGTTTGCTCAATATGATGTTTGAGGTTCCAAGTATGACTGATGTCGCCGAGGTCATAGTGGATGACAAAGTTATTACGCAAAAATCGCAACCTAAAACGGTAGCCAAAAAAAAATCTAAAGCTTCCAACTCCTGATAAGCCAGAGTAGCAAATAGATAATTGATTTGGAGTCCCATCCAACATCCTGTTGCGTAAGCCCATGGAAGTTTATAAAACTTTTTCTCAACTTTAAAACAGCTGAAAAGGAGATTTGGATTGACCAGAGGTAATCGATTGGCCGACAATATTAAACAAAGTATTAATTATCGCCGCTGGTATTTGACACAATATCATACCAGCTATTTGGTTTGTAACACCCTCCAGAGCCGTTCCCAAAATCGTAGAAGACATTTGCACTGCTTCCTTTAAAATATCATTTCCTACTGAATCTAGCACGGTGTTGAGCTTGCTTGTTTCAGTATAAGATTGGAATTCCTGAAGGGGATTAATATAATTATGCGCTGTTCTACTAATATGATTCTGAGCAATTTCCATACATGCTTTTAAAAGAATTGAATTGGGATCGAATGCCATCATATCATATTGGCATAGCGCCAATTTCTGTGAGTGAAAATAGCCAGCTTGAGTTGCATAAATAAAAAAAGGAATTGGGGATTTTTTCTTTTTATTCTTTTTCTTTTTTTCCAATTTTCTTTTATTCGCCAGTTGAAACAGCCAGACAGTTAAGACCTTTGACGCATTATGGTCCTTATGATTTCCATCTTTTAGTAATTCTTCCAGTGCTTCTAATAAATCTTGAGGAAACCCCATTAACACAAGATGTTCGAGGATAGCCTCAATCATCGCCTCATCATTAGGATCAAGCGTCTTTAAAATTTCCTCTATATTATCTTTATTGAGCATCTAGTCAATTCAACAACTTAATGCCTAGCTATACACCATTTCCCCAGATAATACCAGGGTTTTATGGAGAGAAAGACTTAAATCGGGACTGCTATTAACTAAGTCCTTAAACCACCATTCACATGAACAACTGTGCCAGTGATGAATCCTGCAGTATCATCAGCAAGGAAACATACAGTGCGAGCAATTTCTGAAGCTTCGCCCAAACGTTGTACAGGAACTTTAGCTATAATTCCTTTTAAAGCTTCTTCAGGAACTGCAGCAACCATATCTGTATTTATATAACCCGGAGCTATTGCATTGACAGTGATTCCAGCTCTAGCACCTTCAAGTGCTAACGATTTGGTAAATCCTTCGATACCAGCTTTTGCAGCAGCATAGTTTGTTTGTCCCATCATGCCATTTGCGTTTACTGAGCTCATGCTGATGATTCTACCCCATTTGTTTTCGCGCATCTTTTCAATTACGCAGCGCGATGTATTGAATGCAGAACTTAAATTTGTAGTAATAACATCATTCCAATGCTCAGGAGTCATCTTATGCATCATACCATCACGGGTGATACCAGCATTGTTGACTAGAACTTCGCAGCTTCCACCAAGAATTCCTTCTGCTTTTTTAAAGCCTTCAGCGCATTCATTATAATTTGCAACGTTGCATTTTAATGTTTTAATGCCAGTTTCTTTTTCAAATTTCTTAGCAGCTTCATCATTCCCAGCGTAAATAGCACATACATTGTACCCAGCGCCTTTTAAAGCTTTTGAAATAGCAGCGCCAATTCCGCGCGTACCACCTGTTACTATTGCTCTTCTAGCCATTTTAACCTCCAGTTAATTTATCTTTGAATGCACATTGCAACACCCATACCACCACCAACACATAGTGTTGCAAGACCTTTATGAGCATTTCTTCTTTTCATCTCATGAATTAGAGATACAAGAATTCTTGTTCCTGAAGCACCAATTGGGTGGCCAAGTGCAATTGCACCGCCATTTACATTTACTTTGCTTGTATCCCAACCAAGTTCTTTGTTTACAGAAATCGCTTGTGCAGCAAAAGCTTCGTTTGCTTCAATTAAATCTAAATCTTTTACTGTCCAGCCAGCAGCTTTAAGAGCTTTCTGAACTGCGGGAATTGGGCCAGTACCCATAATTTCTGGTGCTACACCCGCTTGTGCAAAGCTCACTATAGTAGCAAGAGGTGTTAGTCCGCGCTTTTCAGCTTCTTCACGGGTCATTAACATTACCGCGGCGGCACCATCGTTGATACCAGATGCATTACCTGCAGTTACAGTTCCATCTTTTTTAAATGCAGGGCGAAGCTTAGCTAGGTCTTCAATTTTTGCTCCCTGTCTTACGAACTCATCATTTGCAAATGTTACTGTTTCTTTTTTTACTTGTACTTCAACTGGCACAATTTCCTCTTTAAATTTGCCAGCTTTTTGAGCAGCTTCAGCTTTGTTTTGAGATTCTACTGAAAATTTATCTTGTTCTTCTCTTGTAATTTTATACTTTTCAGCAATGTTTTCAGCCGTTATTCCCATGTGCGTTGCAGAGAAAGCATCGGTTAGACCGTCTTTGATCATAAGGTCAGTAAACTCAGCATTACCCATCTTTTGACCATTTCTCATGTTCATACCATGTGGACACATACTCATGCTTTCCTGTCCTCCAGCCACAACAATGTTGCTGTTACCAGCTTTGATGGCTTGGTAGCCAAGTGCTACAGATCTTAATCCAGATCCACATACTTGATTGACAATCCAAGCAGGAACCTCTTTAGGAATGCCTGCTCCCATTGATGCTTGTCTAGCAGGGTTTTGCCCTTCGCCACAACTTAGGATTTGCCCCATAATAACTTCAGAAACTTCTTCACCTTTTACCTTTGATTGCTCTAGAACAGCCTTAATTACTGTCTGCCCAAGCTTATGTGCTGGTACATTTCCAATCGTTCCATTGAAGTTACCTATACCTGTGCGCAGTGCGCTAACAATAACAATATCTTGTTTTGACATGATTTTGACTTCCTAATTTGAGAGTTTTCCTATAAAATACTATAAAATAATAAGTTACTCGTGTAAAGGGTAGTTAAAATTTGAGGCCAAATGTCTGTAATTCCTTATAGTTTAGAAGAGGCAAAACGCAATAAAAAAGCGCTGTGGATAGTGTTTTGGATACATTTTTTCATGTTTTTTTTGGTATTTGTTGCTGGAATCATGGCTGAATCATCGGCTTTACTTGCTGATTCCCTTGATTTTATCGGCGATGCAGCGAATTATGCATTAACCATGTTCGTCATGTCTAGGGGCGTTTGGTTACGTGCTTCTGCTTCAATTATTAAGGCATTAACAATGCTAGGGTTTGGCATTCCAATGTTATTTTATGCTATAAGCAGATATACCACCCAAACCGTGCCAAACTATGAAGTAATGAATCTGACAGGAATGGTTGGCATTCTAGCGCATATGATATGCATTTATTATTTATACAGATTCAGAAAAGGCGATAGTAACTTATTGTCTGTTTGGATTTGTACAATCAACGATCTTATCGGCAACATACTAATTGTTATAGCTTCATACTTTGTAATGAAAACTAACTCAATTGTTCCTGATGTGATAGCTGCAACTATCATTGTCACTATTGCTCTTTACGGGGCTTGTGTTATTCTCAACCGCGCACTATCTGAATTGAAAGCGTTAAGAGAGAATAAAAATTATGTTAGAGCTGACACCTAAAGGAATTGTTCAAGAATTAGATAAATATGTAGTCGGACAACAGGATGCAAAGCGCGCTGTTGCGATTGCACTTCGCAATAGATGGCGCAGGAAGCATGTTCCGCAAGATATGCAGGATGAAATATATCCGCACAACATATTGATGGTAGGCCCTACTGGTGTAGGTAAGACAGAAATTGCTAGAAGGCTTGCAAAGTTAGTTAATGCTCCCTTTATTAAAGTTGAAGCTACTAAATTCACCGAAGTTGGTTATGTAGGGCGTGACGTAGATTCTATCGTGCGTGATCTAGTTGAGTTCGCCATAAAAATGATGCGCGAAAAAATGCGCAAAGAAGTTGTGGAAAAAGCTGTTACGGCTGCAGAAGCGCGAATCATTGTTGCTTTGGTAGGTGATAAATCATCTGACGAAACCAAAAAGAAATTTTATGAGAAATTCAAAAAAGGGACTTTGGATGAGCATGAAGTTGAAATAAGTATTCAAGAATCGCAAGGTGCTTCAGGTGTTCCTATGTTTGATATCCCAGGTATGCCGGGAGGGCAGATGGGCGTTTTAAATATTGGTGAAATGCTTGGAAAGGCTCTGGGCGGTGCTAAAATGAAGCTAGCTAAACTAAAAGTAAAAGATGCTTATGAAATAGTTCTCAAAGAAGAAAGCGATAAGCTTGTTGATGAAGAGAAAATGATAAAAGAAGCTATTCATGCCGTAGAAAACGATGGAATTGTGTTCTTAGATGAGATTGACAAAATTGCTTCAAGAGCCAGCGAAGGTGGAAGAGGAGAGGTGAGTAGAGAAGGCGTGCAGCGCGATTTACTGCCACTACTTGAAGGCTCAGCTGTTAGTACAAAATATGGAATAGTTAAAACTGATCATATTTTGTTTATAGCATCTGGTGCATTCCATTTAGCAAAGCCATCAGATTTGTTGCCAGAATTGCAGGGTAGGCTGCCAATTAGGGTCGAGCTTCA
>CAZVFD010000009.1:0-20859 GCA_964625465.1 uncultured Candidatus Midichloriaceae bacterium | reverse complement strand
GTCGGAAGAAGATTTAGTCAGAATTTTAAAAGAGCCAAAACATAGTTTGATCAAACAATATAAAGCTCTTTTTGAAGTTGAGAAGGTGACATTAGATTTTATTGATTCTGGAATAAAAGAGATTGCGCGAATTGCAACCAACATAAACAAAGAGGTCGAAAACATTGGTGCTCGTAGGTTGCACACAATATTAGAAAAGCTCCTCGAAGGCATTAATTTTACCGCTAGTGAAACTCCAAATTCTACAATTAAAATTGATAAAAAATACGTAGAATCCAACCTAGCTGACATTACCAAAAAGCAGGATTTATCGAAATTTATTTTGTAAAACAAACCAAAGTTAACTACGGCTCGCTTTAAAAATATTTGCTTTGATTGTAGGGGCGTGTTAGCTTCTTTCATCAACTAATTAGTCGTCATGTAGATGTTGAAAAAAGTTAGATTAATTAAAGCATATTCATTGGCCGAGATGGCCATATCTTTGCTGATTTTAGGAATACTTGCTGGCACTTTTTTTGATGTTTCTTTGATCAAAAATGAAGTGGCTAATACCAAGAAAATTAACGATCAATTTAAAGAAATCGAATTGGCGATTGATACCTATGTTGCTAAAAACGGTTTTCTCCCATGTCCTGCTAAAAGATCTGATAACGTTTCAACTGTTGATTTTGGTAAATCAACAGACTGCACTGCCGCTGCGCCGTCTGGCACAGTTGAGTATGGATCAGGTGTGGATGTAATTAGAATTGGCGTATTGCCAGTTAGAACTTTAGGATTGAAAGACTCTTTGATGTTTGATCCATGGAATAACAGAATTACATATGTCGTTGTAAAAAATCTTGCTCAAAATAGTAGTGCTTACACAAATTATATTACTGCTTCTGCTGATGTTATTAGAGTAAATGATGCGAATGGAAATAAAATCAATAGGGACAACAGCGCTAGTCAGGAAAATATTGTTTCTTGGATAATTGTTAGTCACGGAAAAGATGGAAAAGGAGCGTATAACTACAACGGTACTGGATTGTTTAGGGCTTGCTCGGGCGGACTTGATCCTGAAAACTGCGATGAAGATAATATATTTGTAGATACATATTTTAACCCATCCTCAGCGAATGCGTATGATGATTCAGTGTTGTGGAAAACTAAAAACCAACAAACATATGATAGACAGACTTATGTAGTGCCTACAGAAGGTGGAGGGCAGCAGTGTGAAACGATGTTTGACCCAACAACGTTCTCACCAAAAGATGTAAGTGGGCTTAGGCTATGGTTAGACGCATCTGATTTTACAACTTTGTTTGAAGATAAGAACTGTACGGATACAACGGATGGTTATGGTGATAGGGTCAGGTGTTGGAAAGATAAATCAGGCAATGGATATGTTGCAAATAATTCCAGCGGCGGTGATTCTCCGAATTGGTATGACGATTATGGTAAGGGGCATGTGTGCTTTTCTCATCAATATTTGCGTGTGCTAGGAACACCTAACGGAGCAGTTTTTCCAAATGGCTCAACTTTATCGCAAATGGAAGTTGTTATAGTGGCAGATTTGCAGGCTACAAATGCAGGGAGAACATTATCCTATAGTCTTGGTAGTGGCATAATGCTACGTATGCCAGATTCTAGCGGTAAACTTGATTTTCAGTTTAACACAGCCGTTGCAGGCAATAAAGTTTCATTCACTAGTGCTACGTATGCGAAATATTTGATGAATTGTTATGCGCTAGTAGGGGGGTCTGGAAATGAGTTGAAATGTTGGCATAATGATAAAAATATTATATCTTCTACAACCACAGGGCCATCAATGACTGTTGGTACGCAATCGTTTTTTATCGGCTGTGATTCCGCGTCAAAAATTTATTGTCAGACTATACACCTATACGAAATTTTGATTTATGATCGTAAGCTGACTGATGATGAAAGAAATAAAGTTAGAGCGTATTTATATAAACGTTGGTTAGAGTAGATTCGGTACAGTTAAAAATAGCTATGAAACTAATAATAGGTTTAGGAAATCCGGGTGATGAATACATAAAAACCAGACACAACGTTGGTTTTATGATCTTGGATGCTATAGCTGATAAATTCAATTTTTCACAGTACTCACAGAAATTCCATGGGCACTATGCACAAGGAGAAATCCATCATAAAAAAGCTATACTATTAAAACCGCAGACATATATGAATCTTTCTGGCAGATCTGCGCAAGAATGCGCGCATTTCTTCAAGATACCATTACAGGATGTTATTGTATTTCATGATGAATTGGATTTAGAGCTAGGCCGTCTTAAAGTTAAAGTCGGCGGAAGTAATGCTGGGCATAATGGCTTAAAATCATTGGACGAATGCATAGGCAACGGCTATACTCGCGTGCGATTTGGTGTTGATAGACCTTTAAGTAAAAATACTAGCTCGCATGTACTTTCCAATTTTGCAAAGTCAGAAGAGCCAGTTGTGTTGGAAACAATTAATACCATAATCGACAACATTAAATATTTGATAGATGGTAACTACACAGACTTTATGAATAGGTGTGCTGTTGCTTCAAGAGAAAGTAAGGAGAAAAAATAATGGGATTTAAGTGCGGAATAGTAGGTTTGCCAAACGTTGGCAAGTCGACTTTGTTTAATGCGGTAACTAATAGTGCTGCGGCTGAAGCTGCAAACTATCCATTCTGCACAATAGAACCAAACGTTGGTATTGTATCTGTTCCAGATGTTAGATTAAACAAACTTGCAGAAATTGCAGGTTCAGCAAAAATTATCCCAACCCAAATAGAGTTTGTGGATATTGCAGGCTTAGTAAAAGGTGCAAGTAAAGGTGAAGGGCTTGGTAACCAATTTTTGTCACACATCAGGGAAGTAGATGCGATTGTTCATGTTCTAAGATGTTTTGAAGATGAGAACATCGTTCACGTTGATGGTAGCGTTGACCCACTTAGAGATGCAGAAGTTATAGAATTAGAGCTGATTTTTGCTGACCTAGATAGTATTGAAAAACGCCTACCAAACCTAGAGAAAAAAGCTAAGCAGCAAAAGGAGATTCAAGAAGAAGTTGATCTTCTAAAAAAAGTTGCGGTTGTTTTAAAAGAAGGAAAGCCAGCTAGAGCAATTTGGACAAAAGAAAATTCAAATGCATTAAGAAAATTACAACTCCTAACAACAAAGCCAATTTTATATCTGTGTAATGTTGGCGAAAATGATATTGCCACTGGCAATGCCCATACTAAAAAAGTTCAGGAAAAAGCAGAAAAAGAAAATGCGGATTGTGTTTTGATCTCTGCAAAAATTGAATCGGAAATTGCAGTTCTTGAAAGCGAAGCTGACAAAAAAGAATTTTTACAAGGTATTGGTCTAGAAGAAACTGGATTAAGCCGATTAATTAAAGCTGGTTATCATTTGCTAGGACTTATTACCTATTTCACCATTGGGCCAAAAGAAGCACGTGCTTGGACAATTATCAATGGCATGCTTGCTCCACAAGCAGCAGGGGTTATTCATACAGATTTTGAAAAAGGATTTATCCGTGCTGAAACCATCGCCTATGAAGATTATATCAAATACAACGGCGAAGCAGGTTCAAGAGATGCTGGTAAGTTAAAATCTGAAGGCAAAGAATATGTTGTAAAAGACGGTGATGTGATGCATTTTAGATTCAATGTGTAATTTGGTTTAGGTATGTACTTTCAGGATTTGATTTTTACATTGCAGAAATATTGGACAGAGCAGGGGTGCATCCTGCTACAACCATATGATATGGAAGTTGGCGCAGGAACATCGCACCCAGCAACTTTACTGCGCTGTTTAGATACAAACCCGTGGAATGTAGTTTATGTGCAGCCCTGTAGAAGGCCTACAGATGGTAGATATGCCGAGAACCCAAACCGTATGCAGCATTATTATCAACTACAAGTAATTCTAAAGCCATCACCAAAAGATATCCAAGAGCTCTGCTTGCAGAGTATGTATAAAGTTGGTCTTGATCCAAAGAAACATGATTTCCGTTTTGTAGAAGATGATTGGGAGAATCCAACATTAGGCGCATGGGGGCTAGGTTGGGAAATGTGGTGCGATGGTATGGAAGTACTGCAATTTACATATATGCAGCAGATCGGTGGAATTGAGTGCAATCCAATTCCAGGTGAGCTGACTTATGGTCTTGAACGTTTGGCGATGTACATTCAGGGCATTGAAAACGTTTGGGATTTAAAATGGAATGATCGTGGCGTTACATATGCGGATGTATTTAAACGTTCTGAAGTGCAGTACTGTAAATATAATTTCGAAGCTGCTGATACACAAATGCTACTAACTAATTTTGCAAGCCATGAAAAAGAATGTGAAAGACTATTAGAGCTTGGGTTGGCACAACCTGCTTATGATCAATGTCTAAAAGCCGCTCACCTCTTTAATTTGCTAGAGGCTAGAGGTGTTATAAGCGTTACTGAAAGAACTTCGTTCATAGGTCGCATCCGCAACATCACTCGCAAATGCTGTGAAATGTGGGTAGCCTAATTTTTTTACTAGCAGCCCATTTTACAATCAAAAACTTTCTTCGGGGATTGGGCCTGTGCCAATTACCAACTCGTTCGTCACGCAAGTTTTATATTCTTGCCAGTTAGCTTCTTTATGCTGTGGGTAAAAAAAATGACATCCCTCATTGTAAATTGCAGCAGCTATTGCCCCAATGAGTGGTGGTGATAAGATTACCCCAGCCTTAAAGTTTATATCTCCTATATCGGCAATATTGGAGACTAACGAACTAACGGCAGCTATTCCAATGCCAGTAAAGAAAATTGAAAATGTTGTGTCTTTACAATGATCGGTTTCAGAAACTTGAATGAACGTGCTGTTCACTTCATGGTAACCAAACGGACACGGTTCATCAGCAAAATATTTATGTACAACGTTATCCTTAACAATAGTCTTTAAAATAGAATGAGTCATGAAGTTACCCAATTAACAATACTTCATTCTACTGTACTAATAACTTCACGCTCTGCAACTGATTTACCAAAGAATTTGTATACTCTATTAAAAATAATAGCAAAGGCCCCATTACAAGTAACATTTGTGGCAGTGCCGAATGGGTCAAATAAAATATATAGCGCTGTGATCAAGCCAATCATCTCTGAGCTAAACCCTAGGTATGTTTCTAGTAGAGGAGCGACAACTATAACAACTCCACCTGGAATACCGCATACGGCAAATTTCGCAATAGCGTAATACAGTGCAAATATCCCAAATACCTCTAACTTTGGTAGAGGTAAACCAAATGCCGACATGGTACCAAGAGCTAAAATTGTAATCCCAAATGCGCTTCCCAATGTGTGAATATTTGCAGTAGCAGGAATTATAGTTCTTGCCATTGATAAGTTATTCAAATTCTTTTCCGTGCACATTATGGTTACAGGCATTGTCGCTGCACTTGATATGGTTGACATTCCAGTAATTGTTGCGGGTAATATATTGGTAATATATTGAAACATTCTTTTGGGCGAAAAATTTGATGCCATGAAATACATGAAGCATGTGTATAGAATTTGACTAGATACAATAATTAGAAACACGTTTAGATATTTACTAAGTATGGTGCCTAAAAGCTTTTCGTGCTCTAGCTTGAATACGAAGCCAAGAATGAATATTGGCAGAATTGGTATAAACAATCTTCGTAAGACGAACATAGATAGTTGATTTAATTTTTTTGCATATTTCTCTGCAAACTTATTTGGATATAGTGCAAACACAGCGCCAGCTACCATTCCGGCAACCATTGCAGGTTCGTTTGATATAAGTCGAGGTATATTTATTTCCCATAGAGGTTCTAGTTTTGGTATGTTGGAAGAGATATCCAGCTTTATATCTAACATTGGGATTAGAGTATAGCCTATAGAATAACCTGCCATGATCGCTGTCAAATTAGATGCGAAGACCATTGTAAATAATAAAGTGATAAAGGTAATGGCGCCTGTGCCTAGAGATATAAGTGAGCTAAATAAGAAGCTAAATATTATAAATGGTAGGATGAATATCAAAATTGATTTGATCATCAAGCTAATCGAAAGACTTAATGACTTTAACTCTACAGGTACTAAATCGCCTAGTAATAATGGCAGAAAGAGTACTGATAAAATAAGTAGTGGGAATTTTATTTTAGCTAATATACTTGGATTCAAGCAATCCTCCTGTGTTAGAGTCATAACTCAAGTATACTACTTTTTTCTCCCGTTCAACCCTTTTTTTTCAATACTTTAGCTGCACTGCACGATAATGACTTCCGTAAATGTTAAAAATAATATACAATGCGCTTTAATTTATTGAATTTATTGGTTATTATGAAAAAAGCTGCTAGTTTCCGTAAAATGCTAAAAAGTTGCGAGTTGGGCAGTCGGGATATGGGGTTTAAACGCACATCTCCTGTTACTAAGGAACCATTAGACTTATGTTTTGAGAAAGGACTAATTACTTTGGAGCAACATCAATATGGGATGCGTTTTAGGTGGCTTTATAGCATTAGATTTGGCGCCATAGGAGCAAGCAGTAATTTTCCATGTATATATTCTTACAAATCTAACAATTATGATGCTGCTTGGCTAGCGAAGAAACAGCTAGAATATAGGTTTGTGATGGATTGTCTTAAAAGTAAATCTTCTCAAAAAATAGTGCAGGATGTATGTGTTCATAATATATGGCCAATTTTTCTAACAAAGCCATTTAGCTTAAAGGGCAGAAAAGACTATTCCGAATTCACAAATGCTTTAGATCGTTTGGAAAGTGGGTTTAAAAGATTTTTGCGAAAAAATTAAGATTCAGAATCTTGTTTTTTGTCTTCTTCTTTTAATCCATCGCGAAGAGAGCGAATTCCTTTGCCGATATCGCCCATAACTTTAGGCAATTTGCCTGCTCCAAAAAGAACGAAGACTATCATCAATATAAGTATTAATTCCCACATACTGCTTGCCATAAATACCTCTAAACAAGTCCCTGAGACATAAATCTACAACTAAAAGACTCTTTGGGCAATCAAATTGTTGCGGTTTACAGCTAGAGTATGTAGTCTACAACCAGTTATTTGGCTAAATCACATGAATATTAAAAAACTTAGTCTGAACAATTGTGCGCTAGGCTTGCTATATATGTTCCCCTTTTCATTGTTTTTGGGAAATGCAGTTATTGAAATCATTATGTGTACAATAGGAATAATATTTCTAGTGCATTGTATTAAAACTAAAGATTTTAAGTGGATGCAGACTGATTGGGTAAAGGTCGCTTTTGTCTTTTGGATGTATATTTGTTTGAGGAGCTTATTTGCAGAAAACCCTCAAGTAGCTCTTGCAAGAGGTTTGCCGTTTATAAGATATATATTCTTTGCTGCCGCTATAGCATTTTGGTTATTAAGAGATAATAAACCTGAAAAATATATTATTGCCTCACTTGTATTATCTATAATATTTTTTGGAACGAGTGCAATTACTCAATATATTTTAGGTAAGGATTTTTTTGGAAACCCATACATTGGCTTGGTTGGAAATATCAGGTTGACCACCGCTGCAGGTAAAATGGCAATTGGTATGATGTTGACTTTAATATTATTTCCTGCTCTTGCATATTTATTTTACCATAATAAATCTTTAGCGCTTATATACGCTTTGATCGGGTCGCTCGCTGTATTTCTATCTGGCGAAAGAACTGCATTGTTATTGTTGTGTGTGGGATTCGCTCTTATAGCTTTGAGTTTTAGAAGGACAAGAGTGTATGTAGCTGCAGTTTCAATAATAATTTCCGTTGTTGTTTTAACATTGTATGTAAATCAGTCACCCATAATTAGTAGGCAAGTTCACAGTACATCTTATGAAATTTCACATTTCTCACAAACGAGTTATGGAAGAATTTATTCAACTGCTATGGAATTATTTTTGTCTGACCCTATATTTGGAATAGGGCTAAGGCACTTTCAGTCTGAGTGCTTATCAGAAGATTATTATCCAATGTGGGAAGATATAACCAAGCCTCATCTCACAAAATCCTATTTATGTGTTACTCATCCGCACAATATATATCTGGAGGTTCTAACTGAGACGGGGCTAATAGGGATGTTGTTATTCGTATTGATGATTAGCTGCTGGCTTAAATTTGCTTGGAAAGTTCGTGATCAGATTAAAAAATATCCAATTAAAATTGGTGCATTAATTAATATATGCATAAAGCTAATTCCTATAGCAGCAAGCAGCAGCTTATTCATAGCATGGCCAACAGCACCTCTCTGGTTCATGGTTGGCATTTTATATGCAAAAGTTTCGAGATAAAACTATCGCTATAGCTACGGCATCATATCTTCTAATCCTGTCTTCGATACTTTTAACACATACTTGCTAGTTTAAATTAGATGCTGAAACAAGTTCAGCATGACGGCAAGGGTGGTATCGTCATCCCGAATTTATTTCGGGATCTACTTTTCTAGATGCTGAGCCGAAGGCCTGCAAAGCCATACGGCACTCATTGACGACAGTTAGTACAAAAAATCCCCGTATGCTGCCATACGAGGATTTTTAATTGCTGAATACTAATAGTTCTATTAGAAGAATCTACGTTTTTTAGGCTGTGATGATTGATCGTCAAAGTTACCACGATTATTCTCATTGGTACGATCATTATTTCTATCATCACGCTCGCGATCACGATTACCGCTACGTTCACGATTTCTATCGCCACCTTTGCCACCACCACGTCTATCATTTCTGAATTTGCCGTGTTTTTTATGAGGTCTATCTCCTCTGTCTTGATTTTCATCAGTGGATTGAGTTTCATTTTGAGATGGTTTGTTACCAGAAGATTCTTCATTTGAAGATTCAAATCCTTCACCAAATTTTAAAGATAGCTTAATCTTACCATTTGATTCGACATTTAAAACTTTTACCTGAATTTTATCACCTTCTTTCACAACGTCGCGTGGATGATTAACGCGTGTTGCACTCATTTCGCTAACGTGTAGTAATCCTTCAGTATCTTTCATAATTGCAACAAATGCGCCAAAATCAACTATTCTAGTAACTGTTCCAGTATAAATCTTGCCGATTTCAGGAACTGCAACTATATCGTTTATTCTTTCAATCGCAGCAGCCATTGCTTCGCCAGATGTTGAAGCAACATTAACTACACCGTCATCAGAAATATCAATTTTAACGCCTGTTTTCTCAATGATATCTTTAATCACTTTTCCACCAGGGCCAATTAATGCGCCAATTTTATCTTTCGGTATTTTGAAAGAATTAATTTGTGGAGCATTAGAAGAAATTTGAGCTCTTGATTCTGTCACTGCTTCAGCCATTCTACCTAGAATATGAAGCCTACCAGCTTTAGCTTGTGTTAAAGCTTGATCCATAATCTCTGTAGTAATGCCACTTATTTTGATGTCCATTTGTAAAGCTGTAATACCTTCTGCAGTACCAGCAACTTTAAAGTCCATATCACCAAGGTGATCTTCATCACCCATAATATCAGATAGTACTACATAATCTTTGCCTTCTAATATAAGACCCATAGCGATGCCTGCAATTGGAGCTGGAAGTGGAACGCCTGCAGCCATAAGTGATAATGAAGCACCACAAACGCTTGCCATTGAAGATGAACCATTCGATTCTGTAATCTCTGATACAACTCTTATTGTATATGGGAATTGCTCTTTTGTTGGAAGTAGTGGATTGATAGCTCTAAATGCAAGCTTACCATGCCCAATTTCTCTTCTTCCAGGGGCGCCTAATCTACCACATTCACCTACAGAGTATGGAGGGAAGTTGTAATGTAACATGAATCTGTCTTTACGATCTCCTTCAAGATCGTCAACAACTTGTTCATCATCACCAGTTCCTAAAGTTGTGACTACTAATGCTTGAGTTTCACCTCTAGTAAATAGAGCGGATCCATGAACGCTAGGAAGTAAATCTAACTCGCAAACAATATTTCGGATTTCTTCTTCGGTTCTTCCATCAATACGCTTTTTAGTTTTAAGCATTTGTGTGCGAACTATATCTTTCTCTAAGTCTTTGATACAAGATCCAACGCGGACTTCATCCATTTCTTTTTCTTCAACTAAAGCTTTTTTTACTTCATCTTTAATTGTATCAAGAGCAGTTCTACGTTCTTGCTTATCTACAAGTGCATAGGCTTTGCGAATCTTTGCTTCTGCTAAATCTTTAACAAGTTTAGCTATTTCAGAGTTATCTTCTAATTCAACTTTCCATTCTGAATTACCAACTTCTTTAGCTAATTCTTTAATTGCTTTAATGATTGGTTGGAATGACTTATGACCGAATGTTACAGCTCCAAGCATTACTTCTTCTGAAAGTTGCTGAGCAGTTGATTCAACCATAAGTACTGCATCTTTTGTACCAGCGACAACTAAATCAAGAGCGCTGCCACCTGCTAGTTCAGCGACTGATGGATTTAAAATGTATTCTCCATTTTTATATCCAACTCTTGCTGCACCAATTGGTTGTTCGAATGGAATGCCAGAGATTGCAAGTGCTGCTGAAGCACCAACAATTGCTAGAATATCTGGGTTGCAATCTGGATCGTATGAAATTGTTGTACAGATAACTTGCACTTCATTGTGGAAATTGTCTGGGAACAAAGGTCTTATTGGTCTGTCGATCAATCTTGAAGTTAAAACTTCACGCTCACTTGGTCTGCTTTCTCTTTTAAAGAAGCCACCAGGGAATTTTCCTGCAGCATACCACTTATCTTGATAGTGAACTGTTAATGGGAAAAAATCGATTCCTGTCTTAGGTTTTTTAGCGCCAACAGCTGTACATAATACAACTGATTTTCCCATCTTTACTATTACAGCACCGTCTGCCTGCCTGGCAATTTTTCCAGTCTCTAATACAAGGGTTTTATCTCCCCATTGCACTTCTTTAGTATGTATTTTAAACATTATAATTTAATTCCTATGTAATTGAAATTGCCCCTGAATTATCAGAGGCAATTTACTTATTTTCTAATACCAAGTTTTTTGATTAAAGCTTGATAACGAGCGTTATCATTTCTTTCAAGATACTTTAGTAATTTTCTTCTGCGAGTAACAAGTACAATCAAGCCACGTTTAGCTTGAGTGTCTTTACCCATATCTTTAAGGTGTCCTGTTAAAGCTGAAATTCTTTCAGTTAAAACTGCGCACTGTACTTCTACAGAACCTGTGTCACCTTTACTTTTAGCATAGCTAGTAATTAGCTCTTGCTTTTTTTCTTTTGTAATCGACATCGAATACTCCATTTATTAATTAGTTAAAAACCGTTTTAGGATATAAGTAACCGTCCTTCGAATAGCAAATTGCGATCAATTTATTATCACATTTTACTGCTATGTCTGAGTGAGAATCTTTTGAGAAAGGGAGTTTTTGACCAAACCTTAATTTTTTGGATTCTTCTTCGGTTACCTGCTGCACTAAGATGTCGTCCAGCACAGCGTCAATAGGGTATAAAACCTTACTGAATTCCTCGGTGAGCCCATTATGCACTATTTTTTCTATATAATCCAGTGAAATCGCTCTTTCAATTTTAACCTTACCAGATTCTATTCTTCTCAGTTTAGTCACATATCCCAAAACGCCAAGCTCAGAGGATATATCTCGAGCTAAAGACCTGATATAAAAGCCTTTTGAGCATTTGACTCTGATAGTTGCTGTTTCAGGTGTATGAGCTAATAATTCTATTTTGTATATTTTTACATTCCTTGGCTTCAGCTCAACAGATTGACCATCACGCATAATATCGCAGGCGCGTTTGCCATTGATTTTTATAGCAGAATATTCTGGTGGAATTTGTGAAATTTCACCAGTAAATTTGTATAGTGCTTGCTGAAGTTGATCTAGAGTAGGGCGAGAATTTGATTCTGCTATTACTGCCCCATCAACGTCGTGAGAATCGCGAGTTTGACCCCAAGTGATTTCAAATTCGTACGCTTTGCTGGAACCCATTGCATATTGTGAAGTTTTGGTTGCTTCTCCGAGTGCTACCATCAGTATCCCAGTGGCAAAAGGGTCTAAAGTGCCAGCATGTCCAATTTTTTTCGGCTTTAATAATTTTTTCAAAATCATCAAAGCTTTATTAGAGGTTATGCCTGCAGGTTTATCTAGTGGTAACCAGCCGTTTAAAATCATTGGTATACTATTTTATATTCCGTTCCAGAATAAATTCCCTAACATCTTCTCGTATAATTGAGATGTTCAGAAATTCATTTAGTTTTGCTTCGCCAACTATTCTAATGATACCATTAGCAGCGCGCCTCAAAGCAAAAGGATCTTTAGAACCAGTAGGTTTTATATTAATTGAAAACATTAAATTTAAAGTATCTAGCTTGTCGCAAACTGCTGCAGCAGCACTTAGTGGCTCAGACGGCGCATAATCACTAGGGCCTTGCGGCTTATAATGCTCTTTAATGGCCAGTGCTACTGACTTATCTTCGCCATTATGTTGCGCATAGTAATAACCCATAACCCCTTGCAGCTCTGGAAATTCCTTAACCATATTGGAAACTAAATCAGCTTTTGAAAGTGTAATCGCTCTTTTTAATTTTTCTGAATCAACATCAAAAAACTTAGCGATATCAGGTGAGATTTTAAGAACGCTTTGCATTTTATCGTAAGCTGTTCCAAGCTTTTCATGGAAGGTCAATTTTTTCAAAGCTGGAACTAAATCTTCAAGCTTAGTTTTTTTATCAAGTTCATAAAAGAAACTTGCATCAGATAAACGGGCTTTTAGAACTTTCTCATTACCATGAATTATCTCCGCGCCATTATCATCCGTAGTTGTATTTGAAACTATGATGAAGTGAGGAGCTAAATTTCCTTTAGAGTCTTCTAGCATGAAGTAGCGTTGGTGATGTCTGAGAGTAATAACCATAACTTCACGTGGTAAAGCCATAAATTTTTGCTCTATTGAACCTAGAAGTACAAAAGGATTTTCAATCAAACCAGCAACTTCATCTAAGAGTCCTTCATCTTTTACGAGATTTAAGTTTTTACCACTTATAACTTTTTCGATTTGTGAGAGAATAGATTTTTTTCTATCCTCTGTCTGTAACATTACACTGGCTTGTGCGAGTTTGGTTTTATAATCGTCATAGCTGCTTACGCTAATAGCTTTTGGTGAGTGGAATCTATGACCAAAGGTATTATCATTTGCAGTTAAACCAGCGAACTGTACTTTTAGAACATTACTATCGAATAGGGCTAGAATATTTTGCAGTGGTCTAACCCAACGCGTTTGGTTTTCCCCCCATTTCATTGATTTCGGCCAAACAAATTTATTGAGTACTTCCTCAATTGATTTTTGAATTACATCACTTACCTTTCCACCACCTTTTTTAACATGAGCAACGTAGTATTCTCCTTTTTGCTCAAGCTGATCTTTGGTAAGAGAGTTTTTGTTTAAAAATCCTTCTAGAGCTTGTGCTGGCGCCGAAATTTTAGGGCCTCTTAACTCTTCAACACTTTCTTTTTGCAAGCTAGGAATGCCAGATAAATATATACCAACTCTGCGTGGTGTTACCCAAGATTCAGCTGTACAACTGCACGCAAGCTCTGTGTCGAGTTTGTTCTTAATTTGAATCTGCAACTGTTCTGCAGCGGCAACTTGCATTCGTGCAGGGATTTCTTCTGAAAATAGTTCGAGTAGTAGGTCTGACATATAAAATATCGTAATTTAGAATCAATATACCTTAAGCTGCCACTTTAGCCAAGTGGAAGAATTAAGTTTTAAATTCCACCATATGCGCAAGAGAGAAGAAGTAATTAATGTGTGCGTGGGGGGCGACAGGTATTGCAGTTAGTAAGGAATAAAAAACGACCACCCCTGGAGCTTTTTATTTAAAAGCGAAGCGCGGGCTTTAAGTTTAATTCTTCACTTGCTCCTCTCGCTGACGCTCGCCCCCTAGTCGCAAGTGAAGAATCAAATTATGTTTTGTGGGGCAAGAATTTAAGCAATCAAAATGTTACTATTTCTTTTATAATTTTATTAACAATAACATTAGAATGAATGAGTGGCTGAGCAAATGATAAACCAGTAATATTTTTTACCCTTGATAATGCCACATATAATTGACCAGAAACAAAAGCTTGATTAATGTCTATTCTTACATCTTCTAAAGTTAAGCCTTGTGCCTTATGAACAGTTAATGCCCAAGCCATCTTCATAGGTATCTGTTGATAGGAGCCTGCAATTTTTTTTATTATTTTATTTTCTGAATGGCTCCATTCGTACGAATATCTTTCCCATGATACTTTAGTAATATTATAGGTGTTACCATCTTCATCAAGTTTAACATGGATATCTCCATTTGAATTGCAATAACATACAGTGCCAAGGCTGCCATTAACCCAGCGACCCTCGGAATCGTTTTTGACCATTATAACTCTGGCTCCAACTTTGAGTTCCAGTAAATGCGGAGCTGGAAGCTGGTCCTCTTTCAAACGTAAATCTCCCGATTCGATAGCTTTATAAGAGAATTTTTGACCCTTTAATTCTTCAAGTTTTTTTGAGTTATATTCATTTGCAATAGCATTAGTTCCAGTTATTAAAACAGGAACTTTTTCTACATCATGAAGCTTAAAACAATTTTTATTTAACTGTGATATAGCCCAATCTAAATCTTCTCCTTTTCTGATGGCATTTAGGATACTGATGAAATTTATGTCATGTTGCCTAAATATCTTGTTTAACTGTATGTTAAAAACTTTTGATGGTTTGAGACATTTTGCATCAAATGCAAAAAGTGAATTAGGATTATATCCTGCATTCTCTAGGATTGGTATTTCGTGTTTTAAAATAATTGGTGGCAATTGAAAGAAATCACCGATCATTATAACTTGAACTCCTCCAAACAATTCGTTATTTTCTCTAGTTGTGCGGAGGACATGATCAATTTTATCAATTAAATCAGCTCTAACCATAGATATTTCGTCAATAATAACCCTATCAAGCTTTTTAATTAATAGAATTTTCTCTGAATTTCTTATTGGTTTTATTTCTTTTATGTTTTCTAAACCGGGAGCTAATCCAAAGAAGGAGTGTATTGTTTGGCCTTCAGCTTGTAATGCTGCAATTCCTGTAGGAGCTAACACAACTTGGTTATAACCATATTTTTTATAAATTTCTTTAATTAATGTGGTTTTACCAGTTCCAGCTTTACCTGTTATAAAAAGTGGTGTCAGGCCTTGGTCAATGTGGTTAAAAACCTTCTTAAATGCTGATAAGTCTACGTCTAAATGTTTAGTAGTCATTGGTTTGTACTTGTAACTATCTGACTCGATTTTATCTGACTTAAATTAATAAAAAGTTAATTTTAATATGTGTTTAACCATCTCAAGTAATTAATATAACCTTGACTTGGGTGAATTTGCCCGCGAAGCGGTCTTTCAGCAAATTCGAGCACACATTAATGGATTCTTCGAATCCGAAGAAAGTGATTTACTAAGCCACTAAATTACTCCACACATTAAATGCGCGGCGGTGCATTTCAACATTGTGTACTCTTATATAATCCACTTTGTCATACATATATAAAGATGCAGCAACTGTTTCTAAATCCCTCTCAGCTGGTGGAAGTGGTGTTATTTCCTCGAACACAGTTTTGCGGGAGTGTCCGATATAAGTTTCTACACCAAACCTTTTCAAAAGTTCACAATTTTTAATGATTTCAAGTGATTGTTTTGGGTGTGTTGTGAACCCTAATCCAGGGTCAAACACAAGTTGCTCGCGGTTTATGCCGAACTCAAGGCAGCGCTCGATATTAGTTTTCGCCCACGAATAGACTTCTGACACTTCTTTGATTCTTACATCTCTGTTTGCTGGGAGTACCAAGCAGTGCATCAGCACATACTTCACATGTGGGTTGGCGGCGATAAGTTTTAATATGCGCTCGTCTTTGCCACCTGAAACATCGTTTATAAAGTTGTAACCTAGATCTATAGCTTTGCGGATGGTTTCATAATGATAACTGTCAATGCTAACCTTTTCTCTCGGAGCTTTAAGTAGTAGTGGCTGCAGCCTCTCCCATTCTTCATTGGATGTTAAAGGTTTTGCGCCGTATGATGTAGCTTCAGCTCCAATATCCACAATATCTGCACCATCTGTAAAGAGCTTTTCTATATACTTTATAGCGGCGGTCACATCGCCCAACTTGCCATCTTGTGAAAATGAATTAGGTGTGAAGTTAAGAATGCCTACAATTTTTGTCATAGAGTTTTTCGGCCAAATATAATGCCAAATTTTAGTGTTGAAAAGAATAATATAGTCTGTATTAATTTTAAACGTTTAAAAGCAAAATTAATGTAGGTGTAGTATGCAAAACAACCCAAATCAAAAACCTTGGGCAGCTCAAGAACGGACAAAAGTAAGTTTAAGAGATATTCAAGCAGAGCAATCTGCTTCGTCAAACTCGAATAGTTGGGTGGAGCAAGTAAAAGGAGGGGTAAATTCAGAAGATTTTAAAAGGCCAGAAGTGCATGTATACATAGCAGGCCAAGATGTGTTTTATCAAGATGCAATAAAAATAGGGAATGATAACAAAAAACTTTTAGAAACTCTTGGTATGGTAGGTCATTTTCCTTTTGATAATGAGATACCGAAAGAAGCATTTAACGACCCAAGAGTTGCATCTAGGTTGATATTCGAAGCAAATATGAAAATGATTATTGACTGTGAGAAAAATGGAAATGTCGCCGTAATTATAGCTAATATGAACCCTTTTCATGGGCCATCTATGGATACAGGTACTGCCTTTGAGATGGGTGCTTTTGAAGTGATGAAAAGGATGAATCCAGGCAGAGTTATAATTCTCGGTTATTCTGCTAGTACAGAGAAATTTGAAGATAGGGTAATTAATCAAATTTACGGTGGAAATGCTAATACTTACACTGATGAAAAAGGAGTTATGCGTGCTAAAAGCGATAACAATATGATAGAAGCTTTTGGTGGAGTGGATAATTTGATGATGGATTCCGCAGCCACAGCAAATGGAGCGAAAATTTGTAAAACATTTGAAGAAGCTGCAATGCAAGCCAAAGAACTTTCAGATAAGTTGATAAAAGATCTAGAAGAAAAAAGAGCGAATAAAGTTGCAAGACAAGAACGCAGTTGGGCGATGAGCTGAAATTAGTTCTGTAATTGTCGTATGAGAAGAAGTAGTTAATATGTGCGTTGGGGGCGAATTTTTTAAAGTTGGATCCCGAAATAAATTCGGGATGACGATGTCTCTACATTACTGTCATGCTGAATTTATTTCAGCATCTTAAGAAAAGCAAATTCGAGCACATATTAACGAATTCTTCGAATCGATAAGAATAAGTGCACGCACAAACTAAATCTTGAAATCACAATTAAAACCCTGTATTAATTGCCGCACGTGCCCTTGTGGTGGAACTGGTAGACGCGCCGGACTCAAAATCCGGTATCTTCACGGATGTGTCGGTTCGATTCCGACCGAGGGCACCATATTATAAAGGGGTTTTATGCATACAGCTATACTCACTTTCGAAGGCTATAACGAGCTAGACTCTCTCATTGCTTTAGGTATTCTTAACAGAGTCAAGAAGCCAGATTGGCGTGTTTCTATTGCCTGTCCTACGAATAGAGTTCATTCAATGAATGGTGTCGTAATCGAATCACAGATAACACTCGAAGAATCCTGTAATGCTAATGCCATTATTGTGGGTAGTGGAATACTAACACGTGAGGTTGTCAAAAATCCAGATTTAATGAATAGACTTAGATTGAACCCATCGAAACAAATTTTGGCTGCGCAGTGCTCTGGCACTTTGGTTTTGGCAAAATTAGGATTGCTTCAAGGAATTCCTGCTTGCACCGATCTGACAACAAAACCCTGGGTGCAAGAGGCGGGAGTTGATATTCTCAATCAACCTTTCTTCGCTCACAATAATATCGCCACAGCGGGTGGTTGCTTTGCCTCTCAATATTTAGCTGCTTTTATTATTGCTCGTTTAGAAGGTATCGAGGCTGCGATAGAAGCAATTCATTATGTAGCTCCTGTTGGAGAAAAAGAAGAATATGTGGAAAGGATGCTAAGGAATATTTCCCCTTATTTACCAGGGCACTCTCTCACTGATGCTATTGCATCATAGATCTAGTCAAGTGTTGGATTGGCATTTCATTTCTTGCCAATATAAATGAAACCTATACACTGAAGTCCACTAGGAACCTTAGGGCTCAAGATGGTATTTAACAGACAAGCACTATACATTTGCGGGATATTTTTTGTTATATGTTTATTACAGCTTGGGCGAATCGCAGCTGGTGATGTGACCGATGACTCTACCATAATGGCAATAATGTCAAAAGTGGGTCCCATCTTGGGTATAATAGGGCTAGTTGGGAGTTTAGTTACATTCCCGTTATTATTTATAGCGGCAGGAATAGAAAAAATAGCGTCTATAGGTTTCAATACCTCATTTGAAATTTTATATCTACTGCTTGGCGTATTAATTGTCAGCTCTAAGATCTATAAAGGCCTATTTAATGAGCAAGGCAACATTGCTTTAACTTCTTATTTTATAACCTTCTCTTTGCTTCAATTCTTTTTTGACTATATGGAAAAAATCCGAGAAAATAAAATAGCTGCAGGTCTTTCTCGACTAGATGCGTTAGATGCACTGGGAAGCATGATCTTCTTATCATTTGCATTAGTCTCCTCGTTAGCTATTGGTTCCGTTGCTGTATATTTGTTAAAGAAAAAATAATTACATTTGACAGGTTTTAAAATCCACTTAGCATTTTTGAAATCAAACCAATTAGGTTTTTCATATGCTTTCACCAACAGCTGAATATTTAAAACTTCATTCTCTGGAGCTTAATGCACAAGTTGATCTAACAGCAGCACCTGACAACACAATGGTTGGAAGATACTCATCACAATTACAAAACTTGTTTCCAGACAAGAAAGTTGGAGTTGTTGGGGCAGGTGAGGTCTATCAAAAAATGATAGGCCCTGCACTGAAGCATTTGGGAATAAAGGTTTTCCTTTACGAACCTAATACTGAAGTTAAAAATAATTTTGGGGAAGAAAGACTTGGAGAAATGGGGTTGATGCCAGAGGGCATTCCAGTATTTATATTGTCTCCAAATAAATTTCATGTTGATCAAACAGAGTATTTTACAAAAAGAGGCAATCCTGTAGTGGTCGAAAAGCCAGCTTGTCTAGCAGGTGAGGTGGATAGGTTAAGAAGTGTGATGGATAAAAGTACCCAACCTACTTATTGGATTGATTTTAATCATATGATGGCGCGATCTTTCATAGCGCTTGCAGGTGGGGTTAAAATGCCGTTTATGGATGCAGTTAATATTGAAAATGACCCTGCTGGAAAAATAGCGGAATCTATAAAAAATAACACTCCGATGATAAATGGAAAAATAACAAAAATAACTGGAAGATATATACAGAAAGCTTCTGGGGCTGGTGGTACAACTGACCATAGGCCTTGGTTAAAAGATCCCAAGCAAGGCGGTGGAGTTATGAGAGACATGATGACGCGGCTGTTTAACATAAGTCAACTAATAGGAATGCAAGATATAAATCCAGAGACTTGTGAATTGAAAAGATTTGATCAGGCTGATCAGTCTTTCAAAAATTTGGGAAATTGGCCAACAGCAGAAGATCATGCAAGAGTTACAGGAAAAATGGATGGTGCTGAATTTGATTTTGAGGTTGGAAAATATGCCGCAGAAAACAATCTGCATTATACAATTGAATATGATTCTGGCGAGGTTTTAAAGTTAGAGTGGCTACCGCCAAATCGTAAGAATAGAGTTACTTGGACTAAGAACGGAGAAATTCAAGGGGCGGTATTCACAGACATTGACCCATACCTTTTGATTGTGCTAGATGCCTTAACGCATTTTCGCAAGGTGGGAATTTGTCATATGTATTTAGAAGAGCAGCTAGAGTCGGTGCGGATTATAGCCAACGCGGCTGCCTTGGGACGTAACAATCAATTGCAAATGGCTATGTGATTCAAGTGATTCAATATATAAAAGCCAAAGTTTGTTTTAATTTAAAAATTATTTAATAAAAGCTTAATAAAACTTCGCTTAAGTAAGGATGTTTTGTGATGTATGTTTTGAACTTGAAGAATAAAAGGGTTTTTATGAAAAAAAGAGAATATTCGGCAATTGAAAATGATGCAGCTTTGATGCTTGCTAATTTATCAGAACCAAAACGTGCCAGAAACAGTGTTGGTGCGATGGCTGTAGGCTCTGGTTCCGGAGGTTTAACAGTTCTTTCTGGATCGAGTTTAAATATCCAAGCATCGCCAGTTCCAGCTTTAACATTGGAACAAGCCAGAGATAAGGTGCGAACTCTGAGTGAAGCTAGAAGTCGTGCTTTGGAATTAAAGGCAGTCGCAGCAGAATTGATGAAAAAAGCCGACAGCCAGAGGCAGGCCCTTAGAGAGCTTAGAAATGCGGTTAGTGATCAGGTTTTAAAGCAAGTTAGAATCAATCTTAATGCTCAAATTAAAGCTTCAACTGTTGCACCTAAAGTACTTCAGGCTTCTATAACCACAGTTTCGGCAGTTAAGCCCGCGCTAGCCGCACGCCCAACAAAAACCAATGTTGTACAGCGAGATGTATTGGCTGAGTATTGGCAGGCATGTGATAACAAAGATTACCCAAAAGTTGCGAAAATTGTATCTGAGCAAGAAAAAATTCGTGCTTTTTGCAGGGCTGCTAAACAGGATGTGAATTCAGAAAATGCATTCCATATTGTTGCAAAGACAAATGATTTAGAATTGTTTTTGGGGCTGACACCTAATAAAATTCTTTTAGCAACTTTTTCAGATCGATTAGAA
>CAZVFD010000008.1:39034-62569 GCA_964625465.1 uncultured Candidatus Midichloriaceae bacterium | reverse complement strand
CTACTCAACATACTAAAAACTTTTTGAGCGAAATTATCGTAATAACCAAGTAAATCATTTCTTAAAGTAGCGAATTCATTTGGGCTAGATCGAAGATGCGATAACCCCCAACATAGATCTAAAATTGAATGTATGTCCCGTGGCAAAGTTTGAAAATGTTCTAAAAGATCGGCTTTATTATTTGTTAGACTATTCCTAATTTCTTGCCTCTTTCGCATATAAACCTCATATTTTAGACTTAGTCATAGTACTTCAAATCTTAAGAATGTCATTTTCAATTATAACAAATCCTATTTCAGTTACTTTTAGTCATGCTAAGTTTCTCAATTAATACTCAGATATCCAAAAGCTTTAAGGTAAATACCTACCTTCACCCACCCCGCTAAAAGGCTTGATGATAGGGATATTTCAGGGTACAATCCCGAATGTTTAATTTGAACCTAAGGGTATATATGGTAGTAAGTCACAGACAACTAAAAGAAAAAGCTAATAGTATTAAGCAGTTTATCGACACTGTACTTGGCAATATGAAGGAACATCCCCATTCAATGAGCCTTTCAGAATTGCAAGGAGTATATAAACAATTTCAAACTTTTAAGATTGGTTTTGTACAAGACATTCAAAAGTACAAATTGGCAGCTGCAACGAAAGAAGGACAAGAAATTTTAAAAACATCAGAAGATTTAATGTCAAAAATTGATGATATACTTGCGATCATCAAAAAAGAAATCAAAGATCACGAAGACCTAAAGCCAACTCAAATGACTAAGGATGAAATTAAATCTAGCCTTGCGGAAATTGACTGTACAACGAAAGAGTCGCTCCTTGAATTATACAAAACATTCCAAGCAGTACTTAACTATTTAAAAGCCAATGCTAAAACACAGTATGGTGTGGAACTAGCAGAAGCTAGCGCCAGACTGTTTGAAGAGGTAGGCAAAGATTTTGATGTACAAAGTGTGTTTAATGAAAAGCAAATGCTTTTAAATCCAGATGAGAAAGAAAACTGTGAAGCTGGGTTAAAATCTGCACAAACTTTGATGTCTCCAGAGTACTTAAAACAGCTCAATACATATGAAATACCTAAATCAAATGTCCATACAATGGACTCAGTTGAAACAAAAGAATCTATATTGAAAAAATTAGATATTGTTGATTGTAAGACATTTGGCTCATTTATAGAAGTTGCTAAAATCGGTGCACAACTTACAGATATTGCAATGAATTATCTTAAAAATAGCGACAATCAAGTAGAGTCAGCTGCCGGTAAATTAGTTGGTTTTGCAATACCTCAAGGTTTTGATCAAGTTGCTAATTCAGCATTCAATCATATCTCTGAAAAAGAAAAAAGCATGCCTGTTACATATGAACAACAAGAACAATGCTTGCATCTAATTGCAGGTTTGAAAACTGCATATACATCAACAGATCATTCAGAACTATAAGATTATACTGATTTAAACTAATTATGAGGAAAAAATGAATATAAAAAAACTAATAATGATTCTAGTTGCTTCAAGCTTATCGGCGTGCGCTGGGAGCGTTAATACCAGAGTCGATGAATTTACTGGAGTAAAAACTGAATTTATGCGTCTTGGGCAACCTGAATCGATATCTCATCCATTTTCGGGGTTCACTCGTTCTAATAGCGTGACAATTGAAAAATCATCTACTCCTGATCATTACAATTTAGCATTTTTTGTTTATGTGTCAGAGGGCGGAAATTTATGTCCTCAAGCTAAAAAAGGAGACAGGGCTACTTTGATAAGTCGAGGAGTTCAGCATAACTATTCTGTGATAAGACAAGGTGTAACTAGTGGTTATTCTTCTAGATATGGTGCTGCATGCCACGAAAACAACATAGCTATTGGACCAATAAGCAAGTCATTCTTATTGTCAGCTGTAGCGAACAATGATCTAAAATTTAGAGTTAATTCACACAATATGTTTGATGGAAAATTTGATGAAGAGCAGTTAGGCTACATCAAGCAATTTATTACAAGTAAGTAATTACTCAATCAAAAACTAATGGTGCTTATCTTCAGTTATGATGTAAGCACCATTTATTAAAAAACTTCATATCATATTGAAATAATTTCTTTACTTTTGGATATCAAAGTAATACTTTGCTCGAAAAATTTTGAGCACTTTCTATGATGAATGATAATTCAACTGCAAGCACATCAACAAGACAAAATGAACCAACTTCTGGTGTATTTTATACGCTATCTCAAGCAAGGCTAGATCAATTTAAATTTATTGAGAAAATGGTAAGAGGAGCTGATGAGTTTCTGGTTTTATGCGCATTCGGCTCTGTTGAAGTTGTCAGGGCTTTATTGAAAGAAGACAAAACTCGTAGCGCCATTACTAATGACATAAATATGAATGCAGCCCACTTTGCTTGCTATGGTGGCAATGAAGATGTTGCAAAGCTATTATACAACTTTAATCCAGATTTATTTGATGCAAAAACTGAAACTGGATTAAGCTGCGCAAAACTAGCTGAACAGTCACCTTATGACACAACAGCTATAAAAGAATGGTTAGCAAGCCTTGTGGAAAAAGATGCGAAGACTTCAGAACAACCGAACGCGAAAAAAAGGAGAACAAAAGAATCTGGGATAGCTACTGAAAAGCAAATGACTGAGGAACACAATCGTGCAGCTTATTATATCGAGTGTTTTGAAGAAGTTAAACATATGACATTAATGACTGCTGCGTTTTTTAGAGATGATGAAGTTTCTTTATTGGCTCATTTTAGAGCGCTTGTAAAATCTCTTAGGGTTCAAGAAAGTGAAAATCTAAACAAGCTTGGAATGAATGTTTTTCACTTCGCCTGTTATGGTGGAAACTGGAGAGCTATTGAATTCATTTTAGCTGAGCAGCCACAATTACTAACCTCTTTAACTGCAGAAGGTCTATCGGGCGTAGATGTTTTAAATATGGGATTTGGGGATAATACAGCAGTGAAAGAATGGCTTGTTGCTAAAGACCCAAAGTTCTTTAAGAGAAATGCAGAACTTGTAAGAGCTGCGGCTGCGGACACCGCACCTGAAGATCAGAAAAGTGTGTATGATACGCTTATTAAAAAAATGATCGGTTCCGCTCAGCATCTAGATTTAAAATCACATCAGTGCTATACGAACTTGTGCACTGCATTACATTCTGTAGATATGAAAGATAAGTATTGTGCCGTCTGTGGTTTTCTCGCTACTGCATGTGAAATTCAGAATGTTGAAGGTGTTGTTTTAAACACCACCCTAGTTGGATTTGAGAAGGTATATAGTAAATTAGTTACAAAAATTAGTACTGGGGTGGGAAGAAGTTAGAGTCTTTTGATTTTTCTTGTCATCACGTATAAAGGTATTACAGTAATTCTGTAAACTAATTACGGGGTGTTATGCAGCAGCGTGATCATTATCCTATTTATGAGAGCCCAATAGACGTGGCACTAGATAGATTAACGAACTCAATACTTAGCATTCATCCTAAAATTTTATTTGCGGCAGCTGGCGCAGCAAGTGCGATGGGTATGTTTGTCATAGCGACTACGAGTTTGCAGAACATTGATGTTTTTAGTTATTTTCTTGGTGTCTTCGATGGAATAATATTAACTTCAGCAATCAATTACTTTCTATTTAAATATCTGCTACAAAGTGAACAACTTCTGATTCCAAGAGTTTAGCGCAATTCACTTTGACAATTGCAATATATTGTCCTTCAATACTTAATACATTAAATTAAAAATGTGAGGATTCAAGTGAGCGCAGCAGAGATGATTAGTAAAGTAGTTGAACTACTAAATGAACAGCTAAATAGATGTGATGAGCTTGGTCTATTTAGCGAAATGGAAAGCATGACTGGTTTATGTATTTCTAAAGATATTTTAACTTCTATAAGGCACGGTGATTATATCGCTATTGAATGGGTAAAATTTTTGGTCAGTTTAAACAGTACAGAAGTATCTCTTGATACATCTGAAAAGCAACTATTTCAAAGAATAGATGGGTTAATATTAGAAGTAGAGAATAAAATGCTTCTAAATCAAGAAGAAAAGTGTAAAGAGTACCCTCATACAATTAAAATACAAGTGAAGGATGCTGCAGAAAAAAAATTGCTAAATGCTAAAATAGATGCGATTGATTGTTCAACGGTTAAAAGCTACTCTGAAGCTATAGCAATATCTAGCCAACTCATAGTAATTTCTATGAAAGATCCTCAAGATAGTAATGAGATTTTAGATTTAATTGCAGCTACTCCAGTTGTCCAAATTGAAGATGAGAATATTAGCAGTGCACTCCTGCCTGAACTATTCAAATCTGATTGCCTAGCTTCTCTTGCTCAGTTTGAGATCTACTATTAAATCCGCGTCGCGCTGCCATGCATCTTTTGAGCTGAATCCACAAGGAGAGATCCTCGTGTTGAACACGAGGATGACAACAAACAAAAGAAATCTGTCATCATCGGGCTTGACCCGATGATCCAATTATAAGGTAGAGCATCGTGTCATGCACGAGAGTCAGCTATAGTTATTTTAAACATCAACAATATCGTGCAGGTTGCCGATAATATTCTCGGTATTCTCTTTGATGAACCTAAATCTTGGTTCTGGGTTTTTGCCCATTAAATTCTCAACTAAGTTTGCCACATTTTCATTAGCTGAATCGTCAATCATTACCTTTAAAAGCACGCGTTTTTTAGGATCCATTGTAGTTTCTTTTAATTGCGCAGCAGTCATCTCACCCAAGCCTTTAAAGCGGCTAACCTCAATGTTTCCCCTGCCCTTGCTTAGCTCTTTATAAAGCTTTTCTTTTTCTTCTTCATTTTGTGCGTAATAGTTTTTAGCACTTTGAGTGAGCTTAAATAACGGTGGTTGGGCTAAGTATAAATGCCCTTCGGTAATTAAGCGTGGCATTTGTAAGTAGAAAAATGTCAGCAGTAGAGATGTAATATGCGCACCATCGACATCAGCATCTGTCATAATAATAACGCGGTCATATCTGAGTTTTGCAGAATCATAACTGTCACCAGTACCACAACCTAATGCCACAATTAAATCTGAAACTTCTTGGTTGGCTTTAATTTTCTCAATCGAATTACTCGCCACGTTTAGAATTTTACCTTTAAGCGGAAGGATCGCTTGGTTTTCTCTATTACGCCCCTGTTTTGCCGAACCACCAGCAGACTCGCCCTCAACTAAGAATAGTTCCGTATCTTCTGAGGACTCCTGATTACAATCCGTAAGCTTCCCTGGGAGTCTCATAGATTTGATTGGAGTTTTACGGCCTACTTCTTTTTCCTTTTTGCGTTTTAAACGATCTTCAGAATTAGCAATAACCAAATCTAAAACAGCGTTAGCGTTTTGCGGGTTGCTAGTTAACCAATGGTCAAATTGATGTCTAATTGCATTTTCAACATATTTTGTTGCCTCTTGCGTAAGCAATCTATCTTTTGTTTGGCCTTGGAAAGTTGGGTTTTTAATAAACACAGAAAGCAATGTTGCAGAATAATCTAAAACATCGTCTGCTGTGATTTGAGAAACTTTTTTATTACCAGTAATTTCTGCATAGTTTCTTAACCCTTTAGTAAGCGCGCCGCGCATACCAGCTTCATGAGTACCACCATCTGGCGTATAAATAGTGTTACAATATGAACGACTAATACTTTCACCATGGTTGAGCCAGTTTATAGCCCACTCTACTTTTCCTTGCTTATCTGGAAACGTAACTTCTCCAGCAAATGTTGTTGGACTTAGCAACTGCTCTGCTGGAACAATACTATGTAAAAAATCTTCCAAGCCATTCGGGAAATGAATCTTCGCTTCTTGTGGAATTTCTGAATCTTCTGGAAGCATGCCTTTGTCGCAGCTCCAGTTTATAACTACGCCTTTGAATAAATATGCTTTAGAGCAAGCAATCCTATAAACATTTTCAGGTTTATATTTATTGTTTTTAAATATTTCAGGATCTGGATGGAATGTAACAGACGTCCCTGTATCTCTAGGCTTACCTTCACTAGCTTTTAACTTTCCTTGTGGATTACCTTTAGAATATTCCTGAACATACACTTTGCCATCGCGCTTAACTTCAACAGTCAAGCTATCAGACAGGGCATTTACAACAGAAATACCTACACCATGCAGGCCGCCTGACGTTGAATAAACTTTGTCATTAAATTTTCCACCCGAGTGTAGGGTCGTTAAAATAACCTCTAGTGCCGATTTTTTTGGAAATTTAGGATGTGGATCAACTGGAATACCACGTCCATTATCTGTAATTGTAATCTCATTGTTTTTGCTTAAGTGGACACCGATCTTTGTTGCATAACCTGCAACAGCTTCATCCATGGAGTTGTCGAGTACTTCGCTTATGAGGTGATAGAGTGCCTTCTCGTCAGTGCCGCCAATATACATCCCTGGGCGTCTGCGGACAGGTTCAAGCCCTTCAAGAACTTCAATATCTTGTGCACTATAACTATTTTCAGTTTTGCTACTTTTCTTAGCAGCAGAATTTGCAGAGAATAAATCCATCAAAAGCCTTTGAAACTCCTAAATATGGCTTAATTCTAGCATATCCACAGGTTTGGGCAAGGTGAAAAATGCTGTGTTCGCTTCATGGAAGATTGACAAAATTATTATTACCCTCTAACTATTAGGAAAAAATTTGGAAGAGTTTATGAAAGACTTAAGAACAGCTCATTTGCACATGTCTCATGGCGCATTATTTTGGGGGGGAGTAGCGCTAGGGGATAGATGTAAAAAATTTGATATAAAACTTCTAATTACTATGCCGTTGTTTCCCGTTCTTAGTCAACCACTAAGCTCTTATTTCTCTCCTAGCAAAGTAAATATAGATAAAAACCTTGAAAGTACACCCGAGCAAAAAGCAAGATATAAAGCTCTTCTAGATTCTCAAGTCAAAGTAGATCCAAATGTTGTAAATAAGATGAAAAAAGCTTGTGCTAAGAGAGAACAGTTGTTGATCACCTATCCGAAAGCTCCTTTAATGATTACTTTATAGCTGCGATCTAAGCACAAATTATGTGCGACAACTTTAGTAAACTGGACATACCTTTTGGCAATCGCTAAAGTTGCAAAATGGGTGTAAGTTATATTCTTCCGTATAGTAATATAATATCTCTGACACTTCATCTACTTTGATATATTCAGCGGCGGTTTTACCGACGGTATTTTTTGCATTAGGGTCAATACCATGACCTAACAAAAATTTAAGCAGTTCGATGGCATTGCTGTACTCTTCTCTGAATTGGGGTGATGTGTCTTTAGGGTTATCCTCACGACTTCTCAAATATTTAGAGTACCAAGAGTGTGTTACTATTTCATGAAGAACCGTCCTATTATCAAAATAATTATTTGTGAACTGGATATCAGCTCCATGGTAAATTAAAAACTTAACCCTTTCCAAAGAGCAATTACAACACACAGCAGCGTGTAATAATTCGCCACCATATCTTTCCATCAAAGATGTATGACATAAGAAATCGATAAACTCTTCTTTTTTAACATCATCGGCACCAAATGATAGATAATTATCGTTTTTTGCTAAGTCGTAATTAACAAAACTTCTGACTATTTCTTTGTGTCTAAAATGGCCAGCCCAAAATAGTGGCGACATACCATCGCTATCTTTAGCATCCATATCTGCCCCATGCTCAAGCAAAAAACTAACAAGTTCAGGTGTAGTATCATCCATACAGTTAGAGTTCTTAACAACACTCAATAGCGTCGATTTTCCTCTATGATTTTGAGAATTTACATCAGCGCCATTCTCAACTAAATACTTAATGAATTCAGATCTATTACCTCTATAATCTCTATACGACGCGTAGAGCAGTGGCGACATACCATTACTATCTTTAGCATCCACATCTGCTCCGTGCTCTACTAAGGATTTAATAATTTCTAGCGATGGGTGATTGAGAGCTGCTTCCATTAGTGGAGTCAGGCCTTCATGATTTTTTGCATTTACATCCGCACCATTATTTAACAAAAGCTCAACAACTTTGACATCTTTACTTGCAACTGCCCAATGTAATGGAGCTTCATACCCATGATAAAGCTTGTTAACATTTACTACAGTTTTAATAAAAAAATCAGCAGTTTTTGTCTTACCTTGAAATGCGGCATGACAAAGAGCGCGCAGCTCAGCTTCAGTATCCTTACTACTCTTTACAAGAATCTTCATTATTTCTAATGGTTCATTGCACCATGAAGCTACCATAAAATGGCCTCGATTACAATTAGAGTCCTTCGCCTCGACGTCAGCTCCTTTTGTCACTAGAAGTTCAACCATATCTTTATTGCATTTTGATATTGAATTGTCTATTGGATTGCAACCTCTATGATCTTTGGCATTAACATCTGCTCCGTGCTCTAATAAATATTTTAGCGATTTGGAATCTTCAGCTTCGATTGCTTTGAACATAGCTTTATCAACGTCTGTGGTGCCAAAAGAATAAAGCATATATATATAATGATGCGGATAAAACATTTATTTATTACCATAAAAATCCTATACAGCAGTAGACTGATTTACGATTAAATACAAGTTTTTATAAAGTTTCACAGGTGAAAACCGACCAAAAACCTCTGGTGGGAATTCCCACATTGCAATTATCCCACTTTATGCTATAATAATACTAGTAGAGGTATTGTTATATGCAAAAAGAAACAGAAATCACTTTAAGACCGGATAGTAAAGGCAGGATATCTTTAAACAAGCTTTGCCCTGATGGTGTGACGAGTTATAAAGGTTATTGGGATGATAAAAGTAAGAACATCATTCTGAAACCCTACATTGACGTTCCAGCAGAAGAAGCATGGATTTTTCAGAATCCCGACGCACTAAAAAAATTAAAAAAAGGCTTGATGCAATCCAAAAAAGGACAAACAAAATATTTGGGAAGTTTCGCCAAGAATCTAAAAGATTAAAATGACATTTAAACTACTATTCACTTCGCAAGCAGAAGAAGATCTTGAATCTATAGGGAATGATAAAAGTAAAGTTAAGCGCTATAAAACAGTGTTAAAGATACTAGGATACCTCGAAACTAATCCTAGACATCCCAGTCTTAACACTCACCAATACGATGCTTTTAAAGGGGTAAATAACGAAAAAGTCCTTGAAGCATACGTCAAAAACAATACACCTGGTGCGTATATAATTTTTTGGCACTATGGACCACTAAAAGGTCACATAACTATACTGACAATTACAAAACATCCATAGAAGTTTAAGCAGCTATAGACTGGCTTATGATTTTATTCAAGCGTTTCATAAAGTTTTGTGGGTCTTTTAGGTTTTCGCCTTCAAGAACACAAGCTTGATCGAAAATAATATAAACCAAATCTTCGGTATTGCTACTGGTGTTGCTTGACTCAACATCGGAAGTAATCCTCTTAACAATTGGATGGCTTGTGTTAATTTCAAGAATCTTAGCAGAAGCTACTTTAAGTTGCTTTTGGTCAATTAGATACTTCTCCATGCGGATGCTCATTGCACCTTGAGGGACAGCAATACAAGACGGGCTATCAACAAGCTTGGTTGACACCCTCACCTCTTTTACTTGCTCACCTAAAACTTTTTGAATGTATTCAGTTACAGATTTATTTTCTTTAACTTCCTTTTCTTCTTTGTCAATTTTCTTGATTGCATCAAGGTCAATACTAGCACTATTGATTGATACCAACTCTTTATTTTTATATTGGTTGATAACATGCACCCAGAAATCATCTACATGATCTGCAAGCAACAACACTTCGATGCCACGTTTAGCGAAACCTTCTAGTTGCGGATGTTTTTTTAGAGCATCTAAATTATCACCTGTGATGTAATAAATCTGCTCTTGGGTATCAAGCATACGAGAAATATAATCTTCTAGGGATGTTAAGTCATCAGAATGTGTAGAGTTAAATCTGCATACGTCAAGGAGCTGTTCCTTATCTTCCGCAGCACCTTCGCAAAGCCCCTCCTTCATTACTTCCCCATAATTTTGCCAGAATTGGTTGTAAGACTTTTCATCTTCTTTTGCTTTAGCCTTAAGCTCAGAAAGAACTTTTTTCACTATCGCTTTTCTAATTTTGTCTATTGTAGTGTTTTGCTGTAAAGTTTCTCTTGAAACATTTAGAGGTAGATCTTCAGAATCAACAATTCCTCGTAAGAATCTCATATGTGTTGGGATTAGTTTTACACCTTCGTCAGTGATGAATACCCGCTTCACATAAAGCTTCACCCTACTCTTTCTATCTGGATGGAATAGATCGAAAGGCTTTGTCGATGGAATGTATAGTAAATTTGTAAACTCTAAAGTTCCTTCAACTTTATTGTGTATTCTCAACCATGGTGAGTCAGGTTGATGTGCCACATGGTGATAAAACTCATTGTATTGCTCTTCTGTAATATCAGACTTTGGCCTTGTCCAAATAGCAGAAGCGGTATTTACTTTTTCAGTTTTCCCATTTTCATCAGTCAATTCGATTGGGAAAGAAATATGATCCGAATACGTACTTATAATGTGACGTAACCTATATTTTTCCATGTATTCAACTTCATTGTCCTTCAATTTTATAATTATTGAGGTTCCAGTTGAATGTTGTTCTTCAGTTTTGGTAATTGAATACTCTCCTTGCCCATTTGATTCCCATTTGTAAGTCTCATCAGTTCCAGCTTTTGTTGTAATTACGGTAATTTTATCTGCAATCATGAATGCTGAATAAAAACCCACACCGAATTGTCCAATTAACGATAGATCGGCCTTTGGGTTTTCTGAAATTTGATTTATAAATTTTTGGGTGCCAGAGCTAGCAATAGTGCCGAGATTATCAATTAAATCCTGCTTATTCATGCCAATACCATTGTCACGCACGGTCACTGTGCCAGCATCTTTATGAATGATTACTTCAATTTTCAAATCCGAGGTTGAAATATCAGATTTTTCAATACTTTGATAGCGTAGTTTATCACAGGCATCGGAAGCGTTTGAAATCAATTCCCTTAAGAATATATCTTTATTGGTGTATAAAGAGTGAATCATCAACTGCAGAACTTTTCCTACTTCTGCATCAAATTTTTTAACTTCTACTTTCGG
The DNA here is from genome assembly GCA_964625465.1 of uncultured Candidatus Midichloriaceae bacterium. GTDB lineage: Bacteria > Pseudomonadota > Alphaproteobacteria > Rickettsiales > Midichloriaceae > CAZLFQ01. The sequence goes on along the minus strand of CAZVFD010000008.1, from coordinate 51,463 downwards.
TGCTTTTGCCATTGTTTTGATTCCTCAATATATTTTGTCACACAAAACATATAGTACTCAAATTACTAACTTCAAGTACCTTTTGAAGACAATATAAACCACCCACTTATTGGGTGGAAGTACATGTTTGTCATCCTCGTGTTATACACGAGGATCTACCTTAAAGTTGGATCATCGGGTCAAGCCCGATGATGACATGAAAATGAGTGAGAACAGGATTTAGCATGACAGAACTATCTGGATTACATCGCTCTATTTTTCATTCACTGTCATATCTCATTATAATAAAGATCATAATTGTATTTTTAATTTTTCTTATATAGCATCAAGGTTAAATAAACAATCCTCGTTAGGCTTTTGGTGTACGAACAAAAATTAACACAAAAGGCGTCGCAAAGCTTAGTCTTATCTAAGCAAATGCAGCAGTCACTCAAGATACTGCAAATGCAAACTTTGGATCTACGAAACCATATAGAATCCGAGCTAGAAAACAATCCTTTCTTAGAAGCGAATGAGAATGATGAGGATTATTCTGCAAATGAGCAAAAGGACGATGAACCCAAAAATGAATTAGAATCTGAAACGCATGATAACAAGGAGCTCCATACCGAATGGCAAGAAGAGAGTTATTTGAGGTATGAAAAAAATTATGTCGGCAACGATAATGATAGAGATATTTTTGATTCGATTTCTAATGATAATATCTCTTTAAAAGAGCATCTGATGCGTCAGGTGAATATAATAATTCATTCAAATTCAGACCGAATCATAGCTGCGTATTTGACTGACATGCTAGACGAAAACGGCTATTTAACCGAATCGCTAGAGCAAGTATCAAGCACTCTTAAAACTTCAAAAACAGCAATCAAAAAAGTTTTAAAACAACTCTATAAACTAGATCCATTCGGAGCATATGCTACGGACCTAAAAGATTGTATCAAGATTCAACTTCAGGAATTAGGGTTAATAAATGATCAAATGGAAGTTGTGGTAAATCACCTGGATAGAATTGCTAAAGGCGATATAAAATCTTTTTGTAGAACCACGGGTGTTACCTACGAAGAATTGGGTGCTTGCATGGAGCAGATTAAAAAGCTTGATCCAAAACCAGGCAGAAATTTTGGAAAAGAAAGTGCTAGAATATTAATTCCCGATGCATTTATTAATTTCGATCCAAGGGGAGAAATAATTGTTACATTAAATGCTGAAAGTCTGCCTAAAGTATTTGTAAACAGTAAGTATTTCCATAGTATTGTTAATCAAACTAAAGGGAAGGAAGAAAAGCGTTACTGTACTGAAAGATTGCAAACAGCTAACTGGTTGATAAGAGCAGTTCAACAGCGAAGTGAAACTATTCTTAAAGTTGCAACCGAAATTGCAAACCAGCAATACGATTTTTTCAGGAAAGGTATTAGTTATCTCAAGCCTATGACGCTTAGTGTTATAGCTAAAAAAGTTGGGGTACATGAAAGTACTATTAGTCGAATTAGCAATAAAGTTCTAAGTACCCCTATGGGGACGTATGAGATCAAGTATTTCTTTAATACAGCCCTCACATCGAATATTTCGGAGAACATGGTTTCAACTACAGCTGTGAAGCAAAAGATAAAAGAGCTTGTAGAGCAGGAAAAGCCCAATTGCGTTCTATCGGATGATGAAATAGCTAAAAAATTGAATGATGGAGGGATAAATATATCACGTAGAACTATTGCTAAGTACCGTGAACAGCTACATATCCCACCGTCGAATCAAAGAAAGAGACTAAAGTCTGTTTCTAGTTTGTAGAAACAGCTAGATCCCTTCTTTTGAGATATAATAGTGCTGGAACACCTGAAAATATCAGCGTTAGGGAGTAGTAAATGAAATGTCCTGCAAAATGAAGTATCTCTCTAAAACAATAATCAAGCATTGTAATTGAATCCGTAAAATCTTCACTAATTGGTTTATCTAATATAAACAGTAGATACTCGGGTGAAATATTAAAGTATACATATGCACCAAAAGGCAAAAATAATACTACGGCACATACTAGGTATATTAACATTAACAAACCAATAAATGCTGAGGTTTTTGCTTTAATACCATCCATTATTTTTGTACTTGCCTCTAGAGATTTCGCAGCACCAAATCCGTCGTATATGGCTGGATACATGGCAACATAAAATCTCACCGTAATGTATATGAAAGCAATAAATCCTGCTAAAATAGCTAGATAAGGAGAAATAAAAGATAGAAGTGCTGCAATGCCAACTGCTATTACCGCAAGTAAGGATATTGATAGCATAGTTAGTGTAATCTTTGCCCATCTCTTCTTAATTAGTAACCCAATATTTTTAACATCTCTCTTTACATCATGCTTTTCTGTTGAAACGAAATATGCAGGTGCTGCTAGGTAAATTAAAGCTAAAAAAAGCGAATATAGTATACTAGCAATAAATACCAGTATCAGAGCGCCAATCCCTCCAATCATACTAGCAATTGAAACATTTTCTTTGTCAAAGAATGGTGATATGCCCTTAGCTGCTATTAGTATTGCATTTGGAATTATATTAACAGTAAGTAAGACAAGTATCGCAAGTGGCAACATAACTCTTACTGTAAGCATCTTTCTTAAGGATATCTTTAATAAATCAAATAAAGAGCCGATGGTTTCTTTTTTCATAAACTTTCTTTTAAATTTTTCGAAGGGATTGTATGTTTTTTTGCATAAAATCGCAAGAAGAATGTTTGTGAATCTAGTGTATTTGGCAAATTTCTAAGGGTCATGCCCATGGTTTTAGCTTAGCTCAAACCCCACTTTAGCTGAGTCATCACACAATGTCGTCATAGTGCTTGAAACTAGGATCTACCTTGAAATTGGATCATCGGGTCAAGCCCGATGATGACAAATTCGTAAGTTTGGAATTCAGCAAGCACTAAATCCCTGAGCTACTATAAAATTATAGTTCACTGCTGGTACTATGTTCTATTGAGGCTTTATTTAATCCATCATCTTCTAAGCTCATGCCGACGAGATATTTACCATAGTTGTAAGCGTCCTTCATTACCGTAGGTACAGCTCCGTTTTTATAGTATTCAAATCCTACAAATGCGCTATCCACAATTACTCCAGCTACCAAAGTTTTTGTCAATCCCAGTGTGCAAGGACCGATTGCTAAAAGCGCAAGGTCAACAACTCCAATTAATTTTGATGTATCATCAAGTTTTGAAACGTAGTCTAAAGCTTTGATTAAATCTTTAGTTTCCATAAAAATCTCCATAAAGGTTAATGGAGGCGTTATAGAGTTGTGAAACTAATAAAGCAAGTAAAGTTTTTATATTTCTGGGAAATAATTAGTTTCTAAATATTGTATCAACAATGAATTAGTTCCTTCTATCATCACAAAATGCAACACATCTTACATGTGGCACTACTTGACCACCACAACCAGAGAAACATTGTCTATACTCTTCTGTGCATTGCTCTTGGCAGGAATAACTGCTGCAATTTCTAGAAATTACAGGACGACCACTTACTTGTGGCGTTACCCTTCTTTCATCTTCGCCGACGCATACTGTTTCATTTTTAATGCAAGCATCACGGCATGCTTTTTGGGTGTTAGCACAATTATTTACACATTGCTTGCCTTCTGGCGAGCTTGGCTGAATAAATTGGTAGTTTGTGTCATAAACTGGGAAACACGCTGTTAGAGCAATCAACGTTGCAACGAGTACTAGACTTTTTTTAAACATATACATTGACTTACCTTCATTATTTATAATTACAAGAGTAGATAAGCAATTCACACCAATTGTCATCCCGAACTTGTTTCGGGATCTAGATGCTGAAATAAATTCAGCATGACAAATATAGATAGCGCCTTACTACTGCTAATATTTAATCAAACAGTATCATATCACTCTTAACTAATCAATCTTTAGACGGCACGTGCTAAATCTGGCTGAGTGCCTGTATTAAGAATTTTTTCTTTTACACTATCTGCCAAGCTAAATTGGGGGATAGAATTAGCCCTCAACCCACTGTCTTTTAACTTTTGGTAGTCTTCAGTAGCAATTTGTCAACTTGCCATCTTTTACTAGCAGTAGCATAAAACATAGCATTTACCGTTACTCTCAAAGCAGATTCCTCATCTATTTCAAATTTAGTTTCGTCTGTCACGATAGAAGGCTACGCATCGGCATAAATTAGCACCGACCACCAGAGACACTCTTCTGAGAATTCTTCTGGGTAAGAACCACAGTATGCTTTTTGGATTTTAGCACAATTGTTTACAAATTGTATGCCTTCTTGCGAGCTTGGCTGAATAAACTGATAGTTTGTGTCATAGACAGGGAAACAAGCTGTTAGACCAATAGTTAATAATACTAGGGCTAAAATTTTCTTAGTCATTTGCATTGCCTTCAATTATATTTTTCTAAACATGTAACACAATATTCGTAAGTTATCAATCTTTAGACGGCACGTGCTAAATCTGGCTGAGTGTTTGTGGTAAGAATTTTATCTTTTACACTATCTGCCAAGCTAAATTGGGGGATAGAAGTAGACTTCAGATAGCCTGTGACTGATAAAACCTCAATAATCCTTATTAATTCACTTATCCTATCTGTAATAGTTTCTGAGAATATATTGGCATTCACCATATGTAAGCGAACATCCTCCAACCCACTGTCTTTTAACTTTTGGTAATCTTCAAGGCTAATTTTATTAAATTCATAGTTATATGCATTACGTGCGATCGTAGAGGCAAAATTTTCTTTATCATTCATTATAACAACTCTTAATATTCGTTTAACTGCGTACAAAAAAGCTCTAAAAGCCTATCTATACACCTTGACTTAAGACTCTATTCTGTATAATATCTGCTCAAATACAATACTTAATTATTATAGAAATGGCTAAGAAAAACACAGTATTATTTAAACTAGAAGCACAAGGTGAACCAGGTTTTTTCTTTGTTAAAAAGAAAAACCCTAAGAAAGCTACTGAAAAATTTAAATTCCGTAAATATCACCCTAAGCTTAGAAAGCACGTTGAATTCGTAGAAAAAAAGCTTAGCAGCTAGTCGTGGCTATATTACAGCTTAAAAATATTAGAAAAAGTTTCCTCCAAGGTGAGGAAACTTTCGATATTTTAAGTGATGTAAATCTTGAGATTAAAGAAGCTGAAATAATTGCATTAATTGGTCCTTCGGGATCTGGTAAGACCACTATGCTACAAATCTGTGGCCTATTAGATAAACCGACCTCAGGAACTGTAAATCTTGTAGGTTCAGATTGTTCTAATATATCTGACGCAGAGGCAACGTTACATCGCCGCAATTCCCTTGGCTTCATATACCAATTCCATCATTTATTACCCGAATTTACTGCATTAGAGAATGTCGTAATTCCTCAGATGATCAGCGGAGTTTCAAAAGCACAAGCAAATGAAAACGCAAAGTCTATGTTGGAGCAATTAGGTCTTGGGCATAGGCTAAATAATATCCCAGCTGAGCTTTCGGGTGGAGAGCAACAAAGAGTTGCAATTGCCCGCGCATTAATAAACAAACCTAAACTCATCCTTGCTGATGAACCAACTGGCAATTTAGACCCTCATAACTCAGAAAAAGTATTCCAATTATTATTGAATGAAGTCCGAAATAAAAAAGTTTCTGCTATCATTGTTACACACAACCTTGAGATCGCAAAAAAAACTGATAGAATCTTAACCATACGCGATGGAAAGATTGAGAAATATAAATAATGCACGCTCAAGATAGATTAATAACACCAGAACTGCAAACAGAAGAGAATCAGGAAGTAGTTTTACGTCCGCAGAAATTAGCTAATTTCATTGGCCAGTCGCAACTGAAGCAAAATTTAAAAGTTTTTATTGATGCAGCGAAATCACGCAAAGAGTCTCTTGACCATGTTTTATTTTATGGCCCCCCAGGTCTTGGTAAAACCACGTTATCGCAAATCATTTCTAAGGAATTAGGCGTTGGCTTTAAAGCAACTTCTGGCCCAGTGCTAACTAAAACTGGCGAATTGGCAGCTATTTTAACAAACTTACAAGCTAATGATATTTTGTTTATAGATGAGATTCATCGCCTAAATACAGCTGTTGAAGAGCTTTTGTACTCGGCAATGGAGGATTTTTGTATAGATTTAATAATTGGGGAAGGCCCAGCTGCCAGAACTGTTAAAATAAACTTGCAGAAATTTACCTTAGTTGGCGCTACTACTCGTCTTGGTTTACTTTCGAATCCTTTAAGAGATCGTTTTGGAATCCCATTAAAACTTGATTTTTACGATGTTATAGAGCTCCAACAAGTTGTCAAACGTACTGCAAATATTCTTAATATAGCAATATCAGATAATGCCAGCCATGAACTAGCTAAGTGTTCACGAGGCACTCCAAGAATTTCAATTAGACTATTCAAGAGAATTCGTGATTTTGCTGAATTCAAAAAGCTCAATTCTATAGACTTGAAAACCGTCCAAGAGTCTTTAAAAAGCCTAGGTGTTGATAGCCTTGGACTAGATTCTTTTGACCATAAATATTTAAATTATATAGTCGAAAACTATAAGGGTGGGCCTGTTGGCATTGAAACCATTGCAGCTGGGTTGTCTGAAGATAGGGACACTATCGAAGATACAATTGAACCATATCTTATGCAGATAGGTTTTATTGCTCGAACTCCCCGTGGACGCGTGCTTTCTGACAATGCTTTTAAGCACTTAAATCGGACAAATTTATTGGCAAACTCAAATCAACAAGATTTTTTATAATTTAAAGCTTGTTAACCGTTTGTTAACTATCTCTAGATAGACTCTATATAGTTAGATGTTTCATAAGGGTGGTTCACATGAGGGTACTTACGATTTTCCTTTCAATTATTACTTTATTGATTGCGACTGCTATTGGGGCAAACTACTATTTTTGGGAAAAGCAAACTAATAGGATATCGGATCTACTTGTAAAGCTAACAACAAAACTAGCAGAAAAAGATATTGAGTTTAAATACGACAGTCTAACTTATAAAGGTAAAAAGGCTTGGAAAATTGAAGGCGAGCTTTCTGGTGTTAAATTTTTCATGAAAGGGATGGACATACCAATACTGTCTACTGCTACAGTTAAATTTAGTAATGACCTTAGTAATGGTATTGCAGAGATCCAAACAGATAAAGAGCTGAATGTTGAGATACCTGTCCCATTTGTAAGTTTGAAATATAAAGTTACATATCCAAATGAGCCCTTTACATTGAAAATTGTATACGACTCAACAACATCTAATATTTTTAATAGGTCGGATGCAATAGATGTTGATGTGTTTTCACAAAAAATCCATACAGTGAGAATTTCAGATGGCGGCTTTAGCATGATTGATCTCGTTCAAAATATAGAGATTCAAACCGCTGGTAAAAGCTTTATTGAAGTGATAACGGATTTAAAAACCAGCACTAAATTATTAGAAATCAAGTTAGCTTATGAAAATAACAGGATGTATGATCCTCTTAAAAAGATTATGAGTGCTCCCCATAACGGCAGCATGGATATATTATTTGAAGTGCAAGTAGCTAAAGATAGAATTAGTGAACTAAGGATGGAAGATATAGAAAGTTATAAAATCAACATTAAGGATTTTGATTTCGGTAATGATACTGGCAAAATTCAAATGCTTGGCACTTTATCAGGAAGTAAAGCGATGATGTACTTACCTAGTATTAGCATCACTGTGACCATTGTAAACTATCTCAAACTGTTAGAAGTTGCAGAAGCAGATTTAAAAGATTATGTAAACCAACCAGATCAAACAAATCAAGCTAAAATAGAGAAGTTTAAAAATGTAGATTTTGCTAAAATCAAGGAATACTTTGCGCAATATAAATCTAATGATACAGATTTAAAATTTGAAATTACAGGGACGAATCCAATGGATATAAAAATATCTGGAAAACCTATACAACAATTCCAAAAAGAAATTCAAGATCTTGTAACACCTCCTAAACCTCTGCAGGAAAGTGTAGACAAGTACATAGAAGATAAACACCTTGGACTTGAGCAGGAAGGAATTACACCTGCGCCAATACCAGATGTTCAAACACAACAACTACCAGAGATGAAGGTGCAATAGCAACTACTTCTTTTTGCTTTTGATATTTGTTACAGTGCCAAACATTTGGTGAAAAAAATCAACATTTTTACGGTTCATTTCATCGATTTGTTTGGTCCAGTCATTAGGATTGAAACTAACCATGCCCTGCATAAAATTCTGCATATTAGCAAAGTTGTCATTATATTGTTGAAGCGAATGAGTTAAATAATCGGTAAAAGACTTGTTTAGCGGATGGTCACAAAACTTTATAATTTGCCTAATAAGTTCAAGGGGCAGTAAATTATACCCTTTCATCTCATGATCCAATACTATCTGTGTGAGAGTAATTCTAGTTAAATCTTCATTAGTTTTAACATCAATAACTTTAAAATCATGGTCACGTTTCACCATTTCAGCTAGATCATCAATGGTAATATACCTACTTGTGGTCGTGTCATACAACCTGCGGTTAGGGTATTTTTTGATAATTATTACTTCTTCTTTCGCCAAACTAACACCTGATAAAATGCTTTTTACACCAATAGACTAACCTAAAAATAGCTAATGTTAACCATTTTTTAACCTATGAAACGTACAATTTAATAATAAGGTGAAGGGCGTGGTTTATCATGAAAGGGATAATATTCATCGGCAGTAGAATTCAGAATCATGTAAAATCATTGAATTTTTTAGCATTAAAAAACCTTTTTTCAAAAGTTGATCTCACTGAATCTTCTCAAATTGAGTTTGAACTTTTTGAGTTGGCTATAGATAGCTTTCTCAAAAGTGGAGATAAAGAGCTTAGCAATGCCTACCAAACTGCGCTGACATTATTGCATGACTTTGAGAATGTAGAAAGAAAGCAGGTGTATAATCAACTCTCACCTGACCAAAAAGTTTTTATACAGGCTGTATCTGGAGTTTTAAAAGGCAAAGCAGATGTTGATCTTTCAAAATTATCTCAAGAACAAACAAAAAATATAGAAGCAATTAAAGCCAAACATGAGCATTACTCCAACAAAAGAAAGCAGAGAGACTTATACAATAGATTAGATCAAGCCATCCAAATAGAATCACTCTCTAAACTCACGAAAGAAACTGATTCTAAAGAGACTCTGAATTTTTTCACTAAAATGAAAATGAGACGTGACCCTGAGTTGTTTAATCGTATAATTTCAAAATTAAATAAAGACTCGAAAGACACTTTAAATTCTTTGATTGAGGACGTTGAAGTTGAGCTCAGAAAAGATCAAAAATTAGTTAATTATAATGGTAATTTAGTAGTCAATAGAAGTGACGTTAATTTAGCAATTTATGAAAGATTACTTTTAAAGGCCAAGAAGAAACTAGGCATGTCACAAGAAAGAGTAGATGAGCTATTTCAAAAAAGAAATGATGCCTTAATAAATGGAGCAACTAAGAGCGAAGTAGATATAAGTTCTATAATAGCATTTTTTGCCGGTCTTATTCCTCTACATTTAATTGATGCTAAAGCACTGAGTGTGCTTGACGAAGCAAGCAAGCGCCACCCTGAAGGTCTGAAAAATGCATTAGATTTGCATATAGCAAATTTACAAACTCAGATTGAGAAATACATCAATGATCCTAGCAGACGTAAACTTGTAGAAGACAGCTTACAAGCTGTAATTATGATGCACAAAAAACATCAAGAATTGTTTGGGATTTCACCACTTCATATGAGTGTAGAAGATCTTGAAAAGTGCAAAATTCAACTCAAAATGTTAGAAGCCACAATAAATTGGGACATTTCTAGCAATCCAAAAAACAAAGTCTATGGCAAAAATACTCTAAGTAACTACGAAAAAAGAGCTTTCAGTCTATTAACAAAGCTAATGAATGAGTCTTCTAGTTTTGAGTTGACCGAATCAAATGCAAAGTTTTTAGCAGATTTCGTTTCTTATGCAGAAGGTAACAAAGAGTTTAACAAACGTCTTGGCAAAGTTCTTAAATCTAAAGATGATTTTGTGTTATACAACAAAGTGGCAATAGAAGACATACATAAATTCACTTTTAAATCTGCTGGCAATGAAAAATTATTAGCAAAAATAGAAAACGTCAACAAGCTGCATGCAGTAGAAGAGATTTTGAACAAGTTACTAATTGATAAACAAGTAGTCACGAATATTCTTAGCGATGATACTCTTGAGCCCAAGGAGAAAGATTTGTTAAACAGGATCATTTCTAACGGCGACTTGCCTAAAGCTGAAAGAAAAGAATTAGAGAAACTACTAGAATCAGACAATTTAAAACTTACTGATGAAGACAAAGCTGCCCTAAAAGAGCTGCTTGAAACAACGGGTTTTGGAATTACTGAGGAAGATAAAAATATACTGAGATACCTTATTAACAGTCCTGCTATAAAATTAAGCGAAGCTATAATAGTTCAATTACAAAATATTAAGCAAAATATCGCCCTAACAGACGAAGAAAAAATTACCTTAACCGATTTGGGGAAGATTACTAAATTCCAAGGCTTAAGTGAATCTAAAGTTTATTTATTTCTTAAAAGATGCAATGCAGAATTTGATTTAAAAAATATGCAAGAACTCATGTTAAGGATTGATAATGCAGGCAAATTCTATTCTGAGCTAAACTCCAAAATAAATAATACAGTTAGTCCGAGTGTCGAATCAGGCGATATTATTATGGATACAAACTCTAAATTTATATGCTCTGCAGCACTGTAAACAAAGGCTTAAAATCTAGAATTAAAGAATGGATTACTCCTTATTCTCATGCAGCAATAGTTGTCGCATCTAATGACGCAGCTAAGGCTAAAATTTCTCATGTATGGGCAACTTATAAACTTGAAGATCAGTCAAAATATAACTACGTAATGTATCAAGAAACATTTAGGGTTCTGCCTGATAATTTGATCAGTCCTAAATTTAGAAAGCAACTATTGGAATCTTTAGGCATTACAGATGGCGAATTAAGAAATCACCTTCAGAGTATGTATAAAAACATTACTCAGGACTTGCACAAAATAGAAAACTTTCAAAACAAAACGTTAGAAAATGAGACCAATAAACAAAAGATGGCTGGAGTAGCTGACTTTATACCATTCGGACACAAAGGCTTAAAATCAAACAGAAAATGGGCAGAAAAGGCTCTAGAAAATAAAAAGGATATCGCAGAGCATTTGGTCGGAAAAGATAAAAAAGGTAATTCGAAGAACATAATATGTTCAGAATTTACAGCAAAAATGACACTACTTGCATTAGTTGAGCTTGAGCAACAACTTGTTACTAAGATTCAAGAGAAAACGCCTGATTTTAAGATTAAAACTGGTGAATTAATCAAGATACCATTCAATGAATTCGAAGATCTAAGCAAGGTTCATCCAGCGAGACTTATTAAAATTCTTCAAAAAGCGAATGCAATTGAAAAAATTGAGCAGCAAAAATTCGGACAGAACTTTATTAGGGGGGGGTAAATCTGATTTGCAAACAGATTAAATATCAGTTATTTTCATCTCAAAATTATAGAAAGTTTTTATGTCTGAACAAAACAATTTAGCTGCAGAGATGCTTAAAGCATGGCAAGATCACCTACAAAATTCTATGAAGGATGCTAGAATTTCTGAGCTTATGGTAGAGCAATATTCAAAGTTCCAAGATTTATTTAAAGGTGCTAATGAAAACTACAAATCCAGCCAAAGTAGCGACAACTCAGCTATTGATGATGTCCATGCTAAGCTCGCTTACATTACAGACCGCCTTGAAGCTATGGAAGCAAGACTCACCATCATTGAGAAATCTATTGCAGCAGCTAGCACAACAAGCGAAAAAAGAAGTTGAGCAGCTACACTTTGGAATAAACAAGTACCACTCATTCGCCTTAGAAAAGTCTGAATTTTCAGGTAATGTTGTGTATCAAATCAGTTCATCAAAGCTTATTCAGTATCCAGCTAGTGGTGAATGTATTTTAGTTGTGCCGTCACTAATTAATAAGCCACATATATTAGATCTCAATAGTTCTAAAAGTTTTATGGGAAGTTTACAATCACTTGGCTTGAATTCATATTTACTGGATTGGGGTGCACCTACTGAAAATGAAAAACATTTCTCTCTTGAAAACTACGTCAACGAAGTGCTAATACCTAACATTGATTATCTTTACAAAATTCATGGAAAAATTAACCTGATTGGCTATTGCATGGGAGGTTTTATTGCGACTGCCCTAGCCTGCTTAAGACCTGAATATTTATCTAAATTTATCACAATTGCAAGTCCTTGGGATTTCCAATATTGGAGTAAATTACCTAATGCGTTGATTGAGACAATAAAGAGTAATCCAAATTTAGTTTCATCTTCTTTAATTCAACAGC
>CAZVFD010000008.1:33567-39024 GCA_964625465.1 uncultured Candidatus Midichloriaceae bacterium | reverse complement strand
CTATTTACACAATCCATTTGATATTAATAGAAAATTTCTAAATTATGCTTCAGGGAATTTTGATTCAGAAGAATTTGTGCAAATTGAAAATTGGGTGAATGATGGCGTAACAATGACACAACCAGTTTTTCTAGAGTGCTTTGATGAAATTCTTGGTCATAATAAGCTAATTAACAACAGGTGGTATATTAATAATACCCTAATCACTCCATCACAAATTGATATCCCAATTAAGAGTGTGGTATTTAAAAAAGATAAAATCGTGCCCCTACCCTCAGCCCTGTCCTTCGCTGAACAATGTAAAAAAGTAAATTTGCTGCAAATTGATTCTGGACATATTGGTGCTATAATAAACCCAAAATATAAATTGGCAGAACATATTAGTAAGTGGATTACAAATGGGTGAATTTAATATTATCGCAGATGCTTTACCAAATTTTATACCTCAAGTGAAAACCAATATTGTTGCTCTAGATGGCGCTGCGGAGTTTTTAAGATCAAAGAATATCATTCCTGCGGTAATTATTGGTGACTTTGATAAAGTTACAAAATCAACTGTGGATTTTTTTGCACAAAAAGATGTGGTAATAGAAAAGTTAGAAGACCAAAATTCTACAGATTTAGATAAAGGCATAAAATACTGTTTAGAGCATAGTGCAACATCAATAAATATCTATAATTCTATTGGTGGGCGACTAGATCATACGCTCTATAACACTCGCATCCTTAAAAAATACTATTCTCCTAAAATCAACATCAAGATATTCAACGAAAAGGAAGTAATGCAATGTGTTGAAAATTGCACAATAGATGTGCACGGAGATATTGGTAATAGATTTTCCTTAATTTCTGCCCCATATGCTAAAATCTCTTCGTCTGGCCTCCAATATGATATGGAAGATTATGTGTTAGAGTATGGAAAATCAGAAAGTGCTTGCAACGCTCTGAAAACACCAAAAGCAAGAATTATGATTACTGGTTCTGCACTGATAATTTATGAACTTGGTATATCAGTCTATTGCAAGAGTTAACTCGCAGTATTGCTCATATCAAACTGAAGTCTGGCTAGTGATTGGTATGTTCCTTCTTTTTTAATCAGCTCATTATGTGTGCCTGACTCTACAATTTTACCTTTATCTAAAACTATAATTTTATCAGCATTAATTACTGTAGATAGTCTATGCGCAATAACTACCGTCGTACGGCCTTTCATCAAATTAGCTAGAGCTTTTTGCACTAATTGCTCATTCTCTGAATCTAAGTTTGAAGTAGCTTCATCTAATAATAAAATTTTTGCATCATTTAAAATCGCCCGTGCAATTGCAATTCTTTGTTTTTGTCCACCAGACAACCTAACGCCTTTTTCGCCCAAAAATGTGTCAAATCCTTCAGGCAATTTTTCAATAAATTCTAAAGCATTTGCAGCGATAGCAGCCTGTGTAACTTCTTCGCGTGTGGCCGTTGGTTTGCCGTACAAGATATTCTCATAAGCAGTTCCTGAAAAAATAACCGTATCTTGAGATACATATGCAAACTGGCTACGAAGACTGGCCAATTTGATCTTTTGGATATCCAAATCATCAAATAATATACGGCCATCCTGAATATCATAAAATCTTTCAAGCAACATAAATATTGTGCTTTTTCCTGCGCCAGATTTGCCAACAAGCGCTGTAATTTTTCCAGGCTCTATATCAAAAGATATTTTCTTAAGAGAAGCTTTAGTTGGGTTCGCCTCGTAGAAGAAAGTGACGTTTTCAAATGAAATCTTACCTGAAAAAGATTCAGACAAATTAACTGAATCTAAGCTATCATAGATAGTAGGTTTTACGGAAAGAAATTCAAATATCCTTTCTGTTGCGCCAGCAGCTTTCTCAAGCTCACTATATACTTCTGAAAGAGCTGCAACAGCTCCAGCGCAAACAATTGATATATATATGAATGCCGTAAGCTCACCAGCAGTAATATTACCATCTAAAACCTGATGTCCTCCAATCCAAAGTATAAACCCTACTCCTCCAAAGACTAGTGTGATAACAGTCATTGTTACGCCACCACGTAAAGATATTCTTTTTAAAGTGAGAGCCATTTGTTCTTTTAATTTATTAGCAAAATTATCGATCTCACTTGACTCACGTACGAAGGCCTGAATAGTTTTTAATGAATTTATGGTTTGCTCTGAAATTGCAGATAATTCACCTACTTTATCTTGAGATTCTTTAGATAATTTCCTAAGTTTTCTGCCCAATAACATAATTGGAGAAACTACAACTGGTATTAGCACGATAATCATTAAAGTAAGTTTTTTGCTAGTAAATACTAACATAGCAATCCCGCCAATTAATAATACTGCGTTTCGTAATGCCACTGATAAACTACTGCCTATTACTGTAAGCAGTAATGATGTGTCGGCGATAATATAAGCCAGCACCTCTCCTGCACTATTTTTTTCATAATATCCAGGCGATAGGCGCAAAATTTGGTGATAAATATCCTTACGCAAATCAGCAATAACTTTTTCCCCAGTCCAAGTTATTAGAAAAAATCTCAAAAATGTAAAGGATGCTAAAACAATTATAATACCAAATAAAAAGAATAACGACTGATCTAGCATTGCAGAGTTATTACCCGATATGCCTTCATCAATAAAAATTTGGACACCCTTACTTATAAACAAAACTGCCGCTGAAGTTATAATCAGGGAGATTACTACCCCAAATAACATAAGTTTATACGGCTTTAAGTAAGTTGCAATTTGCAGCAGATTATAAGTTTTGCCAGTTTTCATGAAATCTATTTTAAAGATTTTGCTAATTTATCAAACGCAGCCATTTCAACTAAAAAACTCTCTAGATTGATAAATGGCAACATACATGGACCATCACTCGGAGCATTATCAGGGTCAGGATGTGTTTCAATGAATAAAGCAGCAACTCCAACAGCAACAGCCGCACGTGCCACAGTCTTTACGTATTGTCTCTGACCGCCACTTGCACCACCTTGACCACTTGGTTCTTGAATTGAGTGCGTAGCATCGAATACAACTGGATAACCAGTTTCTGCCATAATTGGAAGTGCGCGCATGTCATTTATTAATCTGTTATAACCAAAAGTAACCCCTCTTTCAGTTAGCATGATCTTATCATTGCCAGTAGAGGCAATTTTTTCCGCAACATTTTTAATATCCCAAGGTGCTAAAAATTGCCCCTTTTTCACATTAATTACAGCATTGGTTTCACCTGCGGCAAGTAATAGGTCTGTTTGCCTGCATAAAAATGCTGGAACTTGCAATACGTCTACAACTTTTGCCACCTCTGCACATTGTTCAGCATTATGAATATCGGTTATAACAGGGCAGCCAAATTTCTGTTTAATCTCTTCAAAGATTGGCAATGCTTTATCCATGCCTATGCCACGTTTTCCTTTTATCGAAGTACGGTTTGCCTTATCGAAAGATGACTTATAAATGAGGTTCAGACCAGCTTTTTGGCAAGCTTTTGTAATAAAATCAGCAGTTTCAATGGCATGCTCACGTGACTCCATTTGGCAAGGGCCAGCGATGATTACTAGTGGCAATTCGTTGGATACAGAGAACTTAGAAAAGTTAATTTTTTTAGCAGAGGTCATTTTATCATTTTCAATTGTAATGTAGATGAATTATAACTGCTGTGAATTATATAGACAATGATTTTATGGTATTTCTTCCACACTGGCCAATTCCACATGGCAAAAGGGACATAAACTTAGGGCTTTCAAGGGTTAAGGAGCTACTATCAAGGTTGCATCATCCTGAAGATAAATTACCACCCGTCATTCATATTGCAGGAACTAATGGCAAAGGTTCTACTCTTGCATACTTAAAAACAATTTTTGAACATGCTGGATATTCCGTACATAGGTATATTTCACCGCACATAACACGTTTTAATGAGCGAATTACAATAGCTGGGGAAGAAATTAGCGATGAATATCTATATGAAATTATGGAGCAAACCAGAATTGCATGCGGTGATTTGCAGACCACGTTTTTTGAAGGTACAACTGCAGGAGCATTTTTAGCATTTTCTAAAACCCCGGCTTCTGTATTACTTCTTGAGACAGGCATGGGAGGAAGGTTAGATGCTACCAATGTGATTGAGAAGCCAGCGCTTACAATCATTACACCTATCTCTGATGATCATATGGAATATCTAGGAGATACAATCGCTAAAATTGCTGGTGAAAAAGCAGGAATCATTAAAGAAGGAGTGCCTTGCATCATAGGTTGGCAAACTAAAGAAGCATTTGAGGTTATTAAAAACAAGTGTATCGAAATGAATGCCCCATATTATGCTTGGGGAGAAGATTGGGATTTTGAAGTTACAGAAAGTGGTTTCGATTTTATCGATTTGGAATCTCAAGAGCGAGGTTCATTTCCTAAACCTTCCCTATACGGCCTCCATCAAACTATGAATGCAGCATGCGCAATAGCTGCCCTGAGCGCTTTGGATTTTCAATTAAGTTATGAGAATATTTGCAATGGATTAAAGAACACGGTATGGCCAGCAAGATTGCAGAAGATTACTTCAGGGGTACTTTATAAATTATTACCAGATGGTTTTGAGTTGTGGGTAGATGGGGCTCATAATAATAACGGAGCACAAATGCTATCGGCAACAGTAGAGAAACTATGGCAAGATAAGCCAACTTATCTTATCAATGGCAGGACTGGAAATAGAGATATTATAAGCTTTTTACAACATTTTAAAGGTAAGGTAGAGGCTGTCTACGGGATTAAGGTACAGTCAGAGCCATTAGGAGAACTAGCTTCAAACATTGTAAATGGAGCAAAAAGACTAGGTTTTAATGCTTATGAATGCGATGATATAACCCATGCCATTAAAACCATTTTGTCTCAAGATACTAAAGAAGCTAGAATTTTGGTTTGTGGCTCATTATATCTAGCTGGAGATGTTCTTTTAGCTAATAAATCTTAGCCTAAATGCTTGTTGCAGATAACCTATTCTGTGTAACAAATATTTTGACCTTAGTTTGAGCCTGATGTATCATTTCCTCCATAATTTAAAGCTTAAAATGAAGATACCAAGACACATAGCTATAGTAATGGATGGTAATGCCCGCTGGGCAAAACAAAACTCCCTGCCTACCACAACAGGACACCAAAGAGGTGCTGATGTTGTAAAGCAGACAGCCTTAGACTGCAAAAAGCTTGGGGTCGAATATCTTACTGTGTATGCTTTCTCTACCGAAAATTGGAATAGACCCAAGTCTGAAGTAAAAGCATTGATGTCACTGTTTAGAAGGTATCTAAAAAAGGATATCAAAGAACTGATGAATGAAAATGTTAGGATTCGCTTTATTGGTAACAGAGAGCAACTTGATGAAGACATCCAAGGGCTTATGAAGCAAGTAGAAGAAGAAACGAGTCATAATAAATTTCAGTTCATAATTGCAATG
>CAZVFD010000008.1:31669-33557 GCA_964625465.1 uncultured Candidatus Midichloriaceae bacterium | reverse complement strand
GCAATGAGCTATGGTTCGCGTGAAGAGATTAGAAATGCTGCGCTAAGGTTCGCAGAAGATGCCAAAACTAGTAAGTTAAAAGCTGAAGATTTTGATCGCTATTTGTTAACCAAAGATATTCCAGATCCTGATTTATTTATCAGGACAAGTGGCGAGTATAGAATTAGCAATTTTCTTTTATGGCAACTTTCATATTCCGAATTATACTTTACGGATGTGCTATGGCCAGATTTTAACGAAAACCACTTACAAAAGGCAATTAATGAATACTCAAATCGCGATCGTAGATATGGGTTAAGGTAACGATAAAATGATCAAAAATTTACAAACTCCAGAACTTATTAAAAGAATATTGTCTGCAATTGTACTCGCACCTTTAGCGATTTTTGTCGTGTACTTGGGAAATATATACTTCCAAGCTTGCATAATATTTATATGCGTTTTGATGTCTATCGAATGGACAAAAATTGTCAGGTCCAGACAAGATTTACCAACTCTCAATAAATTACTATGGAATTGTTTTGGGTTTATTTATGTCGTCACTCCATGTACATGTTTGATATATTTGCGTGAACTGCCAGACGGATTTACCATTGTAACCTGGCTATTGCTCTGTGTTTGGGCAACTGATAGTGGAGCATATTTTGCTGGAACAACACTAAAGGGACCAAAGATCTTTCCACAAATCAGCCCTAAAAAAACCTGGTCTGGGCTTATGGGCGGCGCAATATGCGCTGGTATTGTTGGCTATCTGTACCAGTTAAACAATCATTTTAATGAGATAAACTTCTTTCAGATGAGCTTTGCAATTGCTGTAGTTTCTCAAGTTGGAGATTTCTTAGAGTCTGCAGTAAAACGCTATTTTAGTCTTAAAGATAGTGGCAACATCATTCCAGGGCATGGCGGAATTTTAGATAGAGTTGATGGATTAGTCACTTCTTCAGTATTCGTTACAATTATTGAAATAGTGGTAAGCAGATGAAGAAAGTTTTAGTTTTAGGGTCCACTGGTTCGATAGGAAAAAATACTTTAGAAGTGATAAATCTCTACCCAGACTCCTTTGAAGCCACAGCACTGGTAGCCAATCAAGATGTTGTAACTTTGGCAGCCCAAGCAAAGGAATTTGGCGTGAAATCTGTGGCGATTGCAGACACATCAAAATACTCAGAGCTAAAAAGTCTATTATCTGGGCATAATGTTGAAGTATTGGCTGGTGAAGACGCGATATGTGAACTAGCTTCACGCAGCTACGACATTACAATGTCTGCTATTGTTGGTGTTGCGGGACTTAAACCAACTGCTTGCTCTATTAAAAATTCGAATGTCTTAGCAATAGCCAATAAGGAGAGCTTGGTCTGTGCTGGTGAGCTTATATTAAGCGAGGCACAAAAACATTCTACAAAAATAATACCCGTTGACTCTGAACATAGCGCAATTTTCCAGATTTTTGCCTCAGATCAACTGGATATGATTAACCATGTAACGATTACTGCATCTGGTGGGCCATTTAAGCACTACACACTAGACGAAATGGCAACAGTTACTCCTGAACAAGCAATTAATCATCCTACTTGGAAAATGGGACCTAAAATCTCGGTAGATTGTGCAACACTGCTAAATAAGGGATTGGAAGTAATTGAAGCATGTACTTTGTTTCCAATTCAACCATCGCAGGTTGAAGTTATTACACACTATGAGTCTATTATTCACGGAATGGTCCATTATAAAGATGGATCAACTCTTGCGCACATGAGCCTTCCAGATATGAAGTCTCCAATTGCTTATGCCCTCGCCTACCCTAATAGGATAACTATTCCGCACAAACAACTAAAACTTGATGAACTTGGCAAACTTCACTTTGCCAAACCTGATTATGCAAGATTCCCTC
>CAZVFD010000008.1:23078-31659 GCA_964625465.1 uncultured Candidatus Midichloriaceae bacterium | reverse complement strand
CTCTTTTGAAACTATCGTTCGATGCCTTAAAAGAGGGCTTAGCGGCTCAAATCATTCTAAATTCGTCAAATGAAGTTGCGGTTAATGCTTTCTTGGATAAAAAAATAGGTTTCTTGGATATTGCTAAAACTGTAGAGCAAACTTTAAACCGTATCACCAAATCGCAATTAAATTCGATATCAGATGTACTAGAATTTAATGATCAGGTAATTCGCTATACAAATGAAGCGGTAGCGTAAGATGCTGAATCCTTCGCTAACTTATGTTTCTGTCATCATCGTGCATGACACGATGATCTCACATCAAAGTAGATCCTAGTGTCAAGCACTAGGATGACGGATCCTTGACGATTCAAGAATCTACATTTGTACAGCTTGGCCATCATGTTCAATTCGTGCTTGGCGAGCTTTTGAATTCATATGCATTCTTGCAAAATCTTCAATTCCTTCTGAATAAGATGAAGGCTCCCAATCTCTTGGAAAAAAGCTTTGCGCATACGCTGATTTAAGCAAGGCATAAACCTCATCACCGCATCTATTTCTATAAAAATTAAACCAAGTTGGTGTTACACCAGCTTTCAATAGAAACATTGCTACATCTTCGCATCCATCTGCAATCGCCCTATCTAGATGGTTACATCCTAATTTATCTTTAGCTGATGCAGCTTCTTTAATATATGGTAAAAACCTTGGTTGTGACAAGAAAGGTACAACTATACAATGCATAATTTCGAGCGAAGTAACAGACTCCAACAATGTTTCTGTTAATGTTTTATCATCGAATATTTGGTTTAAAGCATTTAAAGTCTCTATAGCATTTGCCACGGCATAGTTATTAAATTTTTTTGGTGTAATGCCATAAATTTCCTTAAATAGTATTTTCACATCTCCAAACAAACTTCTGAGCAAATCTTTATCTTCAATATATTTCGCCATAACATTGATGATAGGAGCATTATGATCGAGCACTGCAAGATAAGCCAGTGAACGAAACTCATTATCACCTGATGGACGATATGACACGATTGAAAAATATTCCTTCGTTAATGCAGAATTATTTCCAATAATCTTTAATATTATTGTTAAACGCTTTGCTACTGCTACCGGTTCAAAAGGATGGTAATTGGCTTCATAGCCATCCAAAAGCCTTCCTTGTGCAAGACTTGAGGTGAACTCGTGTGGTTCGTATAGTGAGTATTGCTTTTCAAGCTTCTCGGGACTTAACTTAGTCGGATAGCCAAGTTGAGTATGAAGGGCTCTCAGTTCTTCCACTTTTGTGTCATCTTTCAAAAATTCTTTGTATAACTTTTGTTTGTCTTCAGATGTTTTGGCTTCTTGAACAAGTACTTTGACTTTGATTTCTGCCATTTCTTTTTCAGTCAATTTTACTCGGTCCAAGGTTGCTAAAAAGCAACTTGCAAGGTTACCAAGATCAGTTTCAATACCATTGGCAATAACTTCATTACTATTTTGCTGGTGTCGTAGTGAATCATGGTGCAATGCCAGATAAGCTATAATATCTTTTAATAATTCTCTATCCCTCTGTACGTCAAGAATCTGAGCGAATCTAGCGATAACCTCAAATCTTGAGTAAAGCTTAGCAAGCTCAAGTAGTGTCTTCCTTTTAGCTTCTGATAGTTGGTAAATACCACCAACAGACCCTAAAAATCCGTCAAATTGCGCCAAAACATCAGCGTTTTTTATTGCAGGATTTCTAATAGCTTTTGATACAGGATGTTCTTTGCCATGTTTATTAAACATAAGATACAACGTACATTATTGATTAAGTTGCAATTATATCACAGAAATGTACCTGCAAATATTAAGCTTTTATTAAATTTTTCTCTTGCGAAGCAAGTAAAATCTCTTAGATTTTAAGCACAATGTTCTTGAAGGTATCAATGGCGCAAAATTCTTTTTCGATTCAGAAAAGACCCAACGTTTACAATAAATTCCTATATCTCAAAGGTAGCTATAAAAATTATAAAGTAGAGATTACTGAAGATTTATTAAAGGTAGAAGATCTTAATTATAATCCTCCAAAACATTATGAATACTCTGGCCTTAAAGACAAAAGCATCACCCACTTCGGTTTTGATGATCTTAGGAAGGTATCAGTAATAGAAAAAATTCCATATCATGTGCCTGATATTGTTGATCTACAACCTAACAAACCTTTATTAATTCAAACCGAGACTTTGTTACAAAATGATAAAGACTTTAGAAATAGCAAACTATCTGTTTTAAGCGTAAAAAATGCAATTGGCTGTAAAGTAAAATTGGTAGAGAAAAATTTAATAATGGCCGTTCCTGACCCAAGTTTCTCAGGGATAAAATCGTTTTCTTATACAATCCAAAATGAATTAGGTTTTAAAAATGTAAATTCTATCAATGTATATATTCGCGAACCTCACCACCCTAACGATCCTGATTTTTTTGAACAATGGTATTTATCAGAAATAAATATACTGCCAGTCTGGAAAGATTATTCGGGCAGAGGTGTTAACGTTGCAGTGCTTGATGAAGGTTATATACCCAATAACCCAGATTTAGAAATTCATAATGGCACATATGAAATATCTTACGACGGCTCTCCTCTAGGTCAGCATGCTTCAATGGTAGCAAGCGTAATAGGTGCTAAGCATAACAACTCTCTAGGTATGACAGGCATCGCTTACAATACGAATATTACTTCTGTACAGATACCGCTGGGCTATATCTCCAAAACAGATTCTACTGACCATTATCATATCTTCCCAAACTTTGATGTTATTAATAATAGCTTTGGCCCAAGCTTTAACAGATTTTGCATTGAAAGAAATGTGACTTATAGGCTTA
This sequence comes from uncultured Candidatus Midichloriaceae bacterium, assembly GCA_964625465.1. Classification (GTDB taxonomy): domain Bacteria; phylum Pseudomonadota; class Alphaproteobacteria; order Rickettsiales; family Midichloriaceae; genus CAZLFQ01. Next base: position 28,822 of record CAZVFD010000008.1, on the reverse strand, counting down.
TTTCTTCTGAATCAAATTCAAGAGAAGTATTGAATGAAATTAGTAGAATTGAGGAAGCTGTTACCAAAGGAAGAGATGGTAAAGGTAGCATCATTGTATTTGCTGGAGGAAACGAACACTTTGCGGACGCTAATTTTGATTTAGCAAAAATCAATCCTTATAATATAATAGTTGGCGGGCATTCTAAGCCAACATGGTTATTAAATACATTTGAGTCATTGTTCCCGCATTTTGCCAGCTCTTCCTCTTTAACATTAGTTGGTGCTCCAGCAACGCATTTTATGGTTGCTGAAAACCGAGATCTTACAATCACTGACGACACAATCTCCTCCACCCCAGATAATATTAAAGTTGGCGGCACATCATTTTCGGCGCCCACAGTTACTTCTGTGGTTGCTTTGATGCTGGAAGCAAACCCTAACTTAGGCTGGAGGGATGTCCAGGATATTCTTGCTTATTCAGCTCTTCCTGAATCAGAAAAACATTACCTAACCAACGCAGCTAAGAACTCCAATGCAGGAGGTTTGGTATACTGTCCAGAACTAGGATTCGGTCTATTAGATTCATTTGGAGCAGTAAGACTTGCTGAAACGTGGGAATCTTCAAATACAATGTCAAATTATGCCAATTATGCAACCAGTCCTAAAACCTATAGAGGCATAGTTTCATATGGCCAGTTTAAGCAAGTATTTAAAGTTGAAGAAAATATAGAAATTGAATTTATTAAAATTCATTACTCGGCTGCATTTGATTTATCAAACCTACCGCCAGTAGATTTAAATTCAATACTCAGTATAGACCTAATCTCACCTAATAATAGAACGTATACAATCATTGAAAATATTGGATATAGTAAGATTCTCAAAAAAGCATGTATAGACTTTGGAAATGTTATCGATTGGGACTTTGGTTTTCAACATGCGCGTGGGGATAAGTCCAAAGGTGAATGGCAACTGACTACAACACTCTCTTTTAACCCCAATATTTTTCCGAAAATAGATCCTGCAATGTTGCAAGTTTTACAGGCGCAAATTTCAGATAAAGGACGAATCATTCCGCTTGAAATGGGACTTAATTTTTATGGCAAACCCATAAATTTCTTCTCAAAAGATATAATTTTTACTAAGGTTTTAAAGGAATTAGTAGCCCAAACTGAACGTTTAAAAATTGGAGATGATCATCAATCATTCCATACTATCAATACAGTTGCGGTGCCTGAAGCTGTACAAATTGATCTATCAGGTGAATCTAAAACAATAATCAACTCAATTGAACTCACATTCAGTAAAAATCACTCAATTCTTAATATTAAATCTGGTGATGGAGATGATCTTCTAATAGGAGATAAAAGAGCAAACATCATCATGCCGGGTCGAGGTAACGATAAAATAATTACAGGTGATGGAGAAGATATAGTCTGGTATCCGAATCTAAACTGGAAAAATTTGGGTCATGACATCATTCATGATTTTGATATCCGCAAAGATAAATTAAAGTTTCACGGTGTAAACTATGATTTTATCAAATCAATTATCTCAGAAAATTACGAATGTAGTGACAATAAATGTAGAAAAGATAGTGTAATTAGCCAAGATGATTGGTCTATAACTTTAGCAGGCATTTCAAATTCTGAAATAAACGAAACGCATTTTATTTTTGGTTAAAAATAAGTATATGATGATTAGGTTATATAAAAATTATAAAATTATATTAGTTTTAGCCGTTGTGGTAATTTTATTTTCAATGATAAAAACACCACCCGAGCATTTAAGAGCGCTAGATCAATTAGACGCAATGAACTTGTCTAAGGGCAAGCAAGAAATGGCAAGTAAAAAACTGGTCATTGTCGGCATTTCTCGTGATAATGCCAAAGGTTTGCAAAATGTAATTCAAAATATTGAATCTACAGGAGTACAATTCTCAGATTACAGGGTAGTAATTTTTGAAAATGACTCTAAAGACGGCACTAAAGATATTTTGCAAGAATGGATGCAAAGAAATCCTAGGGTAAATGTTGTTTCTAAAGATTTTCATAACAAAAAGAGACCTAGCATACAATTCTTGGCTGATGTGAGAAATATATATCTCGAAGAAATTCAATACAATCCCGAATACCAAGATTTTGACATGGTAATGATGCTAGATATGGATATGTCATATGGTTGGGATATTAGAGGAATACAAGATTCTTTTGCACGAATAAATGATTGGGATGTAGTTTGTTCAAATGGTATTGATGGTTTTGACTTTAAAATGTGGGATATATTCGCTTTTAGAAATGAGGAGTTTCCTGATGGGCCAGAAAATCCCGACTATTGGACATCCAATTTACGTAAAATGCGAAAACGAATATATAGCGTTGGTGATGATCTTGTGAATACTTATTCCTGTTTCGGGGGTATGGCTCTTTATAAAAGAGATATTATAAAAGAATGCAGATACTCTTCATTAAACGATGATTGTGAGCACGTATCATTCCACGAATGTATACGCCTACAAAATAATGGCAAAATAAAGCTTAATCCAAATCAAGTTATCAGGTATTCAAACTATTTCCCATCACCCGAAAATATTGCAGAATGGTTTAATGATGTTTTTATTCATAGATCTTAAAGTTATGCTTTCTTTCTGATCATACTCAGCAACGGCAAATTAATACCCAAGAGAATCAGGCATAATCCCGCAAAATGGGCGAAGGTGAATTTTTCATCCAAAAACAACTGAGCAAAAATTATGTTAAAAACAGGTGCTAAATAAAAAATCAATCCTGTGGTCGTAGCACCTAGCTTAGTAATAGAGATGTTAAATGAAATAACTCCTAATATCGAAACAGGGATTGCTACAAATAAAATCGTTCCAATTACATCTGGATTTAAAACCATAGGCTTAATATAGAGTACTTCCCACACATATAGCGGCCATATGAGTAAGCAACCCAAACTTATAGTAGCAAATGTAAATGTTGAAACTTTTATTTCACTCGGTCTAAACCGTAGAGCTATACTGTATCCAGCGAATATTAAAGCGCCACAAAGTGCCATTATATCCCCACTATTCCCAAATATATTGTTCAGTTTATATAGTTGACCATTTGTAGTAATTAGCAAAGTACCTATTAAAGCGAATAATATCCCAAGGCTTTTAAGCGGATTAATTCGTTCTTTTAAAATAATGTATGATAGGATAACGATAAAAACTGGAAAGGTATTTGCAATTATAGATGCATTAATGGATGTAGTATACTTTAATCCTGTATACATGAACGCATTGAATAACACTATTCCTGGTAAAGCACAAGCTGTAATAACTTTATAGTGCTTCTTAATCTTGCCCCAATCTTTCCTAAAATCTTTTATTACAAATGGGAAGAGTACTAACCAAGCAACAGCCCACCTCCAATATAAAAGTGACATTGGGCCAATATCAGAAGTCGTTGCCTTAGCTACTATAAAATTACCAGCCCCAACTAATGGGGGAATCAAAGCTATAAGATAGTATAATAATGGTATTTTAGCTTTCATCAAAGAATCCAAGTTAAGTCTGAAATCTAGCTTTATAAATTGCTAATTGCAATATATCTGTTTAGCAGCAGTATAATTATCGAAAAGATATACTAGACAAATCAAAACAGGGAAACTACTCATTATATAATAAGTGTTTGATCATTGAGGTTATATGTTGGGTCTATTTGTTGTTAATAAGCATCTTTTGTTTTGCGAAGATTTTGTCACATTTGAATGTGGGAAAGCACATACTATTATTGAGAAGGCATCATATATTTTTTCTCGCGTTGATAAACTACTTAATGAATATCTATGCACAGATTATTATCATAGCAGCACACTTTCAAAACACTTATTCTTTAATGACTATCAAAAAGATCAAAAAGAATGTGATAGGGACATCATACCTATTGTAAATCATGCTATGTTGGGGCTTTTGAAGCATTCATTTGAATTGATTAAAATGACAGAGCATTTGGAGTTTAATTCACACTCTGTGCACGAAGAGGCGAGACTATGCAAGCAGCATCTCTTAAAAATAAGCGATCTAATTCATCTGTCACCAGAGCTAAAACACACGCTATTTGATAAGGCATTCTCGGATGTCTATCCAGCTCGATTGGGTGACACCTTCTATCCTTTGGTAAACCTATTACCTCTACCAGACTTTTTAGCGAGAGATCTAGTTGAAGATATAGATACTTTAGTTTCAGATGTGGATAAAGTTCTTCTAGCCTCAAGTGAACTTTCTTCAACATTAATCTAAACAAGCTGAAATTAACGAACAGTTCTAGTGCCCTTGGGGATTATCAACCCAAGCGATGTTGCCATCCTTTCTGTAGTATACTTGGTTGATTCTGCCAGTTTTAGCATTTATGAACATTAATGCTGGAACATCCAAGAGATCCATCTTCATTACTGCATCACCAACTGATAGCTTTTCAATTTTAGTTTCCATTTCAGCAATTATTGCTGGAGACTCTACTTTATGTGCTGCATCATCACCATCAGCAAAAGGTGACATAATATATTTAGTTGCATCATAAAATGCCAAACGTGCCTCTTTATCTTTCTGATGCTCTCTAATTCTACTTTTATATCGTCTCAACTGCTTTTCAATTTTGGCTACAGCGGCATCAAAACATCTATATGCATCCGCATCTTGAGAGTTGCCTTTAATTACAACTCCTGTTCCAGTACCTTCATTTACAACTATTTCTGCGCTAAATAAGTGATGTCTATCTTTAGACATTGACACATTTGCATTTACTGCATTCTCAAAATATTTATTAACATTTTTTTTGATTGTATCCTCAATGTGGCTGCGAAGAGAATCGCCTAATTCCATGTGTTGACCAGATATATTGATTTTCATTTTACTCTCCTATTAACATTCGAATTAATGTTTTAATACAAAAAATATAATCATGCAATTTGTTTAAGTATTTCTTTTGCTTGAACTATTTTTGTAATCTTTCCTTCATTCATTACCGCAATCCTATGGCTTAGCGCATTAATAACACTTAAATCATGACTAATTAATAGATAAGACAACTCATATTCTTTTTGTAAATTACTAAGTAATTTTAAAACTGATTTCTGAATAGCTTTATCTAAGGCTGAAGTTGGCTCGTCTAATATAAGCAATTTCGGTTGTAAAACTAAGGCTCTTGCAATTGCAACTCTTTGCCTTTGTCCTCCTGAAAGCTCATGTGGATACCTATTAGCCAAAGACAGTGGTAATTCAACATCTTTTAGAGCCTTTTTTACAGCTTGCTCAAGCTCTGCATCATTAAATAAATTTTGTGCAATAGGTCCCTCAGCTATTATCTCAGCAACTGTCATCCTAGGGTTTAAACTATCAAACGGGTCTTGAAAAACAATCTGTATCTCTCTTCTTATGTGTCTTAATTTTCGCACACTTAGATTATCTATTCTTTCGCCATTAAAAATAATTTTTCCTTGAGAAGGAGCTAATCTTAAAATAGACATAGCCAAAGTTGTTTTTCCTGAACCGCTACCACCAATTATTCCGAGTGTCTCACCCTTTTTAATATGGAGATTAATATTAAAAAGTATTTGTTTATCTGGAATTGACGATCCTAATATACCAATCGAGTTTTTAGCCTTAAAATTCAAGTCTTCAATTTCTAATATATTTTCAAACATTTCTTTAATTTCATAATTACTGTTTATATATAATCCATAATTTTTTATAAATTCATTCTTAAATAAACTAAG
>CAZVFD010000008.1:16631-23068 GCA_964625465.1 uncultured Candidatus Midichloriaceae bacterium | reverse complement strand
TCTAATATATTTTCTGCACTAGATTTTAGAGTGGTTACATCTCTTACAGGCTCGGATTCTATAAGAAATTTCGTGTATTTGTGTTTAGGATTACTAAATACTTCTGCTACATCGCCACGCTCAACAATCTTACCATTTTGCATCACGCAAACTTGTTCGGCAAAATTTTGTACTATTGATAGATCATGAGTGATTAGTAGCATTGAAAGTTTGCATTCTTTTTGAATTTTAACTAATAACTCCATAATTTGCTTAGCAACAACGGCATCTAAGGCAGTAGTGGGTTCATCAGCAATTAATAATTCAGGATTATTTGCAATTGCAATTGCAATCATAACACGTTGTCTTTGCCCACCGCTTAGCTGATGAGGATAAAGATCTAATTTATCTCTAAAATGTGATAACTCTACTAAAGTTAATAATTCTTTCACTCTCTGCCAAACTGAAACGGTTGGTATAAATGGGTTGTGCAAATAAACTGCTTCAAAAATTTGTTTACCTATAGAGTGCAATGGGTTCAAAGCAGTCATTGGCTCTTGAAAAATAACTCCAATTTTATGCCCTCGAACTTTCAATAAGTCTGAATTATCCATTTCCAACAGATTTTTATTATCCATAGATATTTTGCCAAACACTCTAACCTTATTTTCAGGTAACAATTTAAGAATAGATAATCCTGTGACAGTTTTTCCTGACCCACTTTCTCCAACAAGTGCAACTGTTTGGCCACTAGGTATTGAAAATGAGATTTTATTCACAACCTTTTTATAGCTACCATCAGGTTGCTGATATTCAATTACGATATCTTTTAACTCTATTCCGCTGACTTTGCCCACCAAGCCTCCTTTCCTATTCCATATTTAGGTCTTGTATTTGGTATTCCAAACTTATTCCAATATAATAACCTGTAATGACTTGAATACATTTCTGGAATTGCATAATACCCCCATAAAAGCACTCGATCTAATGCTTTGGTATAGGCAATTAATTCTTCCTCTTTCTCAACCTGCACTAAATTTTCTATTAATTCATCTACTACTTTGTTATGTAGTCCAGAGAAGTTCAAGCCACCTTTTTGATCAGCCGATGAATGCCATAACTGCCTTTGATTGCTGCCTGGAACGCTTAGAGGATTAAATGCAACTGTGAGCATATCGAAATCAAATTCTTGGGCACGCTTCTGATACTGAGCATAATCAACCAATCTTAATCTTAGAGTAATACCAATTTTTTTGAGATTCGATTTATACGAATTTAACAATTTTTCAAATGCTGCTGTGCTATATAGAACTTCTATTTCAACAGGTTTGTTAGTATGCGGACTAATCATTTTGCCATTTTCTAACTTATACCCAGCCTCAATTAAGAGCTCTTTTGCTTTTCTGAGATTTTCCCTATTTCTTATCGGATCAGCCCCAGTTGATGGCATTACAAACTCTTCTGTAAAAATATGAGCTGGTAAGTATTGCCTGTAATTATTTAAAATCTGAAGCTCTCTTCCAGTAGGAATCCCTGTTGACTTAAATTTAGAGTTATCGAAATAACTTTCAGTTCTTTTAAAAATTCCATAAAACAGTTGCTTGTTCATCCAATCAAAATCAAATGCCAAAGTCATTGCCTTTCTAAAATTTATATCCTGAAACGCTTCTCTTCTCATATTAAGAAATAAAGCTTGGAGATTCGCGGGTATATTATGCGAAACCAATTCTTTTATAATTTTTCCATTTTTAACTGCTGGAATATTATACCCTGTCGACCATATTCTTGATATGTTCTCCTCTCTAAAATCGTAGGCTCCTCCCTTAAACGCCTCTACTGCGATTGTAGGTTCAAGGTATAATTCATATCTCAACCGATCAAAATTAAACATACCTCTCATCACTGGAATATCTTTACCCCAATAATTAGAAACTCGCTCATAGGTTATATATTTGTTAAATTCAAATTCTTTAATTTTGTAGGGACCACTACCTAAAATCGGTTCAGAGTCGTATTTTTCGAAATCTTTATTCTCAAAAAAGTGTTTTGGAAGGATATATAACGACTCTCCAAGTAAGGAAATTATTAAAGGATTTTTTGGATTGTTAATGTAAAACTTCACTTTATGTGGACCTATTGAAACCGCTTTTCCAACATCGTTGTAGATGATTTTATAATTCGGCTCTCCCTTTTCTTTTAGGATATTATAAGTAAAAACTACATCTTCGCTTGTAAGTGGATGACCATCGTGAAATTTTGCTTCAGGGCGCAAGTTAAAAACCACCCACTCTTTAGATGTAGGATACTCAATACTCTCTGCAATATAGCCATATGATGAATACGGCTCGTCCGCTGCAGGATATAATAATGTGTCATGGGTAAGCCATAAATCAGGGGCTTTATTACCTTTTAAAACATAATCGTTTAAGCTATCAAAACTGCCCAGAGTGTAGTTATTCATCTCTCCGCCTTTTGGCGCATTAGGGTTAGTATATTCAAAATGGGGAAAGTCCTTTGAATATTTTAACTCGCCAAAAACAGCATATCCATGAGATTTTATGATATGTTCACTTGCATAAACAACATTATAAAACAGCGAGAAAGCAATAACCAAAAACCAGCCAATAACAGCCTGACACCATTCTTTTGAGCGAATAAAATCGCTATTATTCATTTCTATTCCGTTTTATCTTGTTTATAAAATATATACTTATAGAACTTAAACTTGCCTAGCAAATTTATTAACGCTATCCTGAGTTATATAAATTAATGTACTTAGGTGTATGAATAAAGTATTTAAGTCTCTAGCCATCATCCTTGCTTTTGCCAATTTGTCTTTTGCTCAACAAGTGGAGTTACCGAAGGTTGCTGTACCATCATCTGACCCTAAAGATTTTAAACCATATCAAGATGACAAGCTTATAGTCATTGGCACTGGAGCTGTAACAGGAGTGTATTACCCTGCTGGAGGAGCTATATGTAGATTAATGAATAAAGACCGTAAAGCATTAGGATTAAGATGCGCGGTGGAGTCTACACCTGGTTCAATATACAATATAAATGCTCTAAAAAATGCCGAGGTCGAATTTGCGATAATTCAATCTGATTGGCAAGAACACGCATACAATGGCACTGGTATATACACAAAAACAGGTCGCTATGATAAATTGAGACATTTGTTCTCTCTACATAACGAAGCTTTCACAGTTATTGTTCAAAAAAAATCTGATATTCAAAAATTTGATGATATCAAAGGGAAGATTGTAAACATTGGTAATGAAGGTTCTGGCGTTAGAGCTACAATGGAAGAGTTGATGAAAGCTAAAGGTTGGGCGAAAACTGATTTCAAGAGCCTATCCGAATTCAAACCTTCCGAGCAAGCTAAAGCATTATGTGATGGTAGAATAGACGTAATGATACTTGCTACTGGCCATCCTAATGGAGCTGTGCAAGAAGTTGTAAGTATGTGCGAAACTCGTCTTATTAATGTAGATGGTGACCAAATTGCAAGCTTTGTGCAAAGTAACCCTGAGTTCTCTATGACAGTAATTCCTGGAGGGCTTTATAACGGCTCACCAAATGACATTACAACATTTGGCGTGAAAGCCGCTGTCACAAGCACTACCGATATAAGTGAACAAGTTGCTTATGCTATGACAAAAGCAGTATTTGAAAATCTTGATGCTTTCAAAGCCTTACATCCCGTGTTTGCTCAATTGACAGCGGAGAAAATGGTAAACGAGGGCAGAAGCGCTCCTTTCCATCCTGGTGCAGAGAAATACTTTAAAGAAAAAGGATTGTTGAAATAAGCATGTCAAATCAGTTTAAAAAAATTGGCTGCATTTCTGATTTTACATCCAAAGTCGCAACCGATTCTTTCAATAAATTGATGAAGAAGTATAAATTCGAGGATGCCAATAGCCTTGATGGTGATTATGATGCTCTAATTGTACTTGGTGGCGATGGAATGATGTTAAAAGTTCTTCATCGCTTTATTGATAAAAACATCCCAATTTTTGGGATGAATAGGGGATCAGTTGGCTTTTTAATGAACAAGTATGATGAAGAAGGTTTGTTAGAGCGAATATCCAATAGTAAATTTTTTACACTACATCCATTAGAAATGAATGTAAAAGCTGGTAATGGTGAGAAATACAAAGCGCTGGCAATAAATGAAGTTTCATTACTGAGAGAAACTAATCAAGCTGCTAAGATAAAAATTAGTATCGATGACCAAGAACGTCTCGATTGCCTTGTTTGTGACGGAATCTTAGTATCAACACCTGCTGGAAGCACTGCCTATAACTATGCAGCAAATGGGCCTATTGTACCCCTGAACTCCAATATACTTCCTTTAACTCCTATCAGTCCTTTTAGACCGAGAAGGTGGCGCGGGGCATTATTATCAAATAACAATAAAATTAGATTTGATATCATCAGTCCTGAAAAAAGACCAGTAAGTGCCGTAGCAGACTTTACAGAGTTCAGAGACGTCCATTCTGTAGAGGTTCATGAGCGCAAGGATATAAAGCTAAATTTGCTGTTTGAGCATAAAGACAGCATCGCTGAGCGTATAATCAAAGAGCAGTTCCTGCCTTAATTTTATTCATTGAATTATTAAATGATTATTTTTAAAGATTTATGTGGTTGTCTACAATCACAAATAAAAAGCGACCACCCCCGGGAGCTTTTTATTTAAAGCAAAGCGCGACCTCTTAGTTTAATTCTTTACCTACTCCCCTCGCCTTCGGCTCGCCCCCTGGTCGTAAGTAAAGAATCATTTTTATATTTTATGGTAATTCCTTAGAATCTTGAGTGTTACACAGCCATTATTTAACCCAAAATTAACCTCTAAAGGCTTAGAATATACGTAAATATGAGGGCTGGGTGGGATATATGTGGAAGAAAATTAAAGATATAGGTAAGAAAATTAAAGAATGGATAAAAGAAAGCCCTATAATAGCTTTCACAATTTTATTTTTCATAACAGTTGCTGGTTCTTTAGTTGCCTCATCTGAATTTAATTATTTTACTTGGACACATGATCGTCATGATAATAAGGAATGCACAGGAAGCAATAAGAAGGAGTGCGTAACAAATCATCATCAGAAGCATTCGCTTGAGATTTTGGGTGTGACACTAGTCGATGCAGAACATGATCAAACTCCAAACCATGATTCTACTGTTGAACCTAATAAAGATATAGACAGTTTTCTATATTTCGTTTCTGGAGCAGCGAGCCTAGGATTACTAATTGTAGCCTTTTCACAATTTACCTTACTGAATAGAACTAATAAAAATACAGAGTTACTACAAATTGACAAACGTTGGGCAAGCAAAGAAATCATAATAGCCAGACAAATAATCCATGCAATTTACAGACAAATAAACCAAAACGGCGAATGTAATAATAGCTGCTGCAAAAATGAAGCATACTACTTAACTAAGAAGGTAAAAAACTTTTATAAAGATGCTCAAAAAGTAGGGAAAATTCTATATGCCTTATCAAATTCTCAAGATGACAATATGCAGAGAGCTTTTATTTATATTCAACATTACATAGACTTAATGGAGAGTTTAGCTTTTATTTACAAAGATGCAGACGATGATGAGTTAAAGGAAGTAAGTGCATTAGTTGGTGACTCTATAATATTTAACTATTTTATGTTTAAGGGTTTCATAGATTGTTGTAATGAATATATACCTACAGAATCTACTATGAGGAGATACAGGTTTTTACCATGCCTTGTAAAAAAAACACTAGAAAAAGATACAAACCTAAAAGATAAAACTCATATGTATACAAATCAATTTGATACGATTATATGTGATCAAATCAAATCAGATTCTAAAAAGTTTCTATTGAATGATAAAGATCCATATGTTCAAAAAATCAAAGAAATACTAAAAAGCAATAACGCCTAAACCAAATAAAAAGGAATTCATCCTCCTCTTCTAATCCGAAGAAAAGACACTTCAGCATCACAGCCTGTTACGCGGCTTATAAAGAATTACCCACCTGCTCGCCAGCAGAACGCTTTCTTTCATTAGTAATAAACGAATTAAAGGCGTTGGGATAAGGACCAAAAATTAACTTTTCAACAAAGCTTTTCCTATTTTCCCTAGGGTCAAAATCCACAGCAGAATTAATAAATGGCTGTAATTTTTCTTTCATCTCACTTAATCGAGATTGGCACGCAAAATAAGAACAACTACATAAAACAAAAGAAGTCAGCAAAATATAAGGATTAGTCTGTGTCGCTGCCAATATTAAAGAGCCAATAGCTCCAATGTGTATTGATGATATTGTCATCATGTCTCTACGACTGTTGATCGTATTAAGAGCGACATCTTGAAATTTTCCCGAGGTATTTAAAAAATTTATACCGTGATGAAATTCCCACAATTTTCTTAAATTCTCTCCAAGAACAAAACTCCCTACAACCACCCCTAACTTA
>CAZVFD010000008.1:14277-16621 GCA_964625465.1 uncultured Candidatus Midichloriaceae bacterium | reverse complement strand
CAATTCATTATAGTTTATCATATTTTCTCCATTAAGTTTATTTCTGACATTTATTGCAATAAAATGTACTCCTTCCTGCAATTCTTACCATGGCTATTTTTGTACCACATAATTTACAAGACTCGCCTTTTTTTCCATAGACTGCAAATTCATGTTGGAACCCTCCAACATCGCCGTTTGATCTAACATAATCCCTTAAAGTTGACCCACCAGAATCTATTGCGGCTATCAAGACTTTTTTTATACTATCAACCAATTTCTTCAACTCGGAATCTGTAAGAGAACTTGGCTTACGCATCGGGTCAATCCCAGCATAAAATAAGCTTTCAGATGCATAAATATTCCCAACTCCAACAATATATTTTGCATTCATAATAAACGTCTTAATAGTGCCAGTTTTATTTTTTACCAACTTCTTTAAATATTTATAATCAAATTCATCTGTAAGCGGCTCTATTCCTAATTCACAAAAAAGCTCGTTTTTTTCAAGATCATTAGCTGGTATCAATGTAACCAACCCAAATCTTCGGGGATCGTTGTAGACTAAGTTTTCTGAACCCAGCGAGATCTTAACATGATCGTGTTTATTTTCAGGAATTTTTGAACCAAACAATAATTTCCCAGACATACCCAAATGTACAACAATAACGTCGTTATTATTTAATGTTATAAGAATATATTTCGATCTACGCTCAACTGAAACCACCCTACTCCCAGCTATAGCAGACAAATTCGACGGATATTGCTTACGAAGTTTTTTATCACTTAAAACTACACCTTGAATTTTTTTGCCAACAATCTGATCCCTCAACCCTCTAACAACCGTCTCAACTTCAGGAAGTTCAGGCATCTTGGCGACCTACAGAAATATATTTAAACCCAGAATCTACAGCATATTCTTTTGAAATTACATTTCTTAAATCAATTATGACTTTGTGTTTCACTATCTTTTTAGCTTTGGCTAAATCTATATTCTTAAACTCAGACCACTCCGTTGCAATGCATATAACATCAGCATCTTTTATGGCTTCATTAGCTGAATTTGCAAATTCCAAGCCTTTCATCAATTTCCTAGCTTCTTTATACGGCTTGCTTGGGTCATACGCTTTAACTTCATACCCTGCCTTTGTGAGCTTGTTTACAAGCACTATGCTAGCGCTATCGCGTAAGTCATCAGTATCAGCTTTAAATGCTAATCCTAAAACTGCTATAGTTTTTCCTTTTACCTCTTTGGCAGCATTAATTACTTTTGCAGCCATTTTTTCTTTGCGTTCTTTGTTAGATTTAATTACTGCTTCAATAATTTTAGAATTCGCTTTTTGGTCTTTTGCATATCTCACTAATGCTTGAGTATCTTTTGGAAAACACGACCCACCGTAGCCAGGCCCAGCTTTTAGGTAATGCAGCCCTATCCTCTTGTCATGCCCCATACCTTTGGCTATTTCATCAATATCCGCGCCAGCTTTCTCTGCCAAATCTGCCATTTCATTGATGAAAGCAATTCGCATTGCTAGGTAGCAATTTGCAGAATATTTAATTAATTCTGCAGTAGTATTGCTAACGTATATAATTGGAATATTTTTAGCGGTTAATGGCCTATAAAGTTCTTCAGCATATTTCTTTGCACCTTTTTCACATCCAATAACAACTCTGTCAGGCTTCATAAAATCGAACACCGCCGAACCTTCTCTTAAAAATTCAGGATTCGAAATAAGCTCAAATTTGAGGTCTGGCCTAATCTTTGTAAACTGGCTTTTCACCTGACCAGCCGTGCCAACAGGCACTGTTGACTTAATGACTACAACCTTATTTTCTGTAGAGATTGTTGCTATCTTTTCAACAACTTCATTTAGATACTTTAGATTAGCAGCCCCCGACTTTGTAGCAGGTGTACCAACTGCTATGATTACAACTTCACAAGCATTCATGTCAGAATAGTCTGTGCTGAAGCTTAAATTCCCTTTGTTCACACACTTCTGGAGCAACTCAGGCAAATCAGGCTCATGAATGGGAATTATGCCTTTTTTTAGATTATGTATCTTAGATTTATCTTTATCTAAGCAAATTACATCATGTCCTAGAGCAGCAAAGCAGACACCAGCTACCAATCCGACATATCCTGTACCGATAACCGCAATCTTCAAATTGCCCCCGTTTAAATAGAACTAAGCCTGTTTTGCTTTAAATCTTGGATTCTTCTTGTTAATCACGTAAATACGGCCTTTTCTTTTAACTAATTGGCAGTTTTTGTCACGTTTTTTAGCTGATTTTAATGATGATAAAATTTTCATTTCCACTTCTCGTTAACATTTTAAGTAGGCCGAGTATATTAATAAACCTCTTT
>CAZVFD010000008.1:7618-14267 GCA_964625465.1 uncultured Candidatus Midichloriaceae bacterium | reverse complement strand
TTTAATGCAAGGAGATTTTGCATATTTATAAACTTTATGCACAACAAAATAACCTACTTGAAGAAAGCATTATTTTCCTGCTAGTATGAGGAATACACATCATAATTCACAGGATTTTATGCTTGGAAAGAGAAAAGCTAAGGATAGGAAAGATTTCGACATGCTAATTGACAAGATATCAGACAAGGAAACTAGGGAATTCTCAAGACATCTATATGCTGAAGTGACTCAAGAAGATTTGTCACAAATTGAAGAAAATCACTTGGTAGATGCAGCTTCATCATTATTTAAACTATTTAAAAACCGTAAAGGATCTCAGTATAAAATTGAATTTTTCATAAGCTCGGTCAATGCTAATTTCGCCTCTATAGAAATTATCACACCAGATATGCCATTTCTTATTGATTCGCTCGGAAATGAATTGAAGCAACAACAATGCGATATTCATCTTATTGTCCACCCAATACTCCATGTTGAGCGGGATTCAAAGGGTAATTTTATAAAATTCAGTGATTCAGGCAATAAAGAAACAGTTATCCAGTTTCACATAGCAAATTGGCTGGATGAAAAAAAGCTTAAATTCTTAAAGCAAAGATTAGAAACAATAATGGAATGTATACATTATGGCGTTTCTGATTGGAGAACAATGCTTCATACAATGTCACAATCAATTGAACATTTAAAAGATTCTGGTGCTATGAGGGCTAATGAAATGCGAGACGAATCAATCGCATTTCTTGAATGGTTAATGGATAACCACATGGTTTTCTTAGGGTGTTATGATACTAAAATCGTTGGCAACAAGGTTGTTCCAGTCAAAGGTTCTCACTTAGGGATAGTTAAGAGTGATTATTATAATGTTGGGGAAGTCACGGCCGATTCACAATACTCAAACTCAGATCCAATATTCATCAGAAAGTGGGATAGTAAGTCTGTCGTACATAGAACTGCGCATATGGATTTAATAGTAGTAAAAAAATACGACCAATCTAAAAAATGTATCGGAGCTTACCACTTCCTAGGTTTATTCACTTCTTCAGTTTATTTCCAAAGCGTACGCCAGATCCCACTAATGCGTAAGAAAATTGGACAGGTAATAAAACGTTACGGATACCCAGAATCTAGCCATAACTGCAAGGAGCTTGTTACAGCAATGGAGTCCTTCCCTCGCGGAGAGCTACTGCAAATGAGTGTAGATGAGCTATATGACACAGCAACAGGCATTGTGTCTTTAACATTAGTTCCTAGAGTAAAAGTATTTATTAGAAAAGATAGAATAGGAAAATTTACTAGTTGTATTGCCTTTATACCTGAGAGAAGGTTTAACCCAGAAGTTAGAGTGATCATAGAAAACATAGTTTGTCGCCATCTAAACGGTAGCGTTTCAAAACAATATGTTCACGTTGGAGAGTCATCTCTAACAAGATTGCAATTAATTATAAAGACCGATTCTGACAACACTGCAAAAATAGATACCGCTAGAATTGAAAAAGATATTATGAGCGCAATCAGCGTTTGGAGTGATCAGTTATCTGAGGCGCTAGAGAAGTATTTTTCAAAGAGAGAGGCTATCACTTTGTTCAATAAGTACAAAGACGCTTTTGATGTAAAATATCGCTCGTTCTTTACAGGGTCACAAGCTGTTCATGATATAAAACTAATTGAAAAATGTTTATCATCAAGCAATGTCGAATTCGATATCTATATTTCTTCCAAAGGGGGGGCCCAAGATTATACTCAGTTAAAAATTTACTCAGTAGATAAAGAACTTCCTCTTTCTGCTACTCTACCCGTTATAGAGAATCTAGGTTTTTATGGTGTAGATGAGGTAACTTATCCGATAAAATTAGCGAGAGAAGATGGCACTCCTAGAAACTTATATATCCACCATTTCAAGCTACAAAACAAAGAAACAGATGTAACAGTAACCCCAGAACTTCATGACAATATAATTATTGCAATGAAAAAAATCTGGAATGGCGAGCTTGAGGATGACAAATTCAACAGTTTAATTATTCACCTCGGCGCAACATGGCGTGAAGCAACAATGATTAGAGCATATGCGAAATATTTAAAACAAACCGATTTTCCTCATACACCTCAATACGCTTTAGAAGCTCTAATTTCTAATAAGGCCATAACCAAAAAATTAATAAGACTTTTTAACCATAAATTTTCTTTAGATAATAAAAATTCTAACAATGAAACCGCAAGTCTTACAAACAGCATTATCAATGACTTAACTAATATTAAGAGCATTACTGAAGATAGAGTAATCAGAAGCTTTTTAGGCGTTATAAATGCTACATTAAGAACCAATTTCTTTCAAACACAGGAAAATGGAGAACCGAAAGATTACATTTCATTTAAATTAAATTCGCATGAAATAATTGATTTACCGCAACCTAAGCCTTATGCGGAAATTTTTGTTTATTCACCACGATTTGAAGCTATCCACCTCAGAGGTGGTAAAGTTGCACGTGGAGGGTTGCGCTGGTCAGATAGGAAAGAGGATTTCAGAACCGAAGTACTTGGATTAATGAAAGCCCAAATGACTAAAAATTCTGTAATCGTTCCAGTTGGCTCAAAAGGAGGCTTTGTTCTAAAAAAAGTTTCTATGACAGACGGAAGAGATGCATTTATGAATGAAGGAGTTTCTTGTTACAAAACCTTCTTAAGTGGCATTTTAGATATCACAGACAACATAATTCATAACAAAGTTATACCTCCTAAAAATGTAGTGAGAAAAGATGGTGATGACCCATACCTAGTTGTTGCTGCTGACAAAGGAACTGCAACATTCTCAGATTATGCAAATAGCGTTTCTGAAAAATATGGATTCTGGCTTGGCGATGCGTTTGCATCTGGTGGTTCAGCTGGTTATGATCACAAAAAAATGGGTATCACTGCGAAAGGTGGCTGGATATCTGTAGAACGTCACTTCCAAGCTTTGGGTATAAACATCGATAAAGACTCGTTTACTGCCGTAGGGATTGGTGACATGGCTGGAGATGTATTCGGTAATGGAATGCTACTTTCTAGCAATATGAAGCTTATTGCAGCTTTTAACCACATGCATATATTTATTGATCCTACTCCAGACACGAAGAAAAGCTTTGCTGAAAGACAAAGATTATTCAATCTACCAAGGTCGCAGTGGAGTGATTATGATCCTAAATTAATCTCTAAAGGAGGTGGGGTATTCGATAGGAAGCAAAAAACGATTCCTATATCTCCCGAAGCACGAAAAGCTCTTCATATAACCGAATCATCATTAACTCCAGACGCATTAATAAAAGCTATTTTAACAGCTCCAGTTGACTTATTGTGGAATGGTGGCATAGGAACATACGTAAAATCTAAGAACGAATCCAATGAAAAAATAGGCGATAAATCCAATGATAGTTTGCGTGTGAATGGTGAAGACTTGCACTGTAAAATCATTGGCGAAGGTGGTAACCTTGGCATGACTCAGCTTGGACGAATTGAATATGCAAAAACTGGAGGAAGAGTCAACACCGACTTTATAGATAATTCAGCTGGTGTGGATTGTTCGGATCACGAAGTAAATATTAAAATTGGACTTTCCGACCAACTATTATCAGGCAAAATGAAACGAAAAGATCGTGATGCATTGCTCGATAGAATGACAGAAGAAGTTGGTCAATTAGTTCTTCAAGATAACTTCAAACAAAATTTGATTCTCACTATTGAGCAATTTAGTAAACCTGCAAGAATTCATGGTCATGCTTGGTTGATTAAGTATCTTGAAGGTAAAGGAGAACTAAATAGAGCAATTGAATATCTACCAAAGACATCTGAATTAAATGCATTAGTAGCTGAGAAGAATAACCTTACTCGTCCTGAAATGTCTGTGATTTTGGCATACGCAAAAAATTCTATCTATTCTATGCTATGTAAACATCAATTTAAATTAGACGCTTGTTTAGAGAAATACTTGTACAACTATTTCCCACAAGAATTTCAAAAAAAACATTCAAAATTAATTGATCAACATAAGCTGAAAAATGAAATTTTAGCTACAGTTCTGACCAATGATTTCGTCAATATTATGGGTTGCGCATTCTTTCATCAGGTTATGGAAGATAAAGGTGTTGACCCAGTGAGAATCATTAAAGCTTATATTATCGTGAAAGAGCTATATAACGTAGAGAGACAATGGAAGCGTATTGAATCATTAAGCAACAAATGCCCTGTAGAAATGCAAGTTGGTCTGTTTAATCATCTTCAAGCCGTTATCGAAAGAAACGTTCTATGGATGCTAAACAACGTTGATACCATTGATAATGTCGAGCAAACAATAAATTTCTTTAAAACAGGCGTTCATACTCTTCAAACTAACATTAAAGAATATGTAACACCGCATATGATTGAGGAATTCGAAAGAAACATCTCGTATTACAAAGAATTTAAAGAAGCTTATGAAGTAGGTAAAGAAATTTGTCTGATGAGGCTTGGTAAAACCGTATTCGATATCGTCTTCATTGCAGCCAAAGTTAAAGCTAAGCTTACAGATGCAGCTAAAATCTTCTTTACTTTAGGTGAGTCAATGCACTTTACATGGCTAATATCTCAAACCAGAAGCTTTGTTCCTAGACAATATTTTCAATCTGTAGCGCTTAGAGCGTTGGTTAGTGAAATACAAGAAATGCAGATGAAATTGGCAGAAGAACAGCTAAAATCCAAGAGTAAAAAGTCTATTTATGATAATGACAATTACAAGAAATACGACCAATTTATTTCAGATTTGAAGGCCTCTGGAGAAGGATCAGACACTTTAGTTTCTATGGTAACGATTGCGGTAAACAGAGTAAAAGGGCTGGCTAAATAGCTTGAGTAGAACCTTCTATTGATAATAACAGCTACATTAGGTAGATTGGCCACATCAATTTACTGAGAATTATGAAGCAATCTACTATTATTCTTGTCGCCCCACAAATGGGAGAAAATATTGGCGCAACAGCCCGTGTTATGAGTAACTTTGGGCTAGATGATTTGCGTTTAGTAGCTCCACGAGATGGCTGGCCAAATCCAAAAGCAAATGAGATGGCTGCTCATGGGGAGTTTGTGATAAAAAAAGCAAAAGTTTTTAAGACTGTTAATGAAGCTATAGCAGATTTAAATTTTATCATAGCTACCAGTGCCAACCCGCGTTATATGGAAAAAACCCTAACCTCTCCTAAGGAAGTTTATAATTTCGCCCAAGGGAAAATAGGTATTATGTTTGGTTGTGAGAGATCGGGATTAACAAATGATCAGCTAATTATGGCTGATATTATAACACAAATTCCTACATCTGATATCAACCCGTCCTTAAATATTGCACAAGCAGTTGGCATCATGTGCTATGAATTATCGATGCGCAACTCAATCAATTCCCCAGATAAAAAAACCGAGCTTGCTACAAAAGGAGAATTAGATTTTTTTCTGAACTTTTTAGAATCAAGTCTGGATAACACTGACTTTTTTAAAAATAAAAAACTTGTTCCAACTATGAAACGCAACATCCGCAACATATTTACTAGGCAGTCTATTACTTCCCAAGACACAAGAACTCTGATTGGGATAATCAAAGCTTTTTTGAAGTGAATATATCGTGCAGCTTATTTAGAGAAAGCTATTAAGCAGCCTTTACAACACGTGTTCTTTGCTTGCTTTTATATGATCTAATACGATCTTCAATAACGTCCCTGAAGTTTCTTATTAACCCCTGCACTGGCCACGCAGCAGCATCACCAAGTGCGCAAATTGTATGTCCCTCAATCTGTTTCGTAACGTCATAAAGTTGATCGATCTCATCGACCGTTGCATTACCTTCAACCATGCGACACATAACTCTATATAGCCAACCTGTCCCTTCTCTACATGGCGTACATTGGCCACATGATTCATGCATATAAAACTTTGAAAGCTTAGCTATAGCTTTGATAATATCTGTAGACTTATCCATTACAATCACTGCTGCTGTTCCCAAGCCAGACTGCACTTCTTTAAGCGCATCAAAATCCATCAGCACATTATCACAAACCTTCTTTGGTAAAGCAGGAACTGATGAGCCACCCGGAATAACTGCAAGCAAATTATTCCACCCACCTCTTACGCCGCCACAATGTTTCTCTATTAATTCGCGCATTGGAATAGACATTGCTTCTTCAACGTTACATGGCTTATTCACATGTCCAGAAATACAAAATATTTTCGTACCCGTATTATTCGCCCTACCAATCGAAGCAAACCAGCTTGCACCTCTACGCATAATTGTAGGTACAACTGCAATTGTTTCCACATTGTTTACTGTTGTTGGGCATCCCCAAACACCAATTGCAGCTGGAAAGCATGGTGGCTTCAAACGTGGCATACCTTTTCTGCCTTCTAAACTATTAAGAAGAGCTGTTTCTTCGCCACATATGTACGCACCTGCACCACGATGTAAAAATACATCGAAGTCATAGCCAGAACCACAAGCGTTTTTACCGATTAAACCAGCTGAATAAGCCTCATCAATCGCTTTCTGCACAGCGACAGATTCATTGAAATATTCACCACGAATATAAATATATGCCGCCCTCGCGCGCATTGCAAAACCTGCTATTAAGCAACCTTCAATCAATTTATGAGGTTCAAAGCG
>CAZVFD010000008.1:4026-7608 GCA_964625465.1 uncultured Candidatus Midichloriaceae bacterium | reverse complement strand
CCATTTGGTGGAGTCTTTGGTATAAACGACCATTTCATTCCAGCGGAAAACCCTGCCCCACCACGTCCTCGAAGCCCGGAATCTTTTACGGTCTGAATAATTTGATCCTGCTCAAGTTGCAGAAATTTTTTAGTTCCATCCCAATCTCCCCTAGCTTTTGCAGCACTTAATTCTGCACTTTGATCACCATATAAGTTGGTAAAAATTCTGTCTTTATCTTGTAACATTTGCACTAAAAAATCATAAACTCTTACTCTTACATTTACATTAGTTACTTTCAAATATCAATTAGACTTATTAGGCTTTTATACCAAAAAATGACGATCATTTATCATTATGAAAATGTGAATATATGGAAAAATCACAGTTTTATGTTGACGTAGCAATTTTTTCCAGCCATATTTGAATATGTAACGCAATCAAAATTTATTTTATGCGCGGGGGAAAAAGAGCGGGTGCAGGAAGAAAGTCTCAATATAATGCTCCAACAAAAGTTATAAGAGTTCCTGAAAACATCCTAGATAAAGTAAAAAATTTAATGGAAAACAAATCTGGAGTTTCTTTTCCTTTCTTTGAATGCACTGTCTCTGCAGGCTTTCCTTCCCCAGCAGATGATCATATTGATAAATCGTTAGATCTAAATTCTCACCTTGTACACAATCCAGCGTCTACATTCTTTGTCAGAGCTTCTGGTGATTCTATGTTGAATGCAGGGATATTTGATGGAGATTTACTAATAGTAGATCGCAGCATAAAGCCTGAAAATGGAAAAATAGTCATCGCAGCTTTAAATGGAGATTTAACAGTAAAAAGACTTGTGTATAAAACTGGAAAAATTTTCTTAGCACCAGAAAATCCTCGCTACCGTACAATTGAATTAACGAGCGAAATAGAAACTGTAATTTGGGGCGTTGTTACTAACGTCGTTCACAAATTATAAGGAGTCAACTATACAATATGAAACAGCCTGTATTCGCGTTAGTTGATTGCAATAATTTTTTTTGCTCTTGTGAACGCGTCTTCAATCCAAAATTAAACAACAAACCTGTTGTAGTACTATCAAATAATGATGGATGCGTAATAGCACGTTCGCAAGAAGTGAAAGACCTTGGTATACCTATGGGAGCCCCATATTATAAATACAAAGATATATTAAACAAAAATAGCGTTGCAGTGTTTTCGTCCAACTTCCAACTCTATAGCGATATGTCTAGTAGAGTTATGCAAACTTTAAAGCACCTTGCGCCTGAAATGGAAATATATTCTGTAGATGAAGCATTTTTATCGCTTGATAATATAGCTCATGATCAGCTTATAAATTACGCAGAAAAAATCTGTACAACTGTAAAACAATGGACTGGGATACCTGTTTCAATTGGAATAGCACCCACTAAAACTTTGGCAAAAGTAGCAAATAGTATAGCAAAGAAGCACAATAAAGTTTACAGCATAATGACTTTAGAGGAGCAAAATAAAATCCTAGAAAAATTCCCTATAGGTGATATTTGGGGGGTCGGAAAAAACACAGAACAATTCTTATTATTAAAAGGAATAAAATACGCCAAAGAATTAAGAGATATGGATATTCGCTGGATAAGAAAAAATCTTTCTGTTGTTGGCGAAAGATTAGTAAGAGAATTGCGCGGTTTCAGTTGTGCAGAGCCACAAGATTTCAAACCTAAAAAAAACATTACTTATTCACGCTCTTTTGGAAATATAGTTAAAGACCATGATCAGCTGTACGAAGCTATTGCCAATTATGCAGCTCGAGCTTGTCATAAAATGCGAAGACAATATAGCCAAGCACAAGGTATATATGTTTATATACAAACTAATAAATTTAATCCTAGATATCCAAGATATAAAAATGGTTTTACATATAAATTCATCACGCCTACTTCCGATACCTCTGCAATTATTAAAGCAGCCAAAGAATGTTTAGAGCGCATCTATGTGTCAGGATATAGATATAATAAAGCAGGTGTTATATTACTAGATTTAATTCCTGATACAAAACATCAAATAGATTTATTTAAGATTGGGGATTCAGAAAAGAGTCGAAGTATAATGCAAGCCATAGACACATTAAATAACAAATTAGGCAAAGATAAGGTGATGCTAGCGGTACAAGGCACAAAAAGAACTTGGAGCGTGAGAAGTGAAATCCGTTCTCCAAGATACACAACCGAATGGAATGAGTTATTGAAAGTTGCGTGATTATATTGCACAATCAACAGAAAAAGTAAATTTTAATGCCAGATCAAGATCTAGAAGCAAGAATCAAGCAAGCAAAAGAAAAACTGGAACCAGTTGATTCATCAACTAAAAATGAAAGTTCTTTAGGAGGACGCTTGATTATTGATTTAATTGCTGGCATAATCGTGGGCGGGTTTCTAGGTTATGCCTTAGACAAACAACTCGATACTACGCCGCTATTTCTATTGATAATGATAATTCTTGGAGCTTGTGGTGGTTTGTATAGTTTTTATAAAGAATTAAATAGAAGATAAAATGCACAGTCCTTTAGAACAGTTTAATATTAAGCCTCTTATTCCTCTTGAAATTGCTGGTTATAATTTGGCGTTCACAAATTCAGCACTAATGATGTCAATTGCCATATTTATGGCAATGACTTTGCTATTTCTAGGAGCACGAAAAATTCAATCTACTCCTGGCAGACTCCAAGCATTTTCTGAGGTTATTTATAACTTTATAGATGATATGGTTGCCGATGTGTCTGGAAAAGAAGCTAAGAAATATGTACCATTCATATTTACTGTCTTTTTATTCATATTATTCTGCAACTTACTCGGAATGATCCCATTCTCATTTACGGCAACAAGCCATATTGTAGTCACATTTTCTATAGCCATATTCCTATTTATTTGCATTACACTTATTGGCTTCGCAAAGCATGGCTGGCATTATCTATCACTCTTTTTACCACATGGCACACCTCCTGTTATGGCACCACTTATGATTGTCATCGAATTAATGTCTTATTTAATAAGACCAATGAGCTTATCTCTTCGTCTGGCTGCTAACATGACCGCAGGTCACGTTGCAATGAAAGTGATCGCTTTTTTAACACTAGCTGGTGGATACATGTTTGGCGCGTTCCCATTCGCATTTCTATGCGTTTTCACTGGATTCGAAATATTTATAGCAATATTGCAAGCTTATATTTTTTCAATTTTAACTTGCGTATATTTACGGGATGCAGTACAACTGCACTAAATTTTTTAATAATCAATAGGAGTCTAAAATGGAAGGTGAATTTCTAAAATATATAGGTGCAGGTCTTGCATGTACAGGTATGATCGGCGCGGCAATCGGTGTAGGGATGTGTTTCTCTTCATTAATCAATGGCATAGCACGCAACCCATCAGTTGAAAAGAAAATGGCAACACCAGCTTACGTTGGCGCAGGTATGGCTGAGGCATTAGGTCTTTTTGCACTTGTAATTGCATTCTTGTGTATCTTTAAAATTTAAGTTTCTAATTGAAATAACCGCTTCAAAAAAAAGGGGCGGTTATGACTTGCGGAAATACTAAATATTTTATATAATACAAACTTGATTAA
>CAZVFD010000008.1:0-4016 GCA_964625465.1 uncultured Candidatus Midichloriaceae bacterium | reverse complement strand
AGTTAAACACAGAATTTTTTGCAACTCAGATTTTTTGGCTTTTTCTAGCCTTTACAACTCTATATTTCTTTGTTGCACATTATTTCATTCCTAGAATAGGTACAGTAGTTGATAAAAGAGAAGCGTCTGTAAAGAAGTTCTTAAATGACGCACAAAAAACTGTTGAGAAGCAAAAAGAACTAAAAGATAAAATTTCAAGCATTCTTGAAAAAGCCAGAGATAAGAGCTCTGAGATTAAAAAAATCGCAATCAAAGATACAGAAATAGAGCTATCACAAAGTATAGCAAAAGTAGAAAGAGAAATGGTTAAGAAGCTTGCTAAAGCCGAAGAAAAACTTGCAAGACAAAAAGCCCAGTTAATTGAAGAAATCGATTCAGCTGCACAAGATATAAGTGACGAAGTATTAAAACATTTGTTCAGTGAAGTTGTATTAAAAAGAAAAGCTATAAATTAGGAGAATTTGATGGAGTCCATAGTTGTTGCAGTTGCATTTGGTGTTTTTTTGATATTGGCTATAAAACCTATTAAAAATATGCTGGTTGGCATGCTTGATCAGTATTCCAAAGACGCAGTCAAACAATTGACAGAAGCAAACGAGATGTTCCAAGAAGCTTCAAAAATGTACGATGACATAAAAAAACAGCACAAACAAGCTGAGAAAGAAGCACAAGAAATTATAACAAAGGCTAAAGAAGAAGCGTTAGCTTTAGTTGAAGAAGCGAAAAAAGAGTTAGAAAGAGTAACTCAGAAAAAGACTGAGCTCACAATGGGTCGAATTGAACAACAAGAAAAGCAAATCGTAGAAGACCTTAAGAATGAGGCCATAAACTTAGCAATTAGCAAAGTTCAGGAATCATTAATTAACCAGCTTGATGCAGAAGCACAAATGGCTTTAATTAATGAAGGAATCAAAGAAGTTAAGAAGTTAGTTCACTAATCAAACGCGGCTGTGGTGGAATTGGTAGACACGCAACGTTGAGGTCGTTGTTCTCGAAAGGGATTGAAAGTTCAAGTCTTTTCAGCCGCACCACTTACCACATTAACAGCCTATATTCTGTTTAATAGCCAGTAATTAACATAATATAACCTGTTAACTGCAGTAGCTAAGCTGGCTTGAAAACTCAGCATAAATGAACTATAATGCTTAATATGACCCAAAATAACTTCGAAATTACAGATAACGCTGCCAAGAGAATTGCTTATTTATTTGAGCAAGAGAGTAGGACTGCCCTATTCTTCCGTATAACCGTTCTTGGTGGCGGGTGCTCGGGCTTTCAATATAAGTATGATTTTGATACCCAAACTAATGATAAAGACATTGTCATAGAAAAAGATGGCGCGAGAGTAGCCATAGATGACATTTCAATTGGCTTTTTAAAAGATTCTAAAATCGACTATGTAGAAGACTTAGGCTCTGCTGGATTTGAGATTAAAAACCCAAACGCCACAGCAAAATGTGGGTGTGGGAACTCTTTTTCGATTTAAAACGCCAAATAACTATTATATTGCATTTTTCATGGTATTAAATTATAATACAGCGCAATTAATTCAATAACTCGCAATTTAATGACATCACCTACCAAACAACTAGAAATATACAATTCTGTTATGCCAAATGAAACTGTTAAAGACTCGTTTAGTTATCTTTACGATGACCAACAATTAGGACGTTATAATAACAATAACTTCATAATTGATTATGCAAAAGTAGAAAAAGTACTTTCATTACTATTAAACGATGCTGCACAAGGTGCAGACATAAACACTGAGATGCACAATTTTTTAAAATACTGTGATAATCAAATAGTAGTTAGCATTAATGACATAGAAATTCTTAACGCTACATATAAATATTTATTAGAATTACCAAAAAATCCCTTAACCTCGGATAACCTTTTAAAATTGGCTTTATACGCTTTTGCCAACCGAAATATTAATTTATTACTCAGCACAAACTATTATCAAATTGCACAAGATGCAATTGATTTCGGTGCCGACGTAAACATGGAGTATTACAATGGGATGAGAATGACAAGGCCACTTGATGAGGCAGGCAGTGATACTGGTCTAATAAAGATTTTAAAATCTCACGGCGCCAGATGCAGTACTGAATCAGAAAGGTTTCGCGAGTATTACAAAGAACAGATACTTCCTAAATTTTTCTTTCCTAAAAAAATTGCTCCAGTGACTAAAGAAAATTTAACCATTAGCGAGAGTGGAATCAATAAAATCCCATATATCATGCACCATATATGGTTAACTCATCCATCATCCCCAAGAGAAATAAAATTAGACCAAATGGATATAGTATTAGATACTCAGGAGTTTATTAAAAAAAGTGATAATTCCTGGACTCACATTGTATGGACAAATGAAAAATCTCTTATACCCAATTCTGTCAAGACACTTGAGGCTAATGGCTTCGAAGTTAGATCCATTAAAGACTATAGTAGTAAATTAAAACTATTCGAAAAAATTGAGGAGTTAGTTGATCTGAAATTATACGGAATTGCATCAGATACATTGCGGTACTCCTTGATAGAGCAATTTGGAGGTGTTTACTCAGATTTAAATTTCAAATTTAGCAGAAGTATAGAATTAGAAATGCAGCAATATAATTTCTTTTCAAAAGATTTTCAAAATAGTTTTTTTGCTGCAAACCCTTCACATCCAATAATTACTAAAGTTTTGGAAATAGTTGAGAGAAACTTATATAATCCGCCACAATATATAAAATCCATCAATGCAGATGATATTATCTCACAAACAGTATACACTACTCTATTACCTTTCGGAGCTGCTTATACTGAAGCGTCAAATCAAGATCACAATATAGATATGGTACTAGATTTACGTTCTAATAAGAACTTTGAGTCCATTCATAACGAAACTTGTCCTGACTATTACACCTTATTCTATTCAGCTCTAACATCAGAGGACAGTACTTGTCTACTTCGTAACCCTTATAATGAGTTTGGATTTGACAGAACCGGTATGAGCTGGTTAGAAAATTAATGACAAAGACATTATTATTGAGAAAGACGGAGCAAGAGTTGCCATTGATGACATATCAATTGGCTTTTTAAAAGATTCTAAAATCGACTATGTAGAAGACTAGGCTCTGCTGGCTTTGAGATTAAAAACCCAAACGCCACTGCTAAATGCGGATGTGGGAATTCGTTTTCGATTTAAATTGATTGTAGATAGTCTTTCAATCTTGGGTTTTCAAAGGTATTACCAACCTTCTCCATTAGGAGTTTGAACGCACCTTGCAAAACTTTTATGTCTGCACTATCACCAAGAAATTGTGGTTCGCTCTTTAAATAAAGTTGCGATGCACTTGTAAGAAACTTTTTTGCAGCATCTACCATATCTGTTAGCTGAGTAGTATTGTCGATTGCTTTCAAGATTCTAACAACTTCATGATTCTTATCAAACTTAAGGATTTTACATGCGTCTTCCATTCTGTAAACAAGGTCTAAGTATCCTTGAACCTTAAGATTTTTTGCATTATTAGCAGCAAGCTCCTCAAAGAATTGCGGATTACAAGATCTAACCCACTGCCCTATTTCCTCATTGCAACGAAAATTATTAACTGCATAATCTAGGCAAGAATTATTGGCTTGAGTAATAACTTTTAAAAGCTTTGGTTCGGTTTCATATAGCAGTTTAGCGACTGCCAAATTCCCACCATAACAGGCAAAATGTAAAGGTGTCATTCCAAAACGATTAGTACTATCAATAACGCTTGGATCCCTAGCTAAAAATTCTTTTATAACAATAACACTAGAGAATTCGCAAGCAGCCATAAAAAGCGTCATATGTTCTCGAGATTGTATAAAGACATCATACAGCAGCGCTTTATCTCTAACAGTTTCAAGGTCACCTTCTTCGTTTCTAGAAGACTTATTTTCTGAGCTTAACTCATCATCCGACTGATCATCATATTTTCTTTTATTTAAGGGGCTGACACCTAATAAAATTCTTTTAGCAACTTTTTCAGATCGATTAGAAG
>CAZVFD010000007.1:0-65552 GCA_964625465.1 uncultured Candidatus Midichloriaceae bacterium | reverse complement strand
CCAGCCATGAAAAATTCTTTTCGGTTTTTCATTGTTTACTTCGTGAATCTCGACTAGAGCTCTACTCTCTGGCAGAAGAGTTTTTCCACTAGGATTCCAACACGATAGAATTCTTACAATTATCTCATTAAACTGTTTAGATTTACCAACTGGTATGTCGAATCTATAAAGTTTGCCTAATGTTTTATCAATTAGTCTGATTTGTGCTGTATTGTTAAAATCTCCATCTTTATTAGATTCATTTATCTCCACTTCACCTGGAGCAAGTGTATCGGCAGTGGGAATCGTTCCATCCGCATCACGGCTATCTGCTTCACCAAATAAAATGTCCAATATGCTTTTTTGTTTTTCTTGATATTCGTTTTGCATACTCATGTTCTGCAATTCGCTATCAACCTCTTCTTGACTTGGTATATTTTGAGATGGTTCCTCTACCTGTTCTTCTGCAGATACAAAGTTTGGCATAATTAGAAGAGCTATTATAAAGCAAATACGAAACATGATTATTTTTTATCCTTAGAATCTTTGCCAGATTTCTCTACGGAACTAAAAATAAATTTGCCAATCAAGCTTTCCAAGCTAACAGCCGATTGTGTATACTCGATAGTTCCACCATTTGAAAGTTTTTCATCATCAGCACCTGGTATTAATGCTACATATTTTTCACCAAGCAAACCGTTGCCAATAATCTCAGCAGTTGTATCCATTGGTAATTTAACTTCATCATTTATAGTCATGCTAATTATTGCCTGATAATTTTTTTCGTCCAAGCTTTGACCAATTACTTTACCAACTTTAATTCCGCCTACTTTGACATCGCTTCCTAGGTTTAAACCGTCAGCACGGTCAAATTTAGCAGATAAAGAATATCCGCTACCTAAGCCAACACCTACATCAGTAGTCTTGTAAGCTGAGTATAAAAAGGCAGCAGCAATTATAATAACAATCGCACCAACTAAAGTTTCAACTAAATTTTTAGACATTTTATTCCTTTATTAAAATTACGGTCTCCAAGGTTCATAATCACCAGTAGCTTTCTCTCTTTGGGCGCCAGCTAAGATATGACCACTTGGATAATAAGCTTCCTTTGTACCAGTAAGATTAGGTCTGTGAGCTTTTTCCCAATTATATTTTTTGCTATTTGATATAGGTGCTACATCTGTTTGATAGTGCAACCAACTGAACCAATGCGGGGGAACCTTACTTGCTTCTGGAATGCCTTTATAAATAACCCAGCGATTTTTTCTACCAAAATCCCTGTTTTGCCTTTTGCTTTCATAGTATGCGTTACCAAACTCATCCTTGCCTATAAAAGATCCGCAAAACATCGAGAACATTATCGTAGCAATTTTACTCATAAAACCTTGAATTTAAGCTTCTAAGAATAATATAAGCAGTATATCGATTAAGTCAATCACACTGATAATAAAAAAAGGCTTTGTAACGCTACAAAGCCTTTGGTTTTAATTCAGCTGGCTGCTATGCCCCACCCACTGTCCCTTTTAGTTCCATTAGTGAGTGTAGTACTAAATAGTAAATAAACAGTTAATTACTCAGAACTTTTAGCTGGGCGTTCTAAAAAACCCATAGTTACTTTTTTACCATTCATCATGTAGATTGTCTGGCTGTTTGGGTTTTGTGCAACAGGATCCTTTGATTCTTCCTTTGGAAGCTTCACTTTTTTAACAACTTTTTTAGGCTTTGGTTTGGCCACAGGTGCTACTGGTTCTTCCTTCTTTTCAGTAGTTTCCGAAGATGTAGAAGGTGATTTGAATTCCTCAGGTACTTTCGGTGTTTCATTTAATTTTGGCTCAGGTTGACTTTGAGCTTTATCCTTCATTTCATCAACGCTAGGCGTAGCTGGAACATTTGTTAATGGTTGTGCAGGCGCTTCTTTAACTGGACTAGCTGTTACTGTTGGTGTAGTTGGCGTTGCGCTTGGCATCTCAGGAGCTTGAGGCACAACTTTATTTTCAACAGGCACTGTAGGTGCGGCAACTGGTGTCTGAGTAGAAGTTGAAGTTGACGCAGTCATAGAGCTTGCTGCTTCCATAGTTGGTTTAATTTGCTCTGGCGCCGCAGGCTGAGCAGGAGCAGGCGCAATATTCTTTTGAGTTTCAACCACTGGTGCTACAGGAGCTGAAGGGGCTGCAGGGGTTGATGGGAGAGTCGGTGTTGAGGCTTGAGCCAAGTGCACCATATTTGATCTAGTAATATAACCAAACTCTGAGTTTCTAACCATTGATCTTTCGGAAGTTAGGCTAGGAATTTCTTGGTGTACAACTTTGTGTACTGGGTTAGCAGGTAACATTTCATCTGCCATATCATAGAAAGTGTAACCCATTCTGCCGCCTTGTTCTACTTCAGAATAGCTTGCATTTGTTGCATAGGCACTTGATTTAGGAGATCTTTTAGAAATGTCGTTCGAAGATGTTTTGAATGTTGATGATATTTGGTCAAAAAATCTAGAAAAGAAGCTCCCTTCTTGCTGAGAGCTTGAACTGTGAGAAGCAGCTGGTGCTTGCGTAATTCCTGTTGAAACTGGCTGTGAATGAGTGACTTGACTAATCGCTTGGGAAACTTTCGAGGAATTGTTTTCTACAACCGAGGTTGGGGTTATTGGCTGGAATGAACTGGTCTTTTCTTTCTGTTCTCCAAACGCACCAGATGCCGCTAGCATATTGTCACGAGGTGATCTTCTATCACTAAATGATTCCTTCACTTGTGGGTGATCTGGCTTCATCGCAGAGCATGCTGTAAGGCCAAGCGATAGGGCTATAATTGCAACAGATGATAAATATTTAACCAAGTTTTTTTCCATATAAATGTCCAGAATTTATTGCATTCCAATAAATATCTAACACTATAGAATTAACTTGTGCAATACAAATTTGGCATAGACTTTATTGCCTTAGCACAAAATTTAATATTTCTTATTCCAAAATATTGGTAGCCGAAGGCTGAGTTGCTAATTAATAATTAATCCGCGTCTTGTGTGCTAATACGGCGTTTCCAAATATAAAATGCGACCAAGCAGACGACAGCAACGAATAAAAAGAAATTTACTTGTTTCAGATACTTAGCAATAAGATGCTCGTTCTCGCCGATAACATAGCCAAGCCATATAAGAATCCCACACCAGATTGCTCCACCCAGAGTTGTAAAAAGTGTGAATAGCTTGATATCCATTTTTCCAAGTCCAGCAGGGAACGATATGAAATGCTTTACACCTGGTAAAAGTCTGCCAGAGAACATTGATATTGAGCCATGTCTCTCCATGAAATATTCCATAGCCCTGAGTTTGTCTTCGTTAATAAAGAAGTACTTTCCATATTGGATTAGAATTTTTCTGCCAAAGAAGTAAGCAATATAGTAATTGCAAAGAGAACCGCCTAAAGTTCCCAAAACACTTGTTAGCCAGACTAGATAAAAATTCATTTCGCCTTTGTGCACGATATATCCAGCTGGTATTAAAGTAATTTCGGCAGGGATGGGAATAAATGTACTTTCGATGAAAGTCATAATAAATATGCCTAAGTACCCCCAAGACTCAACTAATTCCACAACTTGCAAAAATATTTCGTACATTAACTCTCTGATTTAAGGCTTTAGCTTAAACATTATACCCCATGAAAAATTTTAACACCAGTAAAAATACTCTTATAATAATTAATAAGTTGGTGTATAAACATATAAAAAATTGGGTATCAATATGGTTGATTTATTAGATGAAGTTAGAGATGAGCTTAAAGATGAGAAAGCCCTCAATTTTATAAAGCAGAATGGAAAATTCATTTTGATATTAATGGTGGTTACTATTTTCGGAGCTGCACTTAAGCTTTGGTGGATGGACTATCAAGAAAATAAGTCTTTTCACGCAGGTGGCGAGTATATGTCGGCTATAATGAAGATGCGAGCCTATAAACCAGATGAAGCAGTAAAGAAATTTGAAGAATTGTTTACTAGTAATAATACAAATTACGCGGCGCTTGCTGGTTTAAATGCTGGTTCGTATGCTGACTTTAAAAAAGACTATGAGAAGTCATACTCCATATACAAAAATGTTTCAGAAAATTCTAATTATGACAAAAGTCTTAGAGATCTTTCAAAGTACTTAGAATTAAAAGCGGCGCTTGCTAAAAATGATAATGATTCGATCGCTGGCTTTGAATCCTATGTTAAAGATGGTATTTATAAGTTCTCGGCGCTTGAATTGCTTGGTACTTATTACTTGCAGAATGGAGATAAGGCAAAAGCTAAAGAAGCTTTTAGTGTAATCTTGACAGATCCTGAATCACCACAGACTTTGAAAAAAAGAGTAGGCACACTAATGGTAATGACAAATTAGTTTAGCTATTTCTGTTTAGAGGTCGTGATTACTGGTTGTTGATCCAGCATTTTTTGGTATTTTCGTGCATCTGTGTCTCTGAGTGCGTTACCTAGTGCTAGGCCTGTTTTTTTGTCCTTACATACATCTGAAATGGCTAGGCCTTTTGAATTCACTACTTGAGTGTTCGCACCTCTTTTTATCAACACCTCAATCGCATCGATGTTTCCGTGTTGTGCAGCGTAATGTAAGGGAGTGTTTTTACTTACACCAGATGGTTTGTTAATATCTGCTCCATTTTCTATAAGTGTTTTAATGATGTCTATATTTACCTTTTTTTCAACTCCCCAATGTAAAGGTGTGCGGCCAGATCTGTCTTGTTGATCGACTGCAGCCCCTAGGGAGATTAAAGTATTTACCACCTCGAGATTGTTCAAGTGCACGGCATAGTGAAGCGGGGTTGACCCTTTGTCATCTACGTGTTGTATAAGACTTGGCTCTTTGTTGATAAGGTTCCTAACTTCTGTAGCATTATTATCAGCTATAGCCACTACCAATTTCTCAAACATATAAATTCCATCGGATTATTCATAGTTTAATAGTAATGCAACTTAGTTAATTTTTGGTTAATTTTAGTCCTGAATTCCCTTGTTCAGTTTTAAAAACTTCATTATTTGATCTTTTGTAATAACGCCAAAAAAGTAGCAAAAAGCTAGGTATAATAGGCCTCCAATTGTTATTTCAAGTGACATAGAGACAAGTATGTTAACTTCTTGTGTTAATGTTTCTAGGCCGTATATTGATAACATCATTAACAATCCCGAGATAAAAAACTTGAGAATTTTTATGATGTTTTTATCTAAGAACTTAAACCTTTTGCTATCTATAGATATTTTTACCAATATAATTAGCATTAGCCACGATGAAACTACACTACCTATGGCAATAGCAACGTGTTTAAAATGCGAAAGAAATGCGAGGCTAATCACAACGTTTACTACCAAACTAAAAGCTGAAACTTTCATTGGGGTTTTGGTATCGCCCACTGCGAAAAAACTCGACGTAAAAACTTTTAACAGAACATATGCTGGTAGGCCATAAGCAAATACTACAAGTGCTTTGGCTGTTTCAGTTGTAGCTTCGCTTGTAAATTCCCCATGTTCAAAAAGTAATTTGATAATATCGTTCGATAAAATGATGATTGCAAGCATTGCTGGAATGGTAAAAAGCATGCAAAATTCAATTGCAGAATTTTGGTTTTTTATGGCAATGGCTGTATTACCTTTTTCATAATCTTTGGCCAATGTAGGTAGTAGAACAGTTCCCATTGCGGTGCCAATTAGTGCTAATGGTAGTTGGTAAATTCTGTCTGCGTAATATAAGTACGATATTCCCCCAATAACATAAGATGCAAGAATTGTGGTTATAAAAACGTTGATTTGCGCAATTCCAGAGCTGAAAATTCCAGGTCCCATTCTCTTAAAGAGATTTTTGACGTCCTCGGAGAGTGTAGGCATGGTATAAAGGTTTACCAATAGATTGTTTTTTTTCGCAAAGTATAAAATCCATAGTAACTCTACAATTCCTGCGGCTAGAACGCCAAATGATAGTGCATGGGCTTTAGTTTCTGTCAGGTTTATAAATGCTACAGAAAAAATCATGATTATGTTGAGCACTATTGGAGCAGAAGCAAAAGCTGCATATTTACCAAGGCTATTTAGCATACCTCCATAAAATGCCAAAAGTGACATAAAAATAATGTAAGGAAACGTAATCCTACCAAGCTCAACAGCTATGCCAAATGTTTTGGGGTCGTCTATGTAACCAGGCGCCATTATTCGAACGAGCTCAGGCATGAAGAACATCATGATTGCTGAAAATAGAATTAGGGCTATCAATAACCATGCTTGTACCACTTGGGCGAATTTCTTAGCATTCGTTGCTGACTTAGTGGATAGTGCTGAATAAATTGGCACAAAAGCTGCGCTAAAAGCCCCTTCACCAAAAATTGTTCTAAATAAGTTTGGTATTCTAAAGGCAATTATAAAGGCATCATTAAGAGCTCCTGCGCCTAAAGCAAATGCGATGAATGCATCTCTAATATATCCGAAAATGCGTGATATTAGCGTTAAACCGCCTACAGTTATTGAGCTTCTAATTACAGACATGGCCTTTAACAATGCGTCATTTAATATACAGTCTACTACAGACATTAGTATAAACAAATGTTTTTGCACTATGCAGTAATGCAATCGTTCTTGCTAAAGCTAATAAATACCAATAATATTGTATTATATCGGTTAAGAATTTTATTATATGTCTCGTTTTATTTTTTCGCTAATTGTGTTGTTAGTAGTATCGTCGCCTGCAAAAGCTGAGGGTGAAAATATCGTTTCCTTTTTAGTGGGTAAACAAAAGCTTGATTACAGAAAGCTATTTGATGAAGTGATTGTAAAAGTTAAAAACGAGTATGTTGAAGAAACTAACGATAAGCAACTTATCGAAGCAGCTTTAGAAGGGATGCTTTCTTCACTTGACCCACATTCAACTTTCTTGAATGAAAAGGATTTCCAAGATATGAAAATATCTACCAAAGGTGAATTTGGCGGATTAGGTATAGAAGTTACAATGGAAAGAGGTTTTATAAAAGTGATCTCTCCTTATGAAGATGGTCCTGCATTTAAAGCTGGTGTTAAGGTTGGTGATTTTATTACTATGATTGACGGTCAGATAGTAAAGGGCATGACATTGGCACAGTCTGTAGAAAAATTGCGTGGGAAGGCTAAAACAAAAGTAAAAATTACAATCTATCGTGAGTCTAGTAATGAGACTCTGGAAATGACTCTTTCGCGCGAGATAATTAAAATTATTCCAGTAAAAGCTAAATTGGTTGGAGAAGATGTAGCTCACTTGAAGCTTGCTAGCTTTAGTGAAAATAGCTCACAACTGCTGAGAAAAGAGTTTATGAGAATAGAAGACCAAGCCAAGGAATCTGGAAAACTACTAAGGGGTGTTGTATTGGATCTAAGATGGAATCCTGGTGGGTTGCTAGATCAGTCTAGAGAAGTGACAGAGTTGTTCCTTGAAGAAGGAGTTATCGTGACAACTAAAGGCAGAATCCCTGACTCTAACAACATTTATAGAGCAAATGGCAAGGATATGACAAATGGACTGCCAGTTGTGGTTTTAATTAATGGTGGATCAGCTTCGGCATCTGAAATCGTTGCGGGTGCGCTTCAGGATAATAAAAGAGCTCTAATTGCGGGTACGAAATCATTCGGTAAGGGTTCTGTGCAAACAGTAATGCCTTTACCTGGTAATACAGCGATGAAAATTACTACTTCTCGTTATTTCACTCCATCAGGGAACTCTATTCAAGCTGAGGGAATTGAGCCAGATGTGGTTATTGAAGAAGGTGTTGTGACCGCAACAAAAGGTGTGGATATGATGGGGTCAGAAGCCTCTTTGGTTGGGCATCTAGAAGGTGACGATGACAAGCAGGCAAATGATAATGCAAAAAAACACAAAAGTATCAATAGTGTATCAGGTAACAAGAAGGCCGTAGGAGATGACTTCCAGCTTTTAAGAGCTGTTGACCTTGTTAAGGGAATGGCGCTATACTCTGAGCGTCTAACTAATTAATACAAATATGCGGTTTATAAAATTATTGGCGTTGCTCTTATGCTTGGGCAGTAATGCTTATGCTGTGGATTATAGAGCGATTAATCCTGGCCAATTAGATAGTATGGTTGATGGCAAAAAGAACATTAGGCTTCTTTATTTTTTTACGTCGTGGTGCTCAGTTTGCAAGAAAAATTACCAGCAGCTACTAAGATTGGAAGAGAAGTATAAAAACGATGATATTAGAATAATAGCAGTATCTTTAGATGAAGACCTAGGAACGTTAAGACATTTTATGTCACGACATACAGGTGACAAATCTACGATATATCACCTTTTATATGCTGATCCTAATGATGTAGGACATGTTTTTGCTAAATACGGCATTAGGTATAGAGGCGCTATCCCTCACGTAACTTTATTAGATGAAAGTGGTAAAATAATTGCTGACGGAAGCTACGATCTTTCATATTTTGATAAAGGATTAGATCAACTTTTGAAAAAGTCATGAAGCAAACATTGCTAAATCTAGAAACCAATAGGGACTACAATAAGCATGATTATATTGTTTCTCTGTGTAACGTAGAGGCTTATAAAGCGATAAAAGGAGAGGTTGTTTGGCCAAACAATCAGTTGCTTATTATTGGTGATGAATGTAGCGGAAAGACGCACCTAGCAAATATTTGGCAGGAGAGAGTAGGGGGTGTGCTGCTTCAAGATGGGGAAGATTTTTCAAAATTTATTAATAAGACATCAGCATTTATTTTAGAAGATGTTGAATCAATAAGAACTGAAGAATATCTTTTTCATCTTATAAACTTTACAAGAAATAATTCATTCTCACTTTTGTTGACTGCTAGGATCTTGCCAGATTTTTTACTGTCAGATCTAAAATCTAGAATAAATGCTATGCATAAAATTTTAATCAAACAGCCAGATGAAGAGATGTTGAAAATTTTGCTACTAAAGCAATTTAGTGATAGGCAGCTTCGCATAGGTAATGATGTGGTTGATTTTATTTTAAGTAGAACTGAAAGGAGTTTTGATTTCATTGCAAAGTTAGTGCATATGATAGACCAAATGTCATTAATTGAAAAAAGAAACATTACCATCCCTATGGTTAAAAAAGTAATGGAAAACTCTATGTTGATTCTAGAAGCTGCATGAGTATTACACCCAAGTTGAGAGAGCTTATTGAGCAAAGTGGGCCTATGCCAATAGATAAGTTTATGGAGTTAGTGATCCCATATTATTACAGCAATCAAACCCCCTTTGGCAAAGCAGGAGACTTTGTAACAGCGCCTGCAATTAGTCAGATGTTTGGGGAAATAATAGGAATTTGGTGTGCGAATTACTGGCTAAATAATGGTAAAAATAAATTTACGTTAGTTGAGATTGGTGGCGGTGATGGCACGCTCATGGCAGATTTGATAAGGAGCACGAAAAATGTTGAAGGATTTCATCAGGCAATTGAGAAGATTGTAATGGTTGAAACCAGTCCTGCGCTTGTTGAGAAGCAAAGATTAAAAATTAATTTCTCTAGAGTGGATTGGTGCACACATTTAGAGAATGTAGAGTCAAATGATTGCATAGTTGTCTGCAATGAGTTTTTTGACGCTCTGCCGATAAAGCAGTTTGTCTTTACAAATGAGGGTATTAAGGAATTAGCCGTTGGAGTGGAAAATGAGGAGTTTTGCTACGTCCATTTACCTACATCAGAAACATTCATTGATGAATACAAAGTTGGAAGAGTTATTGAAAAGTCGTCGCAAAGTTTAAGGTATGCCGAAGTAATTAATAAAAAAATTGGCAGCAATGGTGCAGCTTTAATAATTGATTATGGTTATTTATTACCGACTTATAAATCGACATTGCAAGCAGTGAAAGCGCACAAATTTCACCCAGTCTTACAAGATATAGGAGAGGCTGATTTAACAGCACACGTGGATTTTGGCTGCTTAAAAAATATTTTCACAGAGCGACATGTGGAAGTGATGCCTCAAGGAGATTTTTTAATTCGATATGGAATCATGGCGCGTGCAGCATCATTGATTGCTAGCGGAGCAGATTCAAGGGAAATACATCAAGCTCTTGCTCGCTTAGTAAATAATGACCAAATGGGGCAGCTTTTTAAGGTTTTAGAGATCAAAGCTAATTAAGCTTAAATACACAGGTTATCAATATCAATGTGGGAGTGCAATTCTCTAGTATCTTTGCAATTCGACTGGTCGTATTTTGCCCATAGATTTTCAAAATCTGAAAGTATTTCGCTTGGGTTTGGTTGAGCTGCAATGATACAAATTGGAATTTGATGTTCTTGATTATCTCGGTATATCAAGTTTGGATCTTGTTCATGAATTAGGTTGATGGTTTTGAATTTACCATTAAACAAAGCAATATCAATTATGCTATCGTCATTTGTATTGATATAAGAAGCATTAGCTTTAAACGTAAGCAAGATTCTAACAGCTTCGGGGTCATCAGCTAAAACAGCATTTGTGAGGGGTATAGTACTCT
The DNA here is from genome assembly GCA_964625465.1 of uncultured Candidatus Midichloriaceae bacterium. GTDB lineage: Bacteria > Pseudomonadota > Alphaproteobacteria > Rickettsiales > Midichloriaceae > CAZLFQ01. The sequence continues at coordinate 55,087 of CAZVFD010000007.1, read as the reverse complement.
TGGTATAATCTGCACTATTTATATCATCAATATAATAAGACAAATTTTTCAGAATAAGGTTTTTATTTTCTGAAGGTTCTAACGCAGCTACAATATGAAGTAGCGTCAGACCTTTAGCATCCTTTGATTGTAAGTGCGCTCCAACGAAAATTAGCTTGCTAGCAAATTCAAAGTGGCTATTTTGTAGCGCTATGTGAAGTGGGGTTTCTCCTGCAAAATTTGCGACATTAATTTTATCAGTATTATCTTTTATTTTTGATTCATCTCCATTATACGCAGCTGGAATGAGTGGAGATATAGGGTGTGCAAAAAGGCTATAATATCCCAATTTGCTTCCAAGATATTCTGAGACATGGTCGATGCCTTTTCCAAAGAATAAATATGACAAATGATCTATAAAATGATGAGGCATATAATAGGCAAATTTGATTGTGCCTAGATCGCTCCAAACTAAATACATTATACCTTGATCACGTAGATCAAGTTCGTCGATTTTATAGTAATCGCTGATTTTCCCCTGGATGCCAAGCTCATTCATAATGCTGTTGCTAATGTCGGCGCAGTTATTGCCAAGGTTTCCTGATATATCAAACCACAATGTTGAATTTTTGAAATCTTGATCATAGGTCTTTATTCTATCTAAAACACTCAGTGCTTCTTCTTTCTTTATTGCAAATTTAATTGCTATGGAGCCCTTATTAAAGTGAGGGTTCAAATTGTGGGGGTGGATAGATTTGTGTCCAGAGTGATATTTTGGGTCGTAATACGAATCGTTTCGTAATCCAATATAATCAAATTTACTGCCTTTAAGTTTAGGTGCCCCTCCTATTGTAAGCGTTTGATTAGTTAATGTGTTGGCGAGCTCGAAGTAGGTGTGATATTCCGCAGTTTTAATAGATAAAGTATGCGTGAATTTTTCAGGATTTGGTAGAAGATAATTTATCGCATCTTTAAATGGAGTATTTTTAAAAACTATCTGTGTGTTTTTATTAAATTGAAGTACTGTATCTTCACCTCTTTGAAATGGCTTATATAGGTTATTCTTTATAGAAATTGAGTTTTTTAGAAAATTAGTTAATGATGGGTTTGATGAAATTATATCTTCTATGTGAAGTAAGATATAATATACCTTATTAGGGTATTTTAGATCATATGTTGGTTCTAGTTTGAAATTTTCCTCAAGGAATTCTCTAGTGATTTCATTTCTTAGATTATAGAGTCTTGCTGCTAAAAGAAGTTTTTCTAATTGTTGAATGGTGGCGTTATCAAGAGTCATTATATATCCCAAGTTTATATCATTCTAACTATGTGAAAACTGTAGTTTTGTCCAATAAAAAAAGCCTGCAGAGTTAACCGCAGGCTTTTAATAACTCATTTAATACTAAGTATTAAATGTTCTATGTAATAGATCTTCTTGAAGCTTATCAACAACACTAATTACCTTAGCACTGGCTTGATATTGCCTCTGGGCTAAAATTAGTTTTGTCAATTGATCGGCAGTATCAATGTTCGAACCTTCAAGTGTTCCTGATAGAACTTTTCCTACTCCTTCTGTTCCTGCTTCTTTTAAGTTGTATGGCCCTGAATCTTTACTTGCACAGAAAACGTTACCTGCATATGGAATCAATCCATTTGGGTTAGCAAAGTCTGCAATAGCAAGTTTAAAGATTTTTCTGGTTCTATTGTTGGTGAATTGAGCAATGATGTAACCGTCATTATCTACAGTAACACCACTTAATTGCCCAGTAGACCAACCATTTGTTTCTTTAGATTTTATTGAGTAAATCCCAGAAACTTGACCAATGCCGTTGGCACTACCAATATCCCCATATTTCACCGAGATCGAGTTTGGATCTGCACCTACGATTGCAGACCAGTTAACTACAAATTCGTCATCTAAGGCAGCTAACTGATTTGATGATGATGTGTTTTTTAAACCTAAAGCATCATAAATTGTAGTACTAACACCTGTGCCAATTGGCGATCCAATAGTTTGAGCGTTACCACCAAAAGTCATACTTAAGCTAGGGTTTTTAGGCTGGATTTTTAACCTATAGGTGTTATTTAGTGTTCCAGTAATAACTTCTGCTTGTAGTGCAAATGGTCCTTCCGTGCTATTAATTTGCTCTGCTAATTCGTATAACGAGTTGAAGCTGCTTGCTGCAATATTATCAGCACTTGTTATACCCAAATCCGTACCAAAGCCTGCAGCAGGAGTCTCACCGAATTCAACAATCTTGGTTGAATCAATAGGTCTTATATCAATCTTATATTTATTTGTACCACTTTTATCGTAGATAATATCAGCTCTAACAAGATCTTTAAGAGTAGCTGTGGTATTAATTTGATTAGCGAGATTTTTAAGAACATCTATGTTTGTTGTTCCGCTTCCGCGTGTTAGGTTGAAGGTTTGACCAGGATCAGTTGCTGAAGTTTTATAGGTTATATTTAATTGATTTCCAGCTGTCCCTACTAGATCAAAGTCACCAGCAGTAAAGTAATCGCTGCTAGCAATAGGCGAGCCATATGTAAATGTATGTTTTACGCTTGTTGACCCAGCTGAAACATTGATTTCAAACAACTGTCCATTTGTTGCTCCTAATGGTAAATGAGGAGAAGAAATATTCTTTGTCTTTGCTAGCTGTGTTGTGTTTAACATAGACTGGAGATTCCCTCTGCCGTCAAATGTTAACACACCAGCTTGCAATAAACCATCCGTCCTGCCAGATATATTTACTTTTGAAGGGTCATTTGCATATACCTCAACTGCCCATCTATTGGTGTCTAGCTTTAAGAACGCCATAATAAGTACGTGTTTATTACCCATTCTGTCGTAAACTTCTACGTCTTGACTGAAGTGCGCTTGGAAAGCTTTTCCAGCTATATTATTACTTGAATCATATGGATCATAGTTTGTAGCTAGATACCCTTGTTTTAAGCCAAATTCTTCTAAGAAATCACTACCTGATCCTTTGCTAAAATTCTCAATAAATAGTGGGTTTGCAGATTTAATGGTGATGTTGGCACCGACGGAGTCAGCAGAGAATACATCTGCATTTAATCCTGCGGTTGTCATGTGTTCTTTAAGATCTTGAAGAGAGGCAAATCTACCAATTACATCGTTGCTGCTAGACAAAGTAAATTGCTTAATGTTTTTCTCGTCTTGGAATCCAAGAGTATTTCTAAGTGTGGTATTTCCAGCAAAAGTTAATGAATAGTTTGCTTTATCAGGTGCAACAAGTAGTGAAGATTGCAGAACTCCCCCGATATACTGAGTAACGACTCTAGCTCTTACCGAGAAATCACCAGTTGAGTTCTCATTTATTTGTTGAGCAATATTCTCTAAAACTACTTGGTTAGTTGCTCCAGTACCACGTGTAATATTTGCTAACTCTCTTGCGTTAACAGTGAACTTTAAGTCGTCAGTTGAAGTGCCAACCAAATCAGTGCCAGTGCTATTGAATACCCGAGATTGAACAAATCCACCAAATTCAATAACCTTCTCAATCTTGGTATTGCTGCTTGGTGTATATGAGGTTAATTTTATCCCTTCGCCGATGGTTAGATTGTTACTCGCATTAGGGAATAAGATATCTGTGGCTCTAATATTAAAGTTAGCAGGAGAAGCTTTCAAACCTTTATTTAGAATATTAAGTGTTGTTACGCCACCACCAGCAACTTTTTGTTCCGAATTTAGGTTGGCTCCGAATTTGATCTCAGTTGTAGAAGAAGCTTCTGAGATTAATTGCTTAACATCAACAACTTTCAAGCTTTGTGATAAGGATTTTGTTTCAGGAAGTCTCTCATTTGAATCAAGTGGCCAGCCAGTTAGTAAGTACTCTGCGCCGTTAACAAATCGGCCTAAATTATCTTTTCTGAATGAACCCTCGCGTGTGAAGAATAACTGGCCTATGTTACCATTTTCATCGAGTTTATCGGTTACAACGAAAAAGCCTTGTCCAGATAAAGCTATATCAGTAGCAAACTCAGTTCTTTCCATTTTACCTTGTTGGTCTACAAGTTGGCGTGTTACGCTTAATACACCGCCTGCCGACTTGCCTGAAGAGTTTACAACGCTTTGTGCTTGTGCTTGGAAACCTTTATAACCTTTGGTTCCAACGTTCGCTATGTTACCTGAATATTCTTCGATTCTTCTATCTGTTTCGGTCATGCTTGACACGGAAGCTGATATTGCACCTGTTGCCATATTATTACTCCAAATACATTTTGGTTTTAGTGTTTGTTATCTGAGCAATATCTATGCCAAAACAATTTTCTTTGTTATAAATAGATAAAACCTTCTAAAAATTCGGATGCAGATAGAGAATCAGGCTGTAATAATAGATCAGCAAAAATTTCAGGAATCAAAGTATATAGTCACGCTTTTGACAAAGGATTATGGATTGTGTAAGGGGTTGTTTGCAGCAAATAAAAAAAATAAAGCAGACATGCTTTGTGGGAATGTTGTGAATATGCATTGGAATGCCAGACTTACAGAGCATTTGGGTTTTTTGAAGTTGGAAACAACTCAGAATATTTTCACTATTATAAGTAATGATCAAAGTAAATTGGCTGTGGTTAATTCGGCTTTGGCGATGTGTAAAGTTTTTTTACAGGAAAAAGAGCCCCAAATTGATGTGTTTGAAAAGTTAGTGGAGTTACTAACGGTTGTTAAAAATAATTCTAATCCATATAAATACTATGTTTTATTTGAATTATTATTATTGCAAAAATCTGGATATGGTTTGGACTTATCGAAATGCATTGCGACGAACGAAACTGAAAATCTTGCATATATATCGCCGCGTTCAGGGTGTGCTGTTTCAAAAGAAGCGGGCGAACCATATAAAGATAAGATGTTTATTCTTCCCCAGTTTTTTTTGGATTCATCGGTTACTCCAGTTGTAGATGATATCAAGAATGGTATTAAAGTTCTAAATCATTTTTTAGAGAAATTGTACTTTGATCCGTACGGCAAGAAAATTCCTTTATCTCGGGTTCAATTGGCAAATGCAATACTGTGTTCGTAGAGTTAGAAAATAGGTCTTGAAACTAGTACTTAATAATCTTTACAGCTGTTCCATAAATGCTTACTTCAGCAGTCCCAGATGCGATTTTTGTACCTTCCATTCTGACGTTTATCACAGCATTTGCACCCATTTTTTTAGCTTCTTCAATCATGTGTTGCATCGCATCTTTTCTCGCATCTTGTAGGAGTGAAGTCATGCTAGTATTTTCACCACCAAAGAAGTTTCTTAAATTTGCTATGAAGCTTGTTGCCATACTGGTTCCTCTAGCGCCAATGCCTGTTACTAGACCAATATGTTGTTCAATATCTGATCCAGGTACGGATTCTAAAGTTGATATTATAATTTCATCTGTCATCTTTTTCCTTGGTTTATTGTTGTTGGTGTTTTTGAAAATTGATCTTGTAGACGTGCAAGTAGGCCATCGTAACTTTCTTGATCATTTTTCAAAGAGAAAGAAATTCTACCACCTGTTGTAGAGAACTTTCCTACTCTGTTATTTAAGAAATTTAAAGCCCCTTGCTGAGTTTTTAATATTTCGTAATCTCTTTCAAAGTAAAATACGGCAATTTTAGAAACATTGTCTGATTCTTGTTTCCATAGAGAATTTAATATTCTCTTCATATCATTGTCTTCAACTGACTCTAAAACTACAGCTAGATCATGGTCGTATTCTGAGATAGTTGTGTCGATCAGGTTTTTATAATATTCAATATTAGCAAAGCCAAAATCGATAAACTTCATTTTTTGCTCTATAGCTTCTTTTGATGTTATAGATTTTGGATCCAACAGGTTAAACATAAATGACATTGATTGTGTGTATTTACCTATTATGGAAGATGAATAAACCCTGAATTCATCTATTATTTTTTTATAATCTTGATTTTTATTTGCTTGAGGTATGACATTGACTGGATCAATTATAATCTGAGGTTCATCAAGCTCTATATCGAGTAGTGCAGTAGCGTTAAAATCCAATTTTAGTTCTTTTGCGTATTCTGCCGCAGATAATTCTCCAGAGTGATAAGTTAAGAAAACAGAGTTTTCAATACCACCTACATGACCATAGTGTTCATGCAAGAGTTTTATAGCCTCTTTATTTGCAATATCCTCTTGCTCAGATGTGAATGTTATAGAGTAAAACGGATAGGCTCTGACGATCCATTTTGCAAAGAAGCTATCGTTACCTAGGGTTTTAACGAAAAGATGTGGCGTAATTATGTAAGAGCCCATTGCCTTGATATGCGTACGATTTTTATAATGTTGTAATAAGTGGGCAAAGATGAAAAACATCTCATTCTCACTTTTAATATTCCGCAATGCTCCTTTGTTAATTAGAATGTTTCCTTGAGGAAGAAGCGAAATTTTTGTGCTTTCATTGTCCAGAATGAAGACTTTAAAATTATACTTTTGTAATGATTGATCTTTAGGAACGCTATTTAAAATGTTTTGAATTACTTGTTCTGTCTCAGCAAGATATGGTTTTAACTGGTGTTGGGCGATATTTGACTTTGAACTTAGGTACGTCCAGTATGTTTTCTCTTCTTCGTCAGTAATGTTGTTTAATATACTCTGAGAATAGTTTTGTTCGAATAAGAAGATTCCCAATCCTGCGCCAAAAATAAAAATAATACTGAAAAGCAAATTGCGAAATAATTTTGATCCAGTTGTGTAGACACTTTGTTTGACTGGGACTTCTGGTAAGTAATATAGTCCTAAAGTGTCTTGATATAAATGAATAGCAGTGCCGTAGGTTAACACTTCAATTTCATTTTTATTCGTTTTTGTGTGCGCGAATCGTACGTTGACAATATAAGTTGCATCTTTTGCAGATTCCTTAAGTCTTAGTAGGGCTTCCCTTTTAGCGATGTCTATAAGCCATTTTATTGGTTCGGATGAGCCATATATTAATCTAAGAAAATATAGCTTGTATCTTCTCAAAAAATTCATTGTAACTACGACAGAGCTTTCGACAAAATATGATTTCTCAATCGTGAAAGCTGTGAGTTTCCTACCAATTGAAAATACTGGTGTGTTTAGTTGGCTTTCCCTATTTTCTATATTGGATAAAAACTTCCTCTCAACCATATATGCGCGAAATATAGGGTATACTGTTAGTAGCACTAAAATGTATGCTATTGTAATCAAGGCAAATCCAATACATTACTATGTATTAATTATTAGATAATGATTGTGCTTTAAGCAAGATTATTAATTATGATGTTAAATCAAACTCGAAAATTTTCGAATTGCCAGACATCTTCATCTAATTTTTCGCCAAACAAAGTAAGAGAAGTTTTTGTTGGATTCCAATCACTATAAACGCCTATTAAATTACCCAGATATGGCTTTGATATACTTATAATTTGGTCAAAGTCTAAATCTTCTGCTTCCAAAATTCCTGCATTTGGATTTTTAATAATCCATATCATAGCAGCAAAAACGCCTATTGCAACTTGCAGGCTTGTTGCGCTGTTGTAAGGGCAGAGCTTGCGAGCTTCCTTAATTGAGAGCTGTGAACCAAACCAGTACACGCCCTTTTTATTGCCCATTAAAAGAACACCTAATTCATCTATGCCTTCAACTATTTCACTATTTAATACGTGTGTTTTGTTTGGCGCTAAATTTCCAGTGCTTAGAAAGTCATGAATGGAAATAATTGCCTCAGAACAAGGTCTGTAGCTGTAGTGTACCGTAGGTCTGTATTGGTCTTTTATTGAAAAATAGTCTGCAATCGAAATAGCTTCGTTATGAGTGATCAAAAAGCCGTGAATACTGCCACCAGTTGGCGTCCATGTTTTTACTTTGGTAGTCATACCTGGGCGATTTAAGTATATTGCGGCATTGCATCCAAACGAATGTTTTTTACCATCTTTTGGCATATGTTTTTCATGAGTGCCCCAGCCAAGCTCAGATGGTTGGAGGCCTTCTGATACAAACCCATCAACAGACCAAGTGTTTACAAACTCATTATGTGATTTTACGTAAGTACTTCTTTGTGAATCATATTCAGCTATATGTATCACTTTGATGCCCAGATTCTCTGCTAGTGATGCCCATTCTGATTTTGATTTTGGAGTTTCAATCTTCAATCCATTATCTTGGGCAATATTTAACAATCCTTGCTTCACAAAGTGAGACACTAGCCCTGGGTTAGCTCCATGTGCAACTACTGCTGTGGAGCTGTCATTAGAGTAATTTCTTTTAAGCTCCAATACCGACTCTCTTAATGCATAGTTGGAGCGTAGAGATGGTGATTTAGAAGTGTCAGTATAGCCACCCGACCAAGGTTCAATGCAAGTGTCTAAATACAATACTGAGAGTTTTTGGCATAGTTTTATTAAATCTACACTGGATACGTTGACAGATAGGTTAAGTAAGAAATCTCCAGGTTGCAGTTCTGCGGATAAAACTTGAGTATAGTTCTCTTTTAACACTTCTATTTTCTTATATGAAACTGGGTAATCTTTTAGAAAGCTGACGTTAGGGTCATCGGGAGACAAAACGAGTATCTGACTAGGAAGTATTTCAATGTGTCGTAGTATCAGCGGAATCACCGCTTTGCAAATGCTGCCAAAGCCAATTATGATAAGTTTGTTTTGGAAATTAAGAAATTTAGTGTTGCTAATTTTGGCACCTCAAGTGGAATATAAATAAGTAATTTGATTTTATAAATGAATAGAATTATTTGTCTAACATTATATTGATCTACCTGCGCCCTGACTTTTAGAATTCATATATAGCCTCTTAGCATCTTCAGGTTTGCACAGATCAACTTGGTTGGCATCAAGCATTGCTCTTCCTGTTTTGCTAGAGAAGAATTCTTGCCAGTTTTTGCCTTCTGGGACTTTATCAATATTTTTTTCGAGTGCTATGCCAAGTGCGCTGACTATGCGCTTTTCATTGACAATACCAGCAGTCATTTTTTCGCCAAAATCATCTGGACTTTTAAAAGTGACGTATTGCTCATTAATTCTGAAATGCAGATCTTTAAAATCTAATCTAGCCTCTTTTAGTTCGGCAACTTTCTTTTGAACTATGTTGGCGATTTCTTGATCTGATATTTTTGATAAATCTGCGCAAGCTTCAATAAATTTCTTTGGATCAAAGACCAATTTATCTTCACAAGATTCATTAATTCTTGCTATAAAATCTTTGAAAAATTTACCAACTACATTTTCAGATTTTAATTCGAATGCTTCATCTGAAACTTTTAATGAACTGAAATTCGCCAGATTTCTTCCATGGTCAACTACAAAAGCCTGTAGATCAGTGGTTCTAGCCATATGGTTTTGGATATTAGGATCGACGCCACCTACCATTGCCTCAGCTAAAAATGTTCTCTCCTTTCCTTTTATTAAATCTAGAACTTCTGCGTTGATCTCAACTTCCCCATTTTGGGATGGATCATCAGTATCACTGAAACTATTATCAAATGATCTTTTCCAGTCATCACTAGCAAAAGGATCTATGTCCCAATCATCATTTTCTGATGAACTTCCTTTATCTGGTGTTACATTGTGTCTTATCTTATCAGGGTCTTGAAATAATTCTTCGTAATTTTGCGTATCTTCAATGATTATTGATTTAAAAGCTATCTCATCTTTTTTGACACCAGCTTCTCTGCGCTCTTCTGATGTTAGGATGCGAATCTCGTCAACTTGATCTGGGATTAATTTTGCTAGCACAGCATTAGATACAAACGATTTAACAAACTCTTCGCGTGTCTCTTCTCTGGTAACCAGTGATTTATATGTATCTTGCTGGCGTCCCATGCTGCTTTTTAGTGCTGATCTTTGATCGGTACTTAAGTCTGGTGAACTTTTAGCAGCGGTTTTTACTATAGCTTCATGCTCTTCGAAAAAAAATTTAAAACCTGCTACACGTAAGTTTGTGTCTTCAATAACCTTAACCATAAAGACATTCCTAGATCCGAATAAGCTAAGCATACTTTAAACTGGTTAATAAATGGTTAATTGGAGTTATTTATGGTTTTGAAAATCACTTCTTCAACAACAAGCTGTAATTTGCGTCCTATCAGCCAAGGAGAGTAATTTTGGACGGTTTTATAACCGCTTCCAGAGAGTTTTTTGGCAAGTTTTTCATCTGAAAGTAGCCTAGCTAAATTTGATGCGAGCTTATCTGTATTGCCAATAGGACTAAATAATATATTTTCCTCGTGTTTTGCTATTTCAGAAGGCCCTTCAGATTTAGTTGCCACAACTGGTGTCGAATGCTTGAAGGCCTCTAATAAAACTAAGCCAAATGGCTCATGGTGCGATGGGAGGCAAAACATATCTATTGAATCGAAAAACGTCTTTTTATCTTCGACCCATCCAACGAGTTTTATACTTTGTTCCAGACCTGCTTGATTTATTGCTGTTATTAAAGATTCCTGCTCTTCTCCATTACCAGCTATGATAGCTCTAAATTCAATATTCTGTCTTTTTAGAATACTTAGCGCTTCTATGAATATATCTAGACCTTTCTTTTTCACGAACCGACCTAAAAACCCAATTACAGGTGGATGTCGGTAATTAGGTTTGGAATATGCAAGATCATCTGGGGTCATAATCATGTTTGGTACATGGTATACGGAATCTTTTGGTTGACCAGCTTCTATAAGTAATTTTTTTAGATCTTTAGTGATTGCTATAATTGCATCGCTGCCAATGAGACTCGCGAATTTATAGTTGTGGCAGACGGCTATGACTGGCGTGTTCAAACTAGCCTTGCGCATTAACGATGTTGCCCTGTTTCCGTGGGTTATTATGCATTTTGGCTGTTCTGCTTTAATAATCTTTCTGAGTTTGTATATTGCAAATGGATCAAACTTGTTAAAGTTAAATACACTCAAAAAATGACCATATATCTTATTTTTTATAGGTGCTTTTGGATGAATAATTGGTACAACCTGATGGTGATGTATATTCAAGGCATGGTTATAGTCTAAGAAGACTTGTTCTATCCCCCCCAGACCCTTACTGAACATTACGTTAAATATCTTCATCGTCTGACAAAACTTTTTCAACTATATCGTGCAATTTTTTTGATATTTTTTCTACTGAATATTTTTGAACTTCTAAGTAACCTTTATGGGAGAGTTTTTTTGCGAGTTCGGGTTTAGAGATAAGTTCTAGTAATCCTTGGCTTAAAGATTCTACATCATCGCATTCGCACATAATAGCAACGTCTTTAGCGACCTCCATTGCGCCACTAGTTTTGGTTGTGACTAGGGGTTTTGAATACTTCATACCTTCAAGTAACACGATCCCAAATGGTTCGTGCCTAGAAGGGACGCAGAGTATGTCGATAGTATTAAAAAACTTTGTTTTAGATGAACCTTTTACCCAACCTAAAAAGTTTAGACGATCAAATATGTTAAGTTTTTTTGCCTGAAGCTTTAGGCTTTCTAAATCTTCTCCGTCGCCTGCAATGTGAAGTTTAATATCGTGCCCATTTTTAATTAGTGAGTAGGCGGCGTTGATTAAAATATCAACCCCCTTCATGTGAATTAGACTGCCAATGAAACCTATATTAATTGTTTTACCAAATTTAAGAGGGGTGTAATTGATTTTTTTATTTATAGTAATCATGTTTGGCAAGACAAAAATATTTTTTCTGCCTTTTTCAAGTAACTCTTCCTGCATCCTTGTTGTAATTGCTATAAAATATTTACTTTTTAATAAGTGTTTAAAGTTATGATTGTGACAAACAGCAACTATAGGAATAGATTTTGTAGCTAGTCGGCAAAGCACGTAAGCCCTGGTAGAATGAGCGATTATCAAGTCTGGTTTGTGTTTTTTTATTACGTATCTAATACGCATAATTGCGAAGGGATCGTATTTATTAAACTGTCTGATCTCTTCGATTTGTGATTTAATTTGGCTCTTAACTTGGCATTTGGAATTGATTAAAGCCACTACATCGTATTTTTTTGATAAAGCAGTGTTGTAATCAAGGAAAGATTGCTCTATACCACCAAGCCGTTTTGTGAACATTACATTGAAGATCTTTTTTTTCATATCAAGCTAAGCTTACAATATTGTTCTGGGGTAATGTCTTCGGCACGCAGGGTAGGGGATATGCCTAAGTCAACTAGGGTTTTTTCCAAATTACTAAATAACGAATTTAATGTTGTCCTGATCATCTTGCGTCTTTGGCCAAAAGCTGTTTTTAAAATCAACTGTAGCCGCGCCTCATTATATGTAAATTGAGGTTTTGAGTGCGGAATAATTCGCACAATTGAAGATGTAACTTTTGGTGGAGGAAAGAAAAATTCTGGATCTACATCAAACACTTTTTCTGCTGATGCTTTAATTTGAATCAGTATTGATAGCTTGCCGTATTCATGTGTAGATGGTTTTGCGCAAATTCTTTCTACAACTTCTTTTTGTAACATGAGAGTAAAACCAGAAAAAATGTGAATATTCTCCAGCCATTTGAATATTAGAGTTGTCCCTATGTTGTAGGGAAGGTTTGCTATAACGTATAATTGTTTACCAAAGGAACTTTCATCAAGTTTCAGAGCATCTTGATTTTTAACTTCAAGCTTGCCATCGGACAAGCGTTCAAGTTCTCTTAAAGCTTCAATACACCTACCGTCCATCTCTATCGCATATATTTTTTTAGCAGAGCTGGCTAGGATGGATCGAGTCAAAGCCCCTGGACCTGGTCCAATCTCAAGTATGGTTTTATCTTTTAGGTCTCCGGCTGACAATACAATCTGATCAGTTACTCCTGCGTCAAATAAGAAGTTTTGACCAAGTTTTTTATCAGGTTTGATACCGTAAATTTTTACAGTATCTTTGACACTCGGTAGTGATTTAAGCTTCTCTGGTTGCCTTAACATCTACTAAGACTTTATAACATCTTCATAGACGGTGACTTTATATTTGTTGCGTAAATAAGAAATATATTGCCCCATCATTTCTTCGCCAAGAGAACCAACCAATTCTAGCTCAACCATTTTGCGATTTTCTTCTAATTTACTAGTCTCAGGAGGAGTGGTGCCCTCAAGTTTAGCAATTATGTATGTATCCTTATTCTCAGCTATTGGCATTGTGTACTTACCAATTTCAAGCTTGAATATTTCTTCTTTTAGCTCATTTGGTAGTTTTACATCTTTAGAAGTTAGTAAGGATAGTTTTGCAGAATCTTCAGAAATATTGTATTGCGAAAATACAACTTCTCTTTTTTCATCTGATTTTAAAGATAATAAAGCGTCTTTAGCTCTTTGTGCTAAAAATATTGCTCTGGTTTTATCTTCCCACATAGTAGTTACATCAGATTTTACTTGATCAAAAGATTTAGGTTTTTTTGGAGTTACTTTAGAAACTTCAAGAACAAATAGTCTATCATTGCCTTTATAAGGAGTGACCTTTGAAAGTTGTGTTGCTTCAGTGCCAAAAGCTGTTGAAGTAAACCTTTCATTTGATGCAACAGGATCAGCAATTTTGTCACCCGATTTCCAGTTGGATACGGTAGAAATTTTTAGATTATACTTGCTAGCTATATCTGATAACTTCGCACCTCCATCTATGTCTGAATCGATATCTTGCGCGAGCTTAGATAATGCTTCAAATTTAATTTCCTGCTCAAATTGGCTCTTAAGCTGTGCTTTTACTTCGTCGAAAGATTTAACTTTGCTTGGTTTGATAGATTCGACTTTAAATATATGCCAGCCCATAGGTGATTGCGTAGGTTTACTAGTTTCGCCAGCCTTAATTGAAAAAATAGCATCAGATATTTCCTTGTCAAAGCTCTTAGCAGCTACGTCATCTCCTAATAAAAAATTTGTTTTTTCAGGGAAGAATTGTTTAGCAATCTCATCAAAACTTTTCCCACTTTGCAGAAGTTTTTCAGCTTCTTTAGCTTTTGATTCTTCTTTGAATACTAACTGAAGAACTTTACGTTTTTCAGGTTCAGTGTAGAGAATGATATTGCTTTCATATTGTTCTTTTAACTCGGATTCATTGACTGACCTACTAGCTTTAGCATCTTCTAGACCAAATGTTAGGTAGTTTATATCTCTGATCTCAGGTGTAGAAAACTTATCAATATTCGCCTCGTAAATTTGCTTTAGTTCTTCTTCTTTAGGAACTCCGATTGTGAGTTTGTTGCCATTTATTCTGTAGAGTTTTACAGATCGAATTTCGCCTTTGGCTTTTAATAGGTTATCAAGATATATATTCGGCATTTCTTTGTTGATGGTCTGAGCCGTTACTAAATTTTGTGAAGCAATATCTTCTTTTAACATTTCAACGAATTGCTGTTCTGAAACGCCACTGTTGCGAATCACTCTCTCAAATACTTCTTTGTCAAATTTCCCATCTTTGATGAAAGCAGGCATAGATGATATTTCATATCGCACCATATCATCGCTTACCAATAAGCCTAGATTTTTTGCTTCTTCTAAAATTAGAGCTTTACTTATCAACTGGTTTAAAATACCCCTGCGTAGACCAAATACTTCTTCTTCCTCTGCGGTAAATTTTCTACCAATTTGCTCTTCAAACTGCTCTTTTTGCTGGTTGTAAGCGCGCATCCAATCATAATAACTATATTCTCTATCACCTACTTTGAAAGCAATTTGCTTGTTGCTTTGTCTTATCACATCGCCTACGCCCCAAAGTACAAATGTTAGAGCAAGTATAATCATTAGTACCTTTATCACAGCGCTATTAGCACTCTTTCTGAAGAAATTTAACATAAGAAACTTTTAATTTATTTAAATAGAATTTTTAATACAAATGGGCCAATGAAGCAACATGATTATTCATTCTATCAAATTTCCTCTTTACTATAGTGTTATTTAATTTTATACATCCTAAAAAAAAAGAGGGGATTTATGTTCGAAAATTTAAAAAGTGACCACAAACTTTGTGCCGCAGAATGTGGTGCATTACTCGGTGTTGGTGCTAGTTGTGCACTGTTCGGTTGGTTTAGAAGCTCATGGAGTATTAAAAAGTTCTGTGTGGCAGCTGCTGCTACAGTGCTAACTACAACGGCATTAGGGGTTGCATCAGGAGATTTTATCAGCCATTCAACAATGATGAGCTTTATAAAGCCTTTCGCGCATTGCGGTTCTGTAGGGATGGTTGTTTTCGGTGGTGCTGCTACTGGATTCAAATTATTAATTGATGAGAGTATTTATGGGAGCAGTAGAGTCCTAGCAGCAAGTCTTGCGGCTGGAATGGCAGCGGCATATGTTACAGGGCAAGTTATGAACGGTAACATTAGCCTGTGATGCAATCAGATTTCATATCAATTGATTATTTAGCGCCTGCATTAGGCTGTTTAGGTGGGTTTGTTGCTGGACTAACCACAAGGACGGCTTTCGAGAAGGCATCCCCAGGAATTGGAGCTACGGCGCAATTGATGCAAGTTTTGGTGTTTTCAGCTGGGGGGGCGGCATTTGGTTCCGTCGTTAATTTAGTTGCTGATAGGCTGCTTGCGCATTCTGCTTTGGATTCGATATTGTCAGTTGGAAAGCTAGGAATTACTGGAAGTTTAGCATTTTTCATAAGTGAACATTTGCTAGCTAAAATGTGCAGAAGTGATCAATTGATAACTGCTGGGGCTGCGTTGACTTCGGCCGCTTGCTGCTACTATGTTTTATAACGGTGTTCAGAATGCTTTACCAAGGCATGTGAATGTGTTATAATGCGGATTATGGAAAAAAAAGATAAAATCGCTAAGGACTTGAATTTACAAGAACCTGAACTACATACAGGTGGTAACGAGAATTCTGGGGATTCTATGAGCTCAATATCTTTGCCAGTTTTATCACAAGATGCAGGCCTTTCAAGGTATTTAGATGAAATCAAGAAATTCCCTATGCTTTCTGCCCAAGAAGAGCAGGATCTTGCTCAAAAATGGCATCAAGAAAAGGATCTAGAAGCTGCACAAAAGCTAGTTACTTCCCACCTAAGACTGGTTGCTAAAATTGCCCAGCAGTTCCGTGGATATGGCTTGCCAATGACTGATATGATTTCAGAAGGTAATGTTGGTCTAATGATAGCGGTAAAGAAATTTGACCCAAATAAAGGCTTTAGACTTGCCACATATGCTATGTGGTGGATTAGAGCTACCATTCAGGATTACATTCTAAAGTCTTGGTCTATGGTCAAAATTGGTACATCGGCAGCGCATAAGAAGCTGTTCTTTAACCTTAGAAAGATGAAAAATAGGCTGTTTAATATTCACAATGGTCAAATTCCGGCAAATGCAAATGACATAATAGCTAAGGATTTAGATCTTTCGAAAGAAGAAGTTTCGGAAATGGATATGCGCATGAGTGGCGGCGATATTTATCTCAACTCGCATACGTCAAGCGATGATGATTCTGGCGAAATTATTGATGTTATAGCATCCCCAGGGGAGAGTCATGAGGTGACTATCCTTGAGAATCAAGAATACAATTATAAGAAAGATAAGTTCAATCAAGCTCTGCAAAAGCTTACTCAAAGAGAGCAGGAGATTTTGTTTGAGCGAAGGCTTAAAGATGACCCTACAACTCTAGAAGTTCTCGGCGCTAGGTATGGAGTTTCAAGTGAGCGTATTAGGCAAATTGAAGAAAAGGCTATTAAGCGCTTGCAGGAAGAAGTAGCGAAATAGTATATTTACTAGCCTTAAAAAACCTTTATATTCACATTTAAATTATAGAGGTTTCAAGACATGTTAACCAAAGAACAATTGCAAAAGCTTGAATTTATTGAGAAATTCGACGCGCAACATTATCCAGGGTCAACAGAGCAAATTAGAATGATTGTGCAAAATGTAACTGGTAAAGCTCTAACAGAAGAAAATGGTTTAAAGTATTTTGTAAACATTGCTAGAGAGGATGCACTTGATCAAGATAAATTTGCAATGCTTCTTCAAAAAATCCATGAAAAATTTAGTGTAGAAGAGACTTTTGCCATTTTATTTAGACTGGCAGTTCTAAAAAATGGCAACTACCTTTTTCATGCAGTGAAAGAAATTGCTCAAGAGTTGCAAATCCCTTTAAGTAATGTGCTAAATCAAAGAGATCGTGCTGGACTATACATCTTAGACTATTTTTATATAGAGACAGCAAGTAAAAGAATTTTTTCGCAAAATGAAAATGATATGTTTAGTTCAGCTAGAACACCTGTAACTGTCGTGAAGCATGTTTTAGAATTAGGAGAAAATGGTGACTCATTTTTTGATAAGGTAGAGGCTAATATTAGTATTATCACTGACCTTGATAAAAAATTTGACTGTAATGGAAAACTTCTTGATTGGATAATAGGGCTGCGTCAAAACTTCGATAAAAGAATCCAAACGCACGCTGAACAAGTTTCTTCCTCATCTAGCGCCTCAAGTTCAGATCAATCAGGTAGAAATATTATTGTGTTCAACTCTGGGGTTTTATCTGTATTAAATTCAACTGGTACAGTTCAGCTTGGAAACCCAGTTTTATCTCGTGTTGCCCAGTTACAGATTCAAGGACATTTTAATGCTTTGATTACAAATCAGATAACGCCTGAAGTGTTTTTTGTGAATATCTCGGGTGTCTATGCTGCTGAAAGAGGAATTCAATAGCCATGAAAAAATCAACAATTGACCCAAAAGAAATTGAAAAATTTTCAGCAAAGGCAGATGAGAGGTGGGATGAAGCTGGTAAGTTTAAGCCTCTTCATAAAATGAATCCAGTGAGGATTTCGTATATTAAAAACCAAATTGGTAAGGTTGCTGGTAAAAAAATATTGGACGTTGGTTGTGGTGGTGGGTTGATTTCAATTCCATTCGCAAGGCTTAAAGCTGATGTTACTGGTATTGACGCAGGTGATGAGAATGTAAAAGTTGCTAAGAATTATGCACTAAGAAATGGGGTTGAGTTAGATTATCATGCAACGTCAATTGAAGAGTTCTCTCAGTATAATGAAGCTAAGTTTGACATAATCTTTGCTTTAGAAATTGTTGAGCATGTCTCTGACATCAACACATTTTTAAAACATATAACCAAATGCCTAAAACCTAGTGGCCTTCTATTTATTTCAACAATCAATAAAACTTTAAAATCATTTGCACTCGCAAAGGTAGCGGCTGAATATGTTTTGAGGTGGGTGCCAAAAGGAACTCACGACTGGGAAAAATTTGTAAAACCAGATGAATTGCTTGCTATGACAAAGAGTGATTATGAGGTGGTTGATGTTTCTGGAATGAAATTTAGTCCAATTCTTAACTCATGGGGTATGTCAAAAAATACTGACGTGAATTATATTATCACACTCAAAAAAAGGGCGGCCTAGCTTAGCGGGCTGTTAAGCCCTGCTACTGCGTAATTAGCCATAATTGGGGATTGTCAAGCATAGATAGCTAGAGAGATTTTTTTATGAATCAACATGATCACTGAGAGTTTTAGCATCTCTCTACATTTAGAGTAACATCTAGTTCTTCTGGCCAATCGAGCTAAATAGTGTCTCAGCACGGAGTTGTAAGATTCCACCAAGGCCGTTTCTTTTTTGGATAAAACATGCCTGACATGCATTAGAATTATCTTGTCATAAGTATAGTTTCCATCAGTACAGACTATCTTGATCGCATTATGAGATATTTTATCCCAAATTCTTCTGGCAATTACAGAGCTGCCGGGACCTACTTCAGTCTCAATAAAGCTGAGCTTGTTTCTGTCGACAGCAGTCCATACTCTGATTTGATTTGCTTTTTTTTAATGTAACTATAGAGCTCATCCATTTCTACGATCTCTATGTCTTTTGACTTCTTCTCAATCTTACTGACTTCAGCGGCCACTATTTCCCCTGCCTTCTTGAGCCATTGGGCAACAGTCTGCCACCTAAACTCGCTTCCAGTGATTTTGGTCAATATCCTGGCAATACGTCTTATACCATTACCTTCTAGATATAAAATAACTGCAATTTTCTTAGGGTGATTGTCGTACTTTGCTCTCTTATCTCCATCAACCTGAGTCTTGCCGCAAGACTTGCATTCGTAGCGTTGAAGCTCTCTAACATAGCCATTTTTTATTAAATAATTTGAGTTACAGAATTTGCATTGACGCATATTTTGGCACCTTAGATAAATTAGTCCACTCAGTAGACTAATCTACCTATCTTTAATTGTCAATCCCAAGTAAAAAGTTAAACTTTTTACAACTTTTTATACCATACCTATCATCAGAGCTTGCTACACTTCACAAAAGCCTGCAGCTCAGCTTATCACCATTCTTGCACTCATATTTACACCCAATACAAACTAATTATTCAAATCAACCTAAAATTGTTCCTAATCTTAACTAAATATTAACTTTTTTAACCTACGCTAGCGTGATATAACGAGCATCCCATAATTAGGCGAAATATGAAAACAGATAAATTAAGCATCCAAGAGATCACCACATTAGCTCCAAAGATTTTAAACCTTGAGGGAAAGGCTGAAATCTTGCCCAAGCCAACACAAGGTGAAGATTTAAATAGAGTATTGAACTCTTCACAACCTTGCCAATCTTTTCTTCCTAGAGAAATTGAATTCATGAAGCAATACCAAGACAAATTTCCTAAAGAAAATCATCCTAAGCTTCATGCTTGGTTACAAGATACATCAAAATTGCTAGGCGATGATTTCAAAAAAGAAAATTCTTCATTTAAGCCAAATGAACGCTATCCTCTTCTGCCACTCCTTGGTTTGATCACTACATTGTCAGGTGAAAAATCGGCCTTTGGAGAATACAATTTAATTGAATTACATGACAAGCTTCGTAATTTAATTCCGACAACAGATCAAGATGAATTTAGAAAAAAGACATTAGAACTTTTAAGGCAAGTAGTAGCTTCAGATGCACCGAATCCAATTCTTAACCTTCGCCTAAAACTCAATCTTCCTGGAAATAATGCTAAGTGGAAAAGGGAGGAATGGTATGAATTTGTTTTAAACACTGGCCCTGCCTCCTTTCAGTGCTTAGAATCGGCTGAATTAATAGAGCAAAATCTAAAAAGAGTTCCAAGAAACTTAAAAGAAGCTAGGGATACATTGCTCAGTATAAAATATCCTGACGCTAAGAAAACTATAGCTAATGCAAAAGAGTTGCCTAAAGGAGTAAGTAACAAAGATTTGCATGATTACACTGAAATATGTCTAATCAATAATATGTCACTTACAACCTTTAACTTTGGATTAAACATTCTGCTTGGTAATGAATTTGAATATGGAGGCAAGACCACAAAAATTAAAACTACAACTAAAATTCCTAAAGTTGAAATTGATGGCAAAGACATAGCCGAAAAATATGAAACTCCTGAACTTGCCAAGTATAGACTAGAAATATTACCTCCTCAAGATTGGAGGACGCTGGTTATGGGCAAACTTGTAAACAATTGTCAATCTATAGGAGCCGATGAAGGAGGCAGAATGATACCAGTCGAAGCTATTACCAATGATAATTGTGGGATAGTGGCGATTTTTAAAGGTGATCAAATAGTTGCCGAGAGCTTTGTTTGGCTAGGAAAAAATGATCAGCAAAACCAAAAAACATTTGTGTTTGATTCTTATGAAAGAAAGAACGAAAATCTTGATTTTTTGTGCGGACCTTTTTATAATGAAATGGGCAAAAAGTTACAAGCTTCTCATGGCATAGATAGGGTTACACTAGGCGAAGGACAAAAAACGCCTGAAGTATTTTTGGTATCTAATTCTCTAGTAGAATACCAAGGTAACAGTAACCCATATTCAGCAGATACGTCGAAGCAATATGATATTATTGATTCTAAATCAGGATTGTCTGCTGAAAAGAACAGAACAGAAGTTATTTTACCAAAAATTTATTTCATACAATTACACCTCCTTATTTCAGAACAAAAAATTAATGAATTTCAAAAACTATTCAATGATATAAGGGTAAATAGACCTGAGCTATTTGCTAATTTAATAAAGAGAGACGGCTTTAAGTTATTACAAGTAGCAGCGAAAAAAGGACTGTTTGAGGTGGTAAAAGAGTTAGTAGAGAATAAAGTCACTGTTACACAAAGAGATAATGAAGGTGGAACTATAATTCATTACGCAGCTTCTGGTGGGAGTATAGAAGTAATAAAATTACTAACAAAAAAATTTCTTGAGCAAAAGTATAATTTATATGGGGAGTATACCTCACAACAAGAAAAACAGTTAGGAGAATTGCATCCAGCAAACATGGCCTGCAATAACTTAGGGGGTAATATATTGCCGTTACATAATGCAGTTGAAGCAGGTCAAGTTGATGTAGTAGAATATTTAATGAGTAGAACAAAAAATATAAACGCACCTAATTCTCGATTGTTTACACCTCTACACTATGCGGTCATGCTTGGTAGAACTGATCTGGCGAAGCTCCTAATAAATCGAGGTGCTGATGTAAATAGTTCTACTGTTTCATCTGAGACCCCTTTATCTTATGCAATTTATGGGCATCATATTGAAGTTGCAAAAGCACTTGCTGAAGCAGGTGCTAATCTCTACGTACGAAATCAATTTGGTCAAACCTTAATTGATTCAGCTTGTGAACTTGGGCTGTTGCAACAGGCAAAGGATATGATATTAATAGGGTTGGATGTAAATAAAAAAAATCGCAATGGAAATACCCCACTCCATATAGCAGCAGCTCATAGTTTTTTGGTAGTAAAAGAACTATTAATGCATGATAAAATAGATGTTGGTATTAAAAATAATGAAGGTAAAACAGCATTAGACCTATCTGCATCTGGTGATATAAAAAAACTCATAGAAGACCATATAAAAGCGAAAGCTGAGCAGGCAATGTTACTTGACGCAGCTTCATCAAATACTTCAGGAGTACAACTCAGTGCGCAAAGTTCGACAGCAGCACCGCAGGACAGATCATTTAAAAGAAGTATTGTTGAGTTTTCAAAAAATGCTTTGATGGATGTCGTAAATATAATCACGGATGGTGGCGCTCTAGAATTAGATAACAAAGATTCTCAAAACAAAAAGCATAAGCCATCAGATGACCGCAGCAAGTAACCACCAGTCTAATGCTTGCACGGACAAGTATGCATCATACCATCTAAGAAACCCCATAATGCATCAATTGCTTTATATGCGCCTTCCCTAACTTCCTTATATGCGGAAGCTGGTAATTTATTAAGTAACTTTGTCAGTTGCTCTGCATGCCAAACATCTACTTCACCGTGCACTGTAAAGAATTCCAAAACGTTTTCATCAGTAATACCGTAGAACTTTTGCAAGCCATCTTTTTTGGTTTTGGCAATTTCATGATATTGGAATTCATGTGCAAACAACGCACCCAAACCTTTCTCATAATTTTCCGAAGATACTTGCTTGAATGTATCAACTAAATTTTTTGTTTCTTTATTCTGCACAACACTTTTCACATCAGCTTCTGAAGCGCCAAGCCCTGCAGCATAACGCAACCACATATCAGGGTGGTTTTTCTCGCCCACCTCTTCCTCAACTAGGTTTTCCATAATTATTGCACGCGCTTCTTTATTTGTAGGTTCACACTTTGAATGCAATGCACTCAAACTTTGCGGGAAGCTTTGTACGTGGTGGAAATACTGTTTGCTATATTCTGCAAGTGATTCGTGAGTTAATTCCCCAGCATTCCATGATTGATAATACGGATGATTTAAAATACTTTTTTTCAATAACTCAGCTTTTAATTCTTGTGCAAAGTTTGACATGTCTTTACTCCGATAAACTTATTTCGAAAATCAGAATAGAATATCTAGCGCAAAAAACAATATTTTATATTTGAAGAAAGTAAGTTATATTTGCCCAAGATAACAAACGTGTATTTGTCTATGGTTAACTTAACGATAGATCAGGTTAGAGAGATTCTTGGTCGAAGACGCCATGGTCCAAGATTTTCTTGCGAAGACTTCTTATTTAATCACTTAGATGAGGATTGCGAAGTAGATTTTGATGCAGGTACTGGTTTTCCTGCTTCTTTTTACATGTCACTTGGATGTACTGCCTTCAGTACTCTTGTTGCAATTGAACCTGATACTAAACATATAGTAAAAGTTCCAGATTCAGGACAGCGCGGTGTTTTGAACGACAACCATAAACCATCTTACTCATCACACTCCACTTCATCACGTCAAGCAATCGAAGCGTGGCTTGGAATCACGCCACACGGAAAAGCATATGTGAGTATTAGGACTAAGGATCCCCTACTAAGCAAAGGTAATCAAAGACAAAATAAGAAACACTTTCAAAATTCTAGGTAATATTTATAAGAGGTTAAAAAATTGGATGCAAAGAATTGAGGGGGTTTTTAATAGTAGCTATGCTTTCATCACAAATTAGGTGAGACGAATTCGCCCTCAGCCGCACATAATTTATTCTTCAAGCTCTTTGTTTGTTAACAAACAATAATAGCGAATTTAGCACTAGATGCTGAACCAAGTTCAGCATGACATTTGAGCGTCATTGTCACCCCGAACTTGTTTCGGGGTCTGTCCTTTTTTAATGCTAAACCAAGTTCAGCATAGCCTCTCTTTTGTATGACTTTAACTAGTATATTTGTAGCACAGTCGAAAAACACATAACCTTAATTCTTTTTTATATTGTTTATATGATCTTGGTAGTTGCTTGAGAAAATATGTCCACCTTTGCCGTCAGCAACGAAATATAAATAATTAGTTTGTTCAGGGTGGAGTGCTGCCGAAATAGAGGCTCTGCTGGGATTACAGATTGCTGTAGGCGGAAGACCTTTGTAGACGTAGGTATTATATGGAGAATTAAAATGCATATCTTCTTTAGTTAACTTGTATTCGTAATCAGTATCTCCATTTTTTAGCGCGTAAATTACTGTTGGGTCAGCTTGTAAAGGCATTCCGATTTTTAATCTATTATTAAATACGGATGATACCTTGCCTCTTTCTTCTGAGAGGCCAGTTTCTTTCTCTATAATCGAAGCTAGAATAATCGCTTCTTCTTTGTTCTTCACAGCAGTATCTGCCGATCTTTTTTCCCAAGCTTCATTTATAAATCTTTCCATGGTTTTGCTCATAGCTGAGATTATATAAACCCTAGCTTCGCCATAATAATAGTAATATGTATCTGGCATTAGGCTTCCCTCTTTTATTGGCAGTACGACATCACCTTCAAGTCCGTATGCATTCCGAAGAGAATTTACTACTTGAAAATTTGTGTATCCTTCTGGGAAGGTTATATGGCGCATGTATCTGTCGCCCGTTAATATCTTGGTAAAGATTTGAGACAAATTTAGCCCATCTTCAAATTTGTATTCACCAGGTTGGATATATCTTTTTTGCTTTAGGTGTAGGTATGCAAACCCTTGGAATATTATGCTGCTGTCGACAACTTCTGCATTTTCTAGCAATTCTCCAACCTCAGTTGATGAAGACTGTTTTGGGATTATGAGTATAACTTCTCCTTTAGTGCTTTCGTGTATGTAGTAAAGATAATATATACAGCTCAAGCCTGCCCCGGTAATGAGGAAGAGTATGGTTAAAATACTGCTTAGTATTCTGATCAAGCCAAGCCCAAATGATTTTAATATAATACTAAATGTTTAGCTTAAAACATAAGAAATAAAAAGAGATAATTTTTGACTTGGGCAAGCCTATCTCTTACGCTTTCCAGAAACTGGTGGATGATTAATTGTATTTGCAACCATGGTGCTAGATGTAGCAACAGAGATATCCATGTCAGCATCCATATCATCATCAGTTAGGGATGTAGCGAATTGTGTTGAAGCAAGTAACGTTGGCTGAGAAGACAAAAGCTGAATCGTGTTTTGTACTTCTGATAATTCACGATTAACCAAGCTTTGTAGTTCTTCCGCACTTCTATTTACGAAAAAATCTAACGTGCCATAACCATTGTCAATATAATTCCAAATGTCTGGGTGAAAGAGTGTTTTAAAGAATTCAGGCGAATTAAATAATTTTATATGCAGACTTTCATCTTGTGGCCAAGTTGAATTAATAACTCTTACTAAGTTTCCAGCTGCTCTCTGTTTTTTTAGATAATCAACGTTTTCATTGGATAAAATAGTTCGGAAATTCTCATCATTTTGCTCTTTGTCTTGTAAAGCATCGTTGTCTGCAAATTTCTGTCTAAGTGTAAGTAAGTTTTCGGTAGTTAAGCCAAGCTCTTTTTTAGCGTATATAGCTTCTTCTGAAAGTAGCGCATCGATAAAAGTATTGTTTCTTAATTCCGCAGGGGTGTATACACCTTCGGTAAGTCTTCCAACTACGCTAGTTAGACGCTCTGAATCTTCCAGATAGGCCAGCAGTTTTTTAGTTGTGGAAATCGTATCTACTCTATCTAGATTTTCCATGTTGTGTAATTTAGTAAGTAGTAAACCTGCTACTCGCGATAGCCAAGTATTCTTTTCCACATCACTAACATTAGTTAGTTTATTGATCATAACAAAAAAATCTTCAACAACAAAGCGTGTGGTGTGCGCGTAGCGGAATGCAGCTTTATACATTGGGTCAAAACTTCCTGCATGCACATTCAAAAAGTTATTAATTGCAAATATTCTGATATTGACCATGTCTGTGCTGCTATTACTTAGATCTCTTAGGAGCCCAACAAAGAATGAATTACCGTCAAATGGAACTCTTTCTGCGGTATCTATGGCTTCAGCAGCCATATCGTCTGCTTCATCAATATTTTGCTCTTCTTGATCGTCCGCTTCTAACTCGTCTACTATTATTTCTGGAAGTCTATTGCTTGCTCTGATTGTCATATAAATGATAATTAATTCAAAGACTAAATATTAGCAAACAATTGTTACAGAATTATTACAATGTTGTTAAGTTTGTATTAAGATTTTATTCATTTGCTTTTGTTTCTATTTATGCTGTTATATTCGGTATAAACTTTAAGACAGCAGATGCGGCGCAAAAAAAAGAAGAATTGGAATAAGTATTATTTAATTTTGTTACCAACAGTTTTGGTCATATTTCTAGTGCATCAACTGTGGTTCGGCATTACTAGTTTTCCTGCTGAATCTCAGGTAAATCAGCACTATAAGGTGCTATTAGTGGCTAATTCAGATATTGCTGGGGAAATGCAAGAAGCTTACCATAATTGTAAGGCGATAAATAACCTAGGATCTAGCTGTTACCTCTTTGAATTTGGATATCATCCAGATCAGCCGAGGTTTTTTGACAAATTTTTTGCGTTTGTACAAACGATAGTTAATGACAATATAAAGCCTGACTTTGTGTTTTATACTTTCCCATACATGTTATTTGAACGAGGTAAATATCCGACATATGCGTCTTTAGATGTGGCTCAATATGAATCAGTTTCTCTTGAAAACTATGGGGATCTCCCTGAGGATAAGCTATGGTGGGTTGGGTTATTTGATAGTTATGTGGTTTATGGAAATAACAAAGATTGGGCTGATAATTTAATATCAAATCTTAGTAACTACACTGAGATGAAAGATAAAAGTATATTGTATTCATTCTACCCAACTATACCCAAAACTGAATTATATCATTCTGATCGGAAAGAGCTTTTTTATGTGGGTGTGAATTGGGATGTAAAACGCAGATCGAGTCATTTTACGAAAATTTTTAGCAATCTAGATCAAAAACCATACTTCGCAGTTTATGGAAGAAAAGAAGGGTGGAGTTATATAAAGAATTCGTATAAAGGAACAATTCCATTTGATGCAGATACTTTGATTAAGACTATGCAAAAATCTGGAATAGCTCTTCTTTTTCACAGTCAGCTTCATAATAAATATGGTGTACCATCAAAGAGGATCTTTGAGGCAGCGGCAGCGAGTAATGTTATAATTAGTGACGAAAACCCTTTTGTAAAAAAAGAATTTGGGGATTGCGTTTATTATGTTGATACTGATGTAAAGCCTCCTAAAGTATCTAGTGCGATTGATAAAATTGTTAAAGAAATTCAAGCCAACCCTAGTATGGCGGATCAGAAAGCGGCTTGTGATCATAATATATTTCTCAAAAAATTTGCTTTAGAAGAGCAATGGAAAAAAGTATTTACGATGCATAGAAAATTTAAAGTAGCAAATGAAAAAAAGATCGCGAAAAAAATATAATTGGAATCGATTTTTCATACCTATATTACTATCGCCATTATTAGTTTTGGGTCTACTGTTGTACAGCTTTTTTTCTTTTAGCTTTTTTAGTTTTCCATTGGCTGATGGAGTGCAGCCGAAGTATACAGTTCTTATTATTTCACCTCGCTCTTTTATTGCAGAGATGCAAGAGTCCCAACACAACTGTAGGGCTATAAATAATTTAGGGTCTGCTTGTTATATTTTTGAGTACTACAGCTTGTTTGGTTGGAGTTGGCATCATAAGTACATGTCTGTGGTGCAGGATTTTATATCATCAAGAATAAACCCGGATTTTGTATTATACCCTTTTCCGGATATGGTAAGAGACGATGGTTATGTTAAATATGGAGTCTTAGACATAGCTCGTAGAGAGATGGTTGATTTCACAACTGAAAATAAAATATCACAAAAAACTTTGGATTGGCTTGAGCTGTTTGATGGTTTTATATTTTATGGAGATAAAATGGATTGGTCTACGTCATTTATCAAAGCTGCACAAAGTCGCAATCCAAAAGTAACAAGTAATCTTTTGTTTGATTACTACCCATCAATCTTTGAAACTGCATATTCCACACCTGTGCCTAAAAATTTGGTTTATATGGGGACAAATTGGGATGTAGATCGTAGCTCAGAACATTATAAGGATATTTTTAAACTTCTTGATCAGACTGGCTATTTCAAAGTATATGGTTTTGACTATAAATGGTCATTCATTAAAAATTCTTATGCTGGGCTTATTGATTACGACCCTGATAGTTTAATTAATGTATTACATGACTCAGGCATGGTCTTGCTATTGCATAGTAATTTTCATAAAAAATATGGCATACCTTCGAAAAGGATATTTGAAGCTGCAGCTGCAGGTGCTGTTATTATCTCAGATAAAAACCCATTCATAATGAGAGAATTTGGAGATTGTGTCTACTATATAGATCCAGATCTGGAATCGAGTAAAGTTGTTCAAGGTATAGATAACATAGTGGCATCAATAAAGTCTAACCCTAATTTGGCAAATCAAAAAGCGGCATGTGCACACAAAGTTTTTCTAAGGAAATTCACTTTGGAAAAACAGTGGGAACGGGTTTTTGCTATGCATGAAAAAGTTAGGCAAAACCTATGATCTGCTAAGTCCATCTCCACCAGAGTTAGGCATTGAGCCGTACGGAGTTTTTGGTCCTGGAATTGGAGGAGGTTTGCGAATTAGTCGTGGTGAAGTTGTTTCGTTAGTATTTGTAGGGACTGCAGTTGTAGATTGTTGAGCTTCTGGTGCTTTAGGAGAAGCGCTTAATGGCGCTACTGTTATTGGTGAGTTTAATTGTGTTTGTATAGTAGTAGCTTGAGGTGGGGCAGTATTTACAGTTACTAAAGGTTGATTTTGTTGTTCTCGTGCTCTTTGAATCATCCCTTCTGACTGGGCTATCAGACGATTTAATTCTGTCTTACGCGCTGCGTCTGGGTTGTTTTTAAGTTCAGCCTCAGATTTAATTTTTTGTTCAGCAGCTGCGGCGATAGTTTGAGCATTAACGACTTGCTCAGGAGTCAGGTGTGATGGTTGTGGCGCAGTTATTGCAGCGGCTGCCTTAGCCGCGTCGGATTTGGCAAATTGGCCTGGTAATATACCATAATTCTGGTCAGTTGCAGCAGCAATAGCAGCGGTTGAAGAAGAAACGGCAGCAGGTACTACGAGAGCGGGAATTGGAGGTGATTGATTCAAAGGCGGCAATGTAACAGGAGTTATTGGGGTTAGAGTTGGAGCAGGCTTTGGAGTGAGTTTTGCAGCAGGAGGATTTTCCGCTCTAACGCTTATAGAATCTAATTTCCCCTGTAGGCCATCTCTGTTAGCCATAAATCTTTCTGGATTCCTTTCACTAAATTTTGGTTTGTTTTCTTCAAAAATACTGTTTTGGATTTTATCTAAACCCTTCAACGCTGCTGGTGTTAGAGTAAAATAATCGAATTTTTTACTCGGGTCTGTAATGAACTGATTTGCGATGCCAACTACTGCAGATCTAATTAGGTCTATAACCCCGACTACTAATCCTGTAACCAATTTTGAGATGCCTAAAACGAATTTTGTTATGCCAGTCAGAAGTTTTGACAAGCCTTCTGCAAGCACAGTTACTACTGCTCCAATGAATGAGAATATAAGTAGTAGTGCACCAACAAACACTATAGGAGGGAAGAGTAGTTGCGCTAGAATATAAAAAGCAGCGCCAGTACCAAATGCCCCACCAAACATTTGCATTCTGCTACTAAATGTAGCTTCTTTTGAATTTTCTTTGAGCAAATCAGAATGCTTATCTCTTATCATTTTTGGATAATCAATCTCATTTGTAATTGAATCAATCACCGCGTCATTCCATTCTTTAGATCCGTTTTTATCCAGAGCTTCAGATAGCATTTTATTGGCACGTTCTAGAGATTCTTTTTTAATTTCATCTATGTCTGAAAAATTATCGGCAACATATTTTTCGTTGTTTAATTTTTTCGCACCAATTCTGGTTAAAAGTTTATTGGCAGTTTCTTTAATTTCTTTGTTTAGGGTGGTTATGTCTTTAGTGCCGCCTTTATAAATCTCTGCAATCATTTCTCTAAGTTTTAGTAACCTTGCGCCCTCAAGTGATTTAAATTCGGCAGAGTCTAAACTGGCGACAAACGCTTTGTCGAGTAGCTTGTCAATCTCACTTGCAGGTAATCCCATATTTGCAAATAAGCTTCCTGCAATCATTCTCTGTGCGCGTAAATTATCATTCTGTCTAATTTCTGCAGTGAGAATTTGGTCGGTTAAGACTAAATGATATTTCTGGTCTGTAATTCTTCTTTCTGAAGATGAGGTATTGTCTTCAGAACCTGCATCATTAATATTTATTGCAACATGCCCGGGCTGAGTTGCAGCAGGGGTGGAAGTGGAGGTATTGGCAGCAGTAGAAGGTGGCATGTCTATGGCGACCTGTGTAGGTTGTGTAGGTTGTGTAGGTGTAGGCAAAGGTCTTGCCATAGGATTCACTTGTTGTTGGCTGTTATTTTGAGCAGCTTGATTCCTTTGGTCAATAAGATTTTGTGCATCAGCGTATTGTGAAGCGCCTTGTGGAACACCTCCATATTGTTGTGTTGCCTGTGTGTTAACTTGTTGAGTTGCAGCTAATGGTTGGTAGTTAGCTCTTCTAAGTTGCTCTTCTTGTTTTTGACGACCTTTTTCCAGTGCCTCTTGAGTTAAGCCGTATTGGCCTTCTGGAGAACCTCCATTTAAAGGAAAATAGGCCATAGCATCAGATCTAGGTTGTGGTAGTGTTCCGTACTGGTTTTCTGAAGTTGCTGGTAAAGGTCTAACAGCATAGGGACTTCCCAAAACAGCAGTATCAGCAGTAGTAGTAGATTGCGCTGATGCATTACCAAGGGTTGGTATAGTTTGAACTGTTGGAAATTTAGGTTCTGCAGGTTCCGTAGGTAAAGGTCTTTGTGATGGATCAGGACCTAGAGCGAGTGTTGCATATTCACTTTTGGCAGATGTAGGCCCTTGAGCATTAAGATCGGGTATGGTTTGATATTCAAATACCTGTGGCTGAGGAGTAGTGGTTACTTTCTCCGCAACAGGCAGCGTTTTAGGATCTACATTACTCATTCTAGGAAGTTCAGAAGTTCTAGGAAGTCCAGAATAGTTAGGAGTATTGATACTTATGAGCGGGTTATCTTTGTCAATTTTAATGTCTTTGCTTGCCAAAGTTACTTGCTTGTTGTTCGCTGCTACCTGTCCTAGGGATGTGCTATGTTTTGCATAGGTATCTTCTAAAAGTTCTCTGAGTGCAGCAGCACCGTATGCTTTAATGTTCTGCGCTTTTATGGCTGGCATTTGATTTATTTTTTCTGACTGTAAGCAGGCAAGCATTGCGTTTTGTTGAGTTATAATATTTGGATCAGAGAATGCTGGGCTTTTATCCTTTAGGCTTGCATGGATAATTCTTGCCGCATTATATGCAGCTGCAAATATCGCCGGATTAGATTTATCCAAATCATCCAGCATTATTTCATACATTGCTTTCATCAAGTTTGTGCTAAAACTAAGATCGCTACTTTTTGCTAGTGCGTCCCCTAATTGCAGTCCTTGCTCTTTAGTGAATATCCCGTTTTTGACGCTTTGTACTATTTCTTGTTCGCGCATATAACTGCCTAATTTAGTGCTTAATATGATTCTACTTATTAATGGTTAATTTTTGGTTAATTTGTAAAAGGTAGAAATATTACAATTTTGTTAAGAAGTGACTTGTATAATAGGTAAATATGATGTATTATCCCTGAAATTCAATTAAATGGGGTGTTCGGTGCTAGATAATTTTCAACATTTACCTATTCATGAGATTAGCAAGTCTGGGGCAGAAGATGAGCTTAAAAGATACAGAGCGTTGTGGAGAGCCGCAGTAATGCAGCTTTTTACAGATGCTTTTTCCACTACCACAAAAAAACGTAATTTTAAGTTTAAAAGGATGGCTAGGGCATTTGTAAGATTACATAACCCAAGCTTTGTCACATTGTGTGAGTTGGCGTACTATGAACCTAGCGAGGTTGTAAGGCATTTTAGGAGGCTTGAAAGGGAAGAGTTGAACTAATCGTAATAATAATCTAAATTATCTTAAAAATTTAGGTTTCCAACCATGCAAGTAAATCAAATCCGTAGCACCTTTTTAGACTTCTTCAAAAAAAACGGTCACGCAGTTGTGCCATCAAGCCCGTTAGTTCCGCACAATGACCCTACACTGATGTTTACTGCTGCTGGCATGGTGCAGTTTAAAAATTATTTTACAGGCGTTGAAACCCCTCCATATAAAACCGCTGCAACTTCTCAGAAATGTGTCCGTGCTGGCGGAAAACATAACGACTTGGAAAATGTTGGTTATACTGCCCGCCACCATACATTCTTTGAGATGCTTGGGAATTTCTCATTTGGTGATTATTTTAAAGATCGTGCCATTGAACTGGCTTGGAATTGTTTAACTAAAGAATTTGGTATCAATAAAGATAAACTTTATGTAACCGTTTATCACAATGACGATGAAGCCTTGCAAATTTGGAAAAAAGTTGCAGGATTATCTGATGATAGAATTATAAAAATTTCAACAAACGATAACTTCTGGTCAGCTGGTGATGTTGGCCCATGTGGCCCATGCTCAGAAATCTTTTATGATCATGGTGATAAAGTTTGGGGTGGCTTACCAGGGACACCAGAAGGTGATGGTGACAGATACATTGAAATTTGGAACTTGGTGTTCATGCAATTTGAAGATCAAGCAGGTGGCAAGCGCATAAATCTGCCTAAGCCTTCAATCGACACTGGCATGGGGTTAGAGCGTGTTTCTTCTGTGCTGCAAGGCAAGCTAAATAACTTCGAAATTGATTTGTTCCAAAATATAATTGATGCATCGATGCATATTTCTGGCGATACCAAACATTTAACTTCACATCGCGTAATTGCTGATCATTTGCGTTCAGGTTGCTTCCTTATTGCCGATGGGGTGATGCCATCAAACGAAGGTAGAGGCTATGTGTTACGCAGAATTTTAAGACGTGCCATTAGGCATGCTCACATGATTGGTTGTAAAACACCACTTCTATTCAGATTAGTGCCAACATTAATTGGTCAGATGGGCGATACTTATCCAGAATTACGTCGTGCTGAAGCAGTAATTACTTCAACATTAAAAATTGAAGAAGAAAGATTTAGACAGACCATAGATAATGGAATGAAATTACTCGGTACAACATCAGAAGGTTTAAAAGCTGGAAGTGTGTTTGATGGTAAAACAGCATTCAAATTATATGATACCTACGGCTTCCCTTTAGATTTAACTTGCGACATTTTACGTGCTCGTGAAATAACCGTTGATCAAAAAACCTTCGACTCAGAAATGCAAGAGCAGAAAAAGAGAGCTCGCGCTGCTTGGGTTGGTTCAGGAGAAAAAGCAACTGATGAAATTTGGTTCCAAGTTTACGAAGATGTAGGTGCGACAGAGTTCCTTGGCTATAACGTTGAAAGCAGCGAAGCAATTGTTAAAGCAATTATCAAAGATGGTAATAGAGTTGATTCGGTTAAAAATGCCGAAGCAATTATTATACTTAACCAGACTCCATTTTATGGAGAGTCTGGCGGGCAGATGGGTGACACAGGAATGATAGAAAATTCTGAAGTGACCGATACAAAGAAATATGCTGGCACAATTTTTGGACATCAGACAAAAGTAAATGGTGAGATAAAAGTTGGTCAAACTGTCCACTTAAATGTAGATAGTGCACGCAGAAATAAAATTCGAGCAAATCACTCAGCAACGCACTTATTACATAAAGCACTTCGCGATACTCTTGGCGAAACTGTTGTGCAAAAAGGTTCACTAGTTGCGCCAGAAAGACTCCGCTTTGACTTTGCTCATCAGAGAGCACTAACACCTGAAGAAGTTTCAGAAGTAGAAATAAAGGTCAATAATATGGTCATAACTAACAATAAAGTTAATACCGATATTAAAACACCTGAGCAAGCGATTGAAGCTGGTGCTATGGCATTATTCGGTGAGAAGTATGGCGCTGAAGTTCGCGTGGTTTCTATGGGCGATTCACTTGAATTATGTGGTGGTACCCACGTAAGTGCTACTGGTGATATTGGTCTATTTAAAATTGTTTCTGAAGAAGCAATTGCATCTGGAATTAGACGTATTGAAGCTTTAACAGGTATTGCCGCATTGGATTATGTGAATTCAAAAGAATTGAATCTGAAAAAAGCAGCGGCAATTTTCAAATGCGCGGAAGCCGATTTACTTACGCGTATTACTGCAATTCAAGATGAAAAGAAGAGATTGGAAAAAGACCTAAGTGACTTCAGATTGAAAAGCATTTTATCGAATGATGTAAAGCCAGAGATGGTTGGAAGTGTAGAATTCCTATGTAAAAAACTCGAAGGAATTCCACCATCGGAATTAAAAGGTGTGGTTGATGCCCTTCGCAATAAAATCAAAAGCGGTGTTATAGCATTATCTTCTGTTTATGAAGATAAAGTTTCTCTAGTAGTGTTCGTGACAAATGATTTAACTGGTAAATTAAAAGCTGGCGAAATTATCAAAGAAGCTGCTAAAGAGGTTGGCGGTAGCGGAGGTGGTAGACCAGAATTTGCACAAGCCGGCGGCACTGATATAAAAGGTGTAGACACAGCTTTAGCAAAAGTGAAAGGACTGATTTCTCTTTAGTGTTAATTATCAATAGCTAGGCTTTAGATTTCTATCTATTTGCAAAAATTGCGAATATAGTGTACGATAATCAACGCAAAAAATAGGGAGACCTCTATGTCAGCAAGATTTCCAATCACACCAGAAGGCCATAAAAGGCTGGAAAAAGAGCTTCATCATTTTAAAACTGTTGAAAGGCCAGCAATTATCAAAGCAATTGCTGAAGCTCGTGCTCATGGTGATTTATCTGAAAATGCGGAATATAGTGCTGCTAAGGAAAAGCAAGGGTTCATAGAAGCAAAGATAAATGATTTGCAAGCAAAGCTTGGTAGAGCCCATATTATTGATATTTCTACAATTGAAAGTGATTACGTCCAGTTTGGAGCAACTGTAAAAATTGTAGATGAAGAAACTGAGGTGAAGATAGAATATAAGATCGTTAGTGATTTCGAAGCTGACCTTGAAAGAGGCCATATATCACATGCTTCCCCTGTGGCAAAAGCAATGATGGGGAAAAAAGTTGGTGCTTCTGTTGAGGTCACTACGCCGAAGGGACATCGTTATTATGAAATATTAGCTATTGAGTATAAATAATTTATAGTGTAATCCGTGTTCTACGCATTCGTAGCTCAACTGGATAGAGCGTTGCCCTCCGGAGGCAAAGGCTGATGGGTTCGAATCCCTCCGAATGCGCCATGCTGTTTTTATTCAAATACCCCTAGTAATTGGTGCAATAATCAATATATTAATCTTAATAGAATTCTGAATATTAGATTTATGGATCCGTTTTTGTCTGGCTTAATGAGTGTTTTTTGGTTTTTGGTAGTTATTACCGTTGTTGTGTTTGTTCATGAGTTTGGCCATTATATAGTGGCACGACTGAATGGTGTAAAAGTAGAAATTTTCTCGATTGGTTTTGGTACTGAATTGGTTGGCTGGACAGATCCGCACGGTACGCGCTGGAAAATTGCAGCAATTCCAATGGGCGGATATGTAAAAATGTTTGGTGATTCTGATCCATCAAGTTCCCCTGACTTTGATAAACTTAAAAAGCTTACAAAAAAAGAGAAAACACAGTCGTTTTATTTTAAAAAAATATGGCAAAAAGCGCTAATAGTATTTGCTGGGCCAGCTGCTAATTATGCTTTGGCAATAGTAATTTTAGCGACAATGTTTAGTGTGTATGGCAAAGCCTATATCGCACCTGAAATTACAGCCGTTGTTAAAGACGGTGTCGCTGAAAAGGCAGGTTTGAAAGCTGGTGACCTAATAAAGAAAATTGATAATGAAGATGTTGAAACATTTGAAGAAATTAGGCAAATTTTGGCTTTGAATGTTGGCGAGCAAATGCATGTGGTAGTAGCTCGTGGAAATGAAGAGTTAGAGTTTGATCTAACTCCTGAAGTTAAGGTTACTAAAGACATCTTTGGTAATGAAATTAAAATGCCTATGCTAGGCATTACATCCAACAAGTTTTTGAACGAAGAGCTAACTTTTGGGATGGCAGTTGTAGAAGCTGTGCAAGATTCATATAACATATCAGTAAGCATGTTGCAGGGTGTTTGGCAGATGCTTACGGGGGCACGAAGTACCGATGACTTGGGTGGACCTATAAAAATTGCTAAATATTCTGGGCAATCTGCTGAATCAGGCATAAATGGGGTTTTATTTTTTATTGCGCTGATATCAATAAACCTTGGTTTGGTAAACCTGTTTCCAATTCCAATGCTAGATGGCGGACACTTAATGTATTATGCAATTGAAGCCGTGAAAGGAAAGCCTGTTAGTGAAAAAATCCAAATGATAGGGTTTAGAATAGGTTTAACTATGCTAGTTGCATTGATGATATATGTAACGATTAAAGATATAGTGTCGCTTTTCAAGTTCTAAAAACACTTGCTGAGAGCATAAATATCGGATAAACCAATAGCTCATAGAATATAGAGTTTTAAGTAATGTTTGCATATTTAGCTAAGAAGATATTTGGAAGTTCTAATGATAGAATAATCAATGCAATACTGCCTATCGTGCAGCAAATTAACGATTTTGAGCCAATTTTAGAGAAATTGTCAGACTCCGATCTTAGGAATAAAACCCAAGAATTTAAGGACAAATTAGCAGCAGGTGCTACTTTGGATGACTTATTGCCAGAGGCCTTTGCTGTTGTAAGAGAGGCTTCAAAAAGAACTCTTGGAATGAGACACTTCGACGTTCAGTTAATAGGTGGTGTGATACTTCATAGAGGAATGATATCTGAAATGAAAACTGGCGAAGGAAAGACATTAGTTGCCACACTGCCAATATACTTAAATGCTCTAACAGGGAAGGGTGTACACCTCGTAACAGTGAATGATTATTTAGTAAAACGTGACGCTGAATGGATGGGTGCTGTCTATAAATTCTTAGGTCTCACAATAGGGTGTGTTACTAATGATATTGATGAGCTAACTAGAAAGGCTGCATATCAAGCTGATATAACATACGGAACGAACAATGAATTTGGCTTTGATTATCTGAGAGATAATCTGAAGTATAGAATTGAGAATATGGTACAGCGTGAATTCAATTTCGCTATCGTTGATGAAGTTGATAGTATCTTAATTGATGAGGCGCGTACGCCATTGATAATTTCAGGGCCAACTGAAGATAATACCGATCTTTATGTAAAGGTGAACAAAGTTATCCCTCAGCTTTCTAAAGAGCATTATGAAGTTGATGAAAAGAATAGGTCGGCAATTCTGACAGAAGCTGGGCATATTGAAATAGAGTCTATGTTGAAAAATAACAAGATTATTTCAGAAGAAACTGGGTTGTACGACTTTGAGAATATGTCAGTTGTACACCATGTGAACCAAGCATTACGTGCACACCATTTGTTTAGCAAAGATGTCGATTATATTGTGAAGGATGGAAAAATATATATCATTGATGAGTTTACAGGAAGGATCATGGAAGGCAGACGCTATTCAGAAGGTCTGCATCAAGCTCTAGAAGCGAAAGAAAAAGTCGCCATTCAGAATGAGAATCAAACTTTAGCGTCAGTGACATTCCAAAATTATTTCCGTATGTACCCTAAGTTGGCGGGAATGACTGGTACAGCTATGACCGAAGCTGCGGAATTTAGCGATATTTATAAGTTAGAATCGGTGTCGATTCCGACGCATGTGACTGTAAAACGTATTGATGAAGACGACTCAATTTATCTGTCTGTGAATGAGAAATATGATGCAATTTTAGATGAGATACAAGCAGCACATAAAAAAGGTCAGCCGATATTGGTTGGAACGGTAAGCATCGAGAAATCAGAGCTTATATCCTCATTACTAAATAAAAAAGGAATCAAGCATAACGTTTTAAATGCAAGATATCATGCAAAAGAAGCCGAGATTATTGCGCAAGCTGGGCGTCTAGGGGCGGTCACAATTGCGACCAATATGGCAGGTCGCGGTACTGACATCAAGCTTGGGGGGAACCCTGAAATGATGATTCTAGCTGATAAGAGTTTGGATATTGAGTCAGCCAAGGCTCTTGTAGAAAGCGAAAAAGAAAAGGTTCTTGCTGCTGGCGGGCTTTTTGTTTTAGGTACAGAGCGTCATGAATCGCGAAGAATTGATAATCAGCTAAGAGGTCGTTCAGGACGTCAAGGTGATCCAGGAAGAACAAAGTTTTTCTTATCCCTAGAAGACGATTTAATGAGAATATTCGGCTCTGATAAAATTAAAAATTTATTGTCAAAACTTGGCGTTAAAGAAGGTGAAGCGATTGTTCATCCTTGGATTAGTAAATCATTAGAAAAGGCGCAAAGTAAAGTTGAAGCAAGAAATTATGATATAAGAAAGACACTTCTTAGATTCGATGATGTAATGAATGATCAACGTAAGGTTATTTATGATCAGAGAAGATATCTAATGAAAACTGAAGACCTAAGAGAAGACCTGATTTCAATGGCGGAGAGAATAGCTGAAGAAGATATTGCAAGAAATATCCCTATTAATTCTTTACCTGAGCAGTGGAATGTAGATGGTCTTGAAAAAGATATATTTAAAACATTTTCAATTAACGTCGATGTTAGATCTCTTTCTCAGAAAGAGGGTGTTGCTAATGAGGAAATCTTAGAATTAATACTCAAACAAATGAAAGAGCATTACCAGTCGAAGATTTCGGAATTTGGCGAAGAAGCCATGAGTATGGCTGAAAAGCAAGTAATGTTGGTAACTTTAGATCAGTTATGGAAAGAGCATTTACATGTTTTAGATCATTTGCGTACTGGTATTGGATTAAGGGCATATGCGCAGAAAGACCCATTGAACGAATACAAGATTGAGTCATTTAACTTGTTTGAAAAGCTACTTGATGATATCGCCGAAATGACTGTTGCGAGATTATTCCATATACAGATTTCGCACGAAATACCATCTGTGCAAAAAGACAATCTTGCTGGAGCATTTGAAACTAGGAAAGATCCATCTGCGGGAGACCAAGACAATGCTGCGCAAGATCATCATGGTGGAACATTGAAAAATCACGTCAATCCTGAAGATAGAGATCCTAGAGATCCGTCTACTTGGGGTAAAGTAGCGCGTAATGATTTGTGTCCTTGTGGTTCTGGCAAGAAGTATAAACACTGCCATGGTGCTATATGAGTAGATTAGTTTGTCTATTACTGTTGCTGTTTGTTGCAACTGCAAATGCTGCGCAACCATCATCTGATATTATTTTAAACAGAGCCTTTGTTGCAGCAATGAATGAAAGTAAAAAAGGCGTTGTTGACTTTAATGTTTATGAAAAAGTTATAAATAATAAGCTGCAAAACTACTCTGATAGCATCCAAATAGACGAGATCTCGGTAGAAAAAAATAAATTCCTCATCTTTAGGGAAAAGTCAAAAGCAGGTGCATTGTTCATTGCCGATATGGATGGCAAGATCATATACAAGCAAGAAGAATGGGGTATTAGCCATGAAGTCGTATACCCATTTGAAAAGAAGACAAACTTTTTCGGCATCACTCGTAAAGAGCCAATGGATAGCCCAGGTGAGCATAAAGAGTATATGTACGTTTTTGAGGCGAATAAGAAATCTGCAGTGAAAGTACTAATGTATTTGAATGCAACGGAATACTGCATCATGAATCCGCTTCTTCCGAAAGAGGTTAGAGATGCTATAGATGGCAAGTATTATACAGCATGCAAAGGCAAGGCAGTTGTCAAAAAATTTGATCCGAAAGAAGTTGAAGTTCAATACACATATAAGCTAGAAAAAGATTTTTTAAGCGATGAGCAATTCAAGAAAGTACTTAAGCAATATGCTTTCTCGGAAACAAGTGGTGAATCGGTCTTTAACTGGACCTTTAAGCGCAAAGAAAGCCTTAAACCATATGCTTTAACCAGGGGGAGAAATATACACCCTATTACAGGGGAGAATACTGCTGTACCTAATACACAAAAATTTTAAGCATAAAATCATTAATGTATTTATCTCTATTGAAAAGTTTGCTACCGTTTATCTGTCCTAAATAGAATTTATGTAAGTGAACAAGAAGTTTATTCAATATATTGTACTTCTGATTATGGTAGGTCTTGGCGTTCTACCAAGTGTTTCGCATGCAAAAAGTGATAAAGTTAAGGTGGAGGTTCTAAAAAGAGAGGGCTCACTTAGAATTATGTTTATTGGGGATAAAAACAATTTTACCTTTAATCATGCTGATAAAATTCTAAGTATAAGGTTTCAAGCTGATACAAAGTTTGGTGATTTGAGTGATATTACTAAGTTTAAAGAATATGTTTCAGATGTCGATATTCAAAAATCACGACTTACTTTGACATTGCCAGATGGTAAGTTCAAAATAAGAAAATTTAAAATAGTTGATAAAACCGGTATAGATATAGTTTTACTCAACGAGCAAAGATTGCCTGAAAAAGAGATTAATAAGGCTCAAAATGAAGCAAAAGAAAAAACCAAACATGAGCATTCTGACTCTGAGATATTGGATGTGAATGTAATAGAAGAATCCGAAAAAACTATTGTCACTTTCAAATGGCCTGAAGACGTAGCAGCCTCATCATTTATTAGGGATAAAAGATTATGGGTGGTTTTTGATAAGGGATCGAAAATTAAAACCACAGATTTGAAAGGTAAATGGTTTAGTGATTTCAAAAAGGAAAATAGTGATCCTAAGTACATAATTTTTTCTATGCTGTTAAATGAAGATAAGGGTTCTTTGCCAACTGCCATTATGTATAGGACTGGATATGAATGGAATTTGGAGATTTCTAATAAGTCTATAAAAGCAAAAGATATTAGGGTTGTGTCACGTCCTTTAGCTGCTCCGCACCCTAGGGTAGATATTGAATTCGATGAAGAAGCTAGGGAGCCAATAAGGTTCATTGATAATCATGTTGGCGATGAGTTGATTGCCTTCCCAGTTGTAGATAGCGCGGTGGCAATAAATGACAAATTCACATTTGTTGATTTTCGCATTCTAAAGTCAATTCAAGGTGCGGTAATAAAGCCAGTATCAGATATAGTTAAAATTAAAAAGAACAATAAGATTTGCCAAATATCAGGAGCTGCTGGACTGAATATTGCCCCGCGGGTTTATAAAAAGCATGAAGCTAAATTTGAAGACGCTAAATATGGCTTCAAAATGGACGATTTTGTTGAAGATTTCCAAAGTATTCTAAGTCTTAAAAGCTATGAAGTTGTAGATGATCAGTTTTTAAATAAAGTTAATATGCTTCGCAAAACGCTGATTGCGGCAAAAAGCTCGGAGCAGAAAGCTAGGATATATGCAAATTGGGCGTTGTTTTACCTCGCTAATGGGTTCTATACAGAAGGTTTAAGTATAATCAAGTTGATAAAAAGAGAAGATCCAACGTTTGGTAACTCATATAACGTTAAATTAATAGAAGCTGCCATGAATTACATGGATTATGAGTATATCACTGCATACAACGTTGCGCGCTCAATCCAGATTTTAGAAGTTCCACTGTCATTGAGGAAAGAAGTAAGGTTTTGGCAATCAATTACCAGTTTTATGGTAACGGGTTCAGAAGATTACATGAATAAGATAGACCCTATGAGTATGTACTCAGAGCGTGAAGGTAGCTTCTTAACTGAATATACAACTCCTTTTATGATGGAAGTAGGTATAACTATAGCCAATGAAAAAATAGAAGATAAGCAGTTTCACGAGGCACAAATTGTAGTAAAGGATTTGCTAAATCTAAAGATCCCAAGACACGAGATGAATAGAGTTAATGCATTGGCAGCAAAACTATATGCAGCTATGGATTCACCAGATAAAGCATTGGTTCATTGGGATAAGTGCGTATCTGATTATGAGGATTTGTTGCACAGAAGTGAATGTAGATTTGAACAAGCAAAATTTAAGCAATTAACTCAAAGAATGAATTTTGTTGAATACACTGAAGAGCTGGAAAAAATTGCTGTAGTTTGGAGGGGTGACCAGTTAGAAGTAGATATTTTAACTAATCTTGGTGATGCCTATCTAGAAATGAAAGAATATACACATGCTTTGAGAAGTTGGGATACAATAGTCAAATTTTACCCTTTTTCACCAGATTCTTTAAAGCTTGGTAGAAAAATGGGGGACACCTTTGTTAAGTTTTTCTTAGAAGGTAAAGACGAACAAGTTACCCATCTTAAGGCGCTATCATTATTCTATGAATTTGAACACTTAGTACCAATTGGTGAAGTTGGCGATGAAACGGTGTTGCGGTTTGTTGATCATCTTTTAGCGCTAGACCTTTTGGATCGAGCCGCAGCTATATTACAGCACCAAGTAACTAATAGATTAAAGGGAGAGAAAAAAGAAAGGGCTATTAATAAGTTAGCAAGAGTTTATTTAAATAATAGAGAGCCAGTTAATGCACTCATGGCAATAAATTCTGGTGACGATTATTCCGAACTGCCAAATGAGTTAGTGGATGAAAGGAAATATCTACATGCAGAAGCTCTGCACTATAACAGGCAGGATGATGAAGCATTAAAGTTATTGAAAGGTGATCTATCACAAGATGCTGATGATAT
The DNA here is from genome assembly GCA_964625465.1 of uncultured Candidatus Midichloriaceae bacterium. Taxonomy (GTDB): domain Bacteria; phylum Pseudomonadota; class Alphaproteobacteria; order Rickettsiales; family Midichloriaceae; genus CAZLFQ01. The sequence continues at coordinate 12,730 of CAZVFD010000007.1, read as the reverse complement.
TAAAGCCATGATTTACTGGAGACAGAAAAAGTGGAAAGAATTTAATGATTATGTCGAGCCAAGAATATATTCAATTAGAGAAGGAGAGGGTTTCCTTCAAGATAAAGATTCAGATAAGGTTTTAAAACTAGCCATCTCATATTTAATTACAAGCGAGTTCAATTTACTAGATGATTTAATAAAAGATTTTTATAAGCGTATGCCAGATGGGGAGAGGAATACTAGAATATTAAATACAATTGCTAAAAGTTGGGAGACCATCAAGGTAAGAAAACTAGAAACACAGCAGACGATAGATTTGATTAAACAGACTGTGAACCAGATTATTGAAGTTATAAATTCGGCTGAGAAGGAAGCTAAAAAATGAATAAGCCCATCAAACTTGCCATCGGAAGCTTTTTTGTAGGTGTTGTCGTATTAATAATAAAATACTTTGCCTACATACTAACAGGAAGTATAGCTCTGTATTCAGATGCCCTTGAAAGTATCGTAAACATTGTGGCTGCTCTTGCAGTTATACTAGCTGTTTATTACAGCGCAAAACCTGCGGATAGCAGGCATCAATATGGCCATTATAAAGCTGAATATCTATCAGCTATTGTGGAGGGGCTGTTTATTATTGGCACGGCACTAATTATATTTCATGAGGCATATCATGCTTTGTTTGTACCAAGAATTATTGAAATTCCATTTCTTGGATTGTTAGTAAACGGTTTTGCTACAGTAATAAATGGAGTTTGGGCGATTATACTAATTAGATATGGTAAAAAATATAGGTCTCCCGCAATCAAAGCTGATGGAGAGCATATTTATAGCGATTTCCTCTCATCTATTGGCGTGGCTTTAGGAGTCTTGCTGGCAGTTGTAACTGACTGGATGATTTTAGATCCATTGTTGGCCGCCTGTGTTGCGGTAAACATATTATGGTCGGGTTGGAAGTTAGTGAAAGAATCTGTGGACGGGTTAATGGATGCAGCGCCAATAAAACATGAGCTTGAAGAAATTGAAAAAATTATTCATAAAAACTCAAAAGGGTCAATTGAGTCTCATGATCTTAAGGTAAGAAGAGCAGGGTGGGTACTATTTATAGATTTTCATTTAGTGGTGCCGCGCAAAATGACCGTGGGAGACGCGCATAAAATATGTGATAGAATTGAAGAAGCTATAGCAAAAAAGTTTGAGCACTCTGAAATTAATATCCATGTGGAGCCAGAAGAAAAAGCCAAACTTCATCGTCATTGATTGTTGGACTTGAAAGTGCAGGAAAATATGTTTAAAATGCAATCAGTACCAAAAATCTGGGGATATTAATGTTAAATCTATTTAGTTTCAATGTTGTAACAGCAGCAATTAAAGCTGCGCCACATGATGCAGTGAATGCTCTGTCGCTCGAAGGTAGTGTATCTGCAGCCACTATGGATATGTCATTTATCGGATTGTTCATGCAAGCTGATGTTGTGGTGAAAACAGTGATGATACTTTTAATTCTTGCCTCAATTTGGAGTTGGGCAATTATATTTGATAAATGGTTAGTATTTAAATCAGTCAGAGGCAAAACTAATAATTTTGAAAAATCTTTTTGGTCAGGTCAATCACTAGAAAACCTATTCGAGAGAATTAAAGGAAGAGAAAACCATCCTATGGCAGTGGTATTTACTTCTGCAATGCAGGAATGGCAGACAAGAAATATTAAAGATATGTCATCAAACCACAATCTAAGAGCCAGTACTAAAGAAAGGATTTATCAGGCTATGCAGGTTGCAAGCTCAAAATCGATAGACAAGCTTGAGAAAAATTTAAATTTCCTAGCAACAGTGGGTTCTAGTGCACCATTTATTGGTTTGTTTGGAACAGTTTGGGGGATTATGGTTAGCTTCCAATCAATTGCTATTTCCAAAAATACAACACTAGCTGTAGTAGCTCCTGGGATTGCCGAAGCGCTACTTGCTACTGCATTTGGTTTGGCAGCAGCGATACCTGCTGTGATATTTTACAATAAATTTGCAGGGGAATTGAATAGAGTTTCTAATAATTTAGATGATTTTACAAATGAATTGGGTGCGATAATTTCGCGTGAACTTGATAATATTAAATAAATGGCGCTAGGATTGGTAGAGATTAGAAGAAGTAAAAAACGCAGACAATTGACTAGCGAAATTAATGTCACGCCTCTAGTAGATGTGATGTTGGTTTTGTTAATTATATTTATGGTTTGCTCGCCAATGCTCGTTGCTGGAGTTCAAGTAGATCTTCCTAAGACGAAAGCAGCTTCACTTTCTGGGCAGGACGAGCCAGTCGCTATATCAATTGATAAATTTGGCAATGTTTATATTCAAGAATCAAAAGTTAAGGTACAGGAGTTAGCTGTAAAACTTGGTGCGGTTTTAAAAGAAAAAAAAGAAACAAGAATTTTTGTTAGGGGTGATAGAAAGATCGACTATGGCAAGGTTATGGAGGTTTTTGGTGCTATAAAAACTGCTGGATACAAAAACGTTGCTCTAGTTACAGAAGGTCTTGATCAGAATTAGGAATGCAAAGAGGTTTAACATTATCTATAATTTTCCACTTTGTTTTGGGTTTGCTTGTCATATATGAGATGCCCGCGTTGTTTCATAGAGAAATTCAGACTGACTATGCAATGGTTGTAGATGTTATCAATATTTCAGAATTAACCAATGTTAAAGTCAAAACTACAGATAAAAAGAATGATGTTAGCACCCAAACTAAAAAGGCGCCGAAATCTCAAGAAGTGAAGCAAGATGCTCAAGAAAAAGTTAAAGAGAAAGTTGCTAAAGCTGAGGATGATTCAGAGAAAATCCCTGTTAAAAAAGAGACACCTAAAAAACAAGAGGTGAATCAAGAGAAGAAGTTGGAAAAGCAGAAGAAGGAAGAGCCAAAGAAGAAAAAAAAGACTGATGATTTTGAAAAATCCATTCTCAAAAGTTTGGAAGAAGAATCAAAAAAGGCTGACAATAAAAAAGTAGATAAAGAATTTAAGGATTTAGAAGACGCTTTAAAAGGTGATACCAACAAAGAATTTAATGAAAATATTCCAATGTCTATGAGTGAGATTGATGCTATTAAATCGCAAATTAATAAAGTCTGGAATACTTCGTCATTTAGCGGAGCGAACTCAAAAGGCATGGAAGTATACGTAATAATTATACTAGATATGGACGGGAAGGTGATTTCTGCCCAGCCTAAAGGTTTAGCGTCCAATTCCTCAACTTATTATCAGGCTTTTGTTGATAGTGCGCTTCGTGCAGTGCGCGCGGCTTCGCCTTTGAAAAACCTTGATAAAGAGAAATTTGGATCATGGAAGGAAATAGAGTTCCGCTTTGATTCAAGTGGTATGATTTATTAGATTGACTATTATATAGTAATTAATCGTTATGCAAAGGTTGACTGTCAAACCAAGAGTTGCCGTCCGCGCTATCAAACCCTAATATCTCTTCCATACATATCTCTTTTACGCAATAGTCAATAAAAGTTAATGCTTGTTGGTTTGAGTTGCAAGTTTCAGCTACACATTCTTGTGCCATAAAATACTCTAAATATTCGCAAGTATTCATGTATTGTTTTGCACTCATAGGATATTTATTCAGAGTTTCCAAAGGAAAAATAAAGTCAGTTGTGTTCTGATTCATGTGTTTGAAAAAGGCAAAGTTGAAAGGTAAATACGTCATTATCCCAGTATATTCTTGAATATGCATTGAAGAATTTCCAGCATTAACTATGTATGCTGGAGGATTATTAAAGTTTCTTAAAACTGTTGCTACTGTTTCTTCTAGTATTGGATGGTGAGGCTTTGCGGCTATCATGTATACATCAATGAATACTCCACCACGATCTGTATGTGCAAAAAAGTCCAATGCTCTCATATGCTCATCAGGAGAATAGTTCATTATGTAGTTAAGATCGGAATAGAATCCGCCGAAGGTTTTGAGTAGGTCAAATCTAAAAAAATCTGCAGCAATACCAAATTGCTTTTTCTCAATAAGATTAGTCACAATTTCACTCGAGACTAACTGGTCGCTTGCTTCGCTTATTTCTCTAACAATGACATTGATACTATTTAGTTTTTTAACTGTTTCAGGTATGCAACTTTTGCAGTTAGTCCATAAATAATGTTGCCACTTTGTTTCATTCGCATCCAATATTGCGAGTATTTTATTATAGCTTATAAAGTCTTGTTCGCGCAATTCACTTGGAGCAGAGGGCTTTGTAAACCAAATGTGATGAGATATCGCAGGAACTCTAAGGGTGTTGCTTACGGGAGCGTTGATATTTATATATCTGTTTTGCTCAAGAATTAGCTGGTGAAGATTTAATCCTTCAATTTCAGCAATTTCAAAATAATCTAGGGGTTTGTGATTTTCCATACTAGTTACTCATGATTGTGTAAATTTGATTCTGAAGGATGGCATATGGGTAAGGGCTGTACTAAATCTATTCTATCTTCACTATTGAGCTGAGAGTTGGAGTCTTTTAGACATTTTTGTATGATAAATTTCCCAGATTTATAGTGATATTCGTACTCATTTTCATGAATTATTTCATTTGAAACCCAACTAAGACCATTTTTTCCATCTGAGCCAAAAACTGCTTGTCCAAAGCATTGCCAAGGATATTCTTTGTAAAGATTATCAAGCTCTGAATATAATGGGTTTTCATTGTCTTCGCATTTTTGAAGGCGTGGGATGGCATCTATTCTATTCGACTCTTCTTCTTGAGATAATTTTTTACTGATACATTTAAATAAAAGTTTTCCATCTTTGGTAATATCACCTTCTTCGTGGCAATTCTGATTGTTAAAGTTATCTGGAGCTTGAGCATCATTATCTGAAATGATCAAATATGTTGAGTTTGAGTGTGCTATGTTTTTTGCTATTACTTTAGAGAATATACCATAAGTTACACTATTAGTAAGCGTAGTTAAACTACATCCCGAGATTTTATCCCCCATATTGCTTATTCGTAATAAATTATCAATCGTGGTATCAAAGACTAACTTTAGTACAGAATGATTAGGAGAAGCCGCGAACATATAGTTTTCAACGTTGCTATCTACAAAGAAGTCATATCTCTCCATTAAATTTTCAGGCGAGCGATTAATTATATAGTTAAGATCAGAATAGAATCCGCCCCAATTTAATACAATATCTTCTCGAATAATGTCTGCAGCCATACCATAAGCGCCATCTTCGTTTAATAGTCTTGTTACAACTTCGTAAGATGATAATTGTTCTTGGTACTCACTTAACTCTCTAATCTCGATATTTAGCTTTGCTAAGTTTTTAACAGTTGTTGGAATACAAGACCTGCAGTTTGTCCAAAAAATATGCTGCCAGTTTGATTCGGTTTTACTATCTAATATATTAATTGTGTTGTTCAAATTATTAAAATCATCATCTCTCATTTCTTTTGGTTTATAAATATTTGTTAACCAAATGTGGTGAGAGATTGTTGGTATTCTGCAGCTTTTACTTTCTTTAGAAAGAAGCGAAGCATGATTATAGAACGAGTCCAAAAGTTCTTTCATTTGTCCTTTGGAAGTGAAGCCGCTCAAATCTTGCGATGAGCTCGATATGGAGGGGTGACAATTCATGGTGCGATTAAAGGTGAAATTTCCGTAAATCATTGCAATACCGATATATTTGATAAGGCATTATAACACACAAATGTTACAGTAATATTAAGGTGGGAGATTTTTATTGTTACTTAATTATTTGAAAGATAATAACTTTGTATTTTTGAAACTAAACATAAGATTTCGAATCCAGAAAATTCTGACACGTACTTCCGCTATTAAAAGTTATGCTATATATTGCTAATCTAAGGGATTTGAAATAGTTAAGTTTGTGCATTTCCTTGCTGAAATTAGATTTTAAATGTGATAGTTTTATCTGAAATGAAGTCGGGATTTAAACATGAGTAAGAGTGCTGGTGAGTTATCAATATTAATGCAGTCTAGAAGGTTTTTACCTCTTTTCCTGTGTCAATTTCTAGGAGCCTTCGGTGACAACTTGGTCAGAACCGCATTTGCCATATTAATTACTTTCAAGATAGTTGAGATAAGTAGAGAGAGCGCTGCTGTCATAGTGACATTGTCTATGGGGCTTTTTATGCTGCCATTTATACTTTTATCAGCAACCGCAGGTAAAATCGCTGATAGGTATAATAAAGCTCAATTGATTAGGTGGATCAAATTCGCCTCAATTTTTGTAGGGTTATTGGCTGTTTTTGGTTTTTACGCACAAAGTATCACCATAATAATGATTTCAATTTTTTTATTTGGTGTTGCGACAACGTTTTTTGGCCCGGTAAAATATAGTATTTTACCTGACCACCTAGAAAGAGAAGAGCTGATTGTAGGTAACGGTGCAATCGAAGCTGGTACATTTATAGCGATTTTAATGGGGGTATTGATTGGGGGCGTGATAATATCGGCTCAATCAAGTTCAATGCATTCTATAGCAATTGCAATCCTGATGGTAGTTGTTGCTGGGTATGTGACAAGTTTATTTATACCAGACACGGATATAGCTGCAGAAAAGGTTTTGATTAGAAAAAATATATTTTCAGAGACCAAACGCTGTCTTGATTACTCTAAAGAGGATTGGGATTTATTCCTATCGATAATGGGAATCTCCTGGTTTTGGTTAATTGGTGGAGTCTTTATTTCGCAAATGCCAAGTTTTGCTACTGACACATTAAGTGGCAATCAGTCAGTATACGTTTTGCTTTTGACCATATTTTCGATTGGTACAGGTGTAGGATCGATGTTTTGCAACAGCTTGCTGAATGGGCGAATTGAAACAAGATACGTGCCTATCTCTATTTTATTTATGACATTCTCTGTGTTTGCTTTGTGGTATACAAGCTTATACTTTGATCAAAGTGTTGCTAGAGATGCGGGCATTCATTACTTTCTGTCTAGTATAAAAGGTATATTAATTTGTTTTGAAATATTTCTTATATCGTTCTTTGGTGGTATTTACATCGTCCCATTGTATGCATTTATGCAGGTGCGAGCTAAGAAAAGCCATCGTTCCCGTATCATAGCTGCTAACAACATCTATAATGCTATATTTATGGTGGTTGCTAGTATTATAACCAGCATACTTCTAAAACTAGGATTAACAGTTTCTAACCTGATTCTTTTGTTAGCAGTGACTAACTTTTTGACGGCAATTTACATCTGCAGGATTCTTCCTGATACAGTAATCAAAAACATAATGCAGACCATATTTAGCTTGCTACACAGGGTTGAAGTGGTAGGCATGGAGAATTATTATAAAGCAGGTGAGAGGGTATTGATTGTTGCGAACCACGCCTCCTTTATCGACCCACCGCTGATTGCTGCTTTTTTACCAAAAAACCTAGTGTTTGCAATTGATTATAATATAGCTAGATCGTGGTGGATCAGGCCGTTTTTATCATATTTAAGAGCGTTTCCGATTGATCCGACTAATCCAATGGCGACTAAAACTTTGATCGAGCAATTAAAGCAGGATAAGCACGTCGTAATTTTTCCGGAAGGTAGGATTACAGTTACCGGCTCATTGATGAAAATCTATGAAGGGCCTGGGATGATAGCTGATAAAGCTGGCGCAAAATTGCTGCCTATAAGAATAGATGGGCCACAATATAGTCCGTTTTCTAGGCTGCATGGTAAAGTGAGAATGAAGCTGTTCCCTAAAGTTAAAATTACTATAATGGAACCGCAAACTTTTGATGTTCCGAAAGAAATTGTTGGTCGTGAACGTAGGCATCTTATTGGGAACATGCTTTATGACATCATGTCTAAGATGATGTTTGAAGGTAGTGAAAACAAACTCACGCTGTTTGAATCACTAATTGAGGCAGCAGAACAGCATGGTCCAAAGCATATAATACTTGAAGATGTTGACCGTAATAAGGTTACATATCGAAAGATGCTGACTGGAAGCTTTTTATTAGGTTTTAAAATTCAGCAAAAAACCAAGTTGGGAGATAGAGTAGGGATATTATTGCCTAATGCTGCAGGCTCAGCAGTGATGTTCTTCGCATGCTTAGCCTATGGTAGAACTCCAGCGATGCTGAATTTTTCAACTGGCAGTAAAAACATGATTATTTCATGTAAAGCATCAACGATTAATACTGTTTATACTTCGCGAAGATTCATTAACAAGGCTGATTTTTATCACTATGTTGCAGCGGTTGAAGAGGCAGGAATCCAAGTAATCTATCTTGAAGATGTCAGGGCTAAGTTTAAAATTGCAGATCAACTCTGGGCTTTAGTTGCAGCAACGTTCCCTAAATATTTTTATAAAGTATGTAATAAAAATATCCTTCCTAAATCTGATGATTCCGCAGTGGTGTTATATACTTCTGGCTCAGAAGGCACTCCTAAGGGCGTTGTTTTAAGTCATGCAAATATTCAAGCGAATATCAAGCAGGCTGCATCGAGGGTTGACTTTACGTCATCTGATAGAGTGTTTAATGCGTTGCCAATTTTCCACTCGTTTGGCCTGACTGGAGGGTTTTTACTACCTGTATTATCAGGTGTTAAAACATTTTTCTATCCATCTCCATTGCATTACAGGATTATCCCAGAGATGGTCTATGGCTCAAATTGTACTATAATGTTTGGTACGGATACATTCCTAACAGGATATGCGAAATATGCTCATCCATATGATTTCTATAGCATTCGCTATATTTTTGCTGGTGCAGAAAAATTGCGTGATGAAACAAGAAAGACTTATATGGAAAAGTTTGGAATTCGTATTTTCGAAGGATATGGTGCGACAGAAGCTGCACCAATTATTTCTGTAAATACGCCTATGCATTATAAAGCAGGTACTGTAGGAAGATTGATGCCGAATCTTAAATATTATTTAGAAAAAATACCAGGTATTGAAGAAGGCGGAAAGCTTATAGTTGCTGGCCCAAATATAATGATGGGCTATCTGAAGGCTGATAAGCCAGGTGTGATACAGAGACCTGAATATGAAATCGAGGGCAAGGTTAAAAAGGGCTGGTATGATACAGGTGATATTGTCAGCGTAGATAAAGATTCATATGTTAAGATTTTAGGTAGATACAAGAGATTTGCTAAAATTGGCGGAGAAATGATCTCTCTCTCTGCTATTGAGGAATTAGCACAAGCTTTATGGCCAGAGTTTATGCATGGGGTTGTAAATATACCTCATGATAAAAAAGGTGAAACCTTAGTTATGTTCACAACTAACCCTAAAGCTGACCGTGAAGAATTGATGAAGTACATTAAAAAATCTGGAATGACTGAACTATTCTGTCCTAAAGTTATCCACTTTTTGAAGGAGTTGCCTTTGTTAGGCGCGGGGAAAATAGATTTTATGAAGCTGAAAGATATGGCGCTTGAGATATCTAAAAAAGACAAGGATTTAAATGAAGAAGATGACGAATAAAAAAGCACTAGTATGGGTTTTAACTGACAATAGGGCAGGCAATTCTAAACAAGCCTTAGCCCTAGCTGAGATTTTGGGTTTGCCATATAAAGTTAAGAAATTGAAGTATAACATACTCGCAAAGCTACCAAATTTTTTAAAATTTGGATTTATGGGAATTTCGTCAGACTCTAAGAGTAAACTGAATGGCAAGCCTGATGTTATTATATCAGCTGGTCGTCGAACAGCGCATGTAGCTTTGGCTTTAAAAAAGAAAACTGGTGCTAAAATTGTACAAATAATGAATCCAGGATTTTCTTATAAAGATATTGATGTAGTTGTACTTCCTCATCACGACAAAAAGCCTAAACAAAAATATCTCAAAAAAACTGTATTTATTCACGGTGCATTGACTCATAATGATTCGGAAGTGATTTCCAAAGAATCTCAAAAGTGGTTTGAACACTTTCAAAACTATTCTGAACCATACATAGGGGTACTAGTTGGTGGTAAATCTAAGAAGACGAACTTTACAAAATTTAATGCTAAGACGTTGGCTAAAATGTTAATAGGAATGGTTGATAAATTAGGTGGAACGCTCTTAATTACTACAAGCAGAAGAACCCCTAAAAATTCGATTGAGGCTTTAGAAAATCAGTTAGAATCACGTCCTGACATTAATTATTATATATATGACTATCATAATGATAAAGGTTCGAATCCTTATTTAGCCTTACTTGATTTATCGGAAAAGCTTGTTGTAACTGGGGATTCAGTTTCGATGTGTTCAGAAGCTGTGCATACAGGCAAACCAGTTTATATATTTTATGAAGAGAATATGATTAGTTCTAAGCATAGAAAGTATCTAGACCATCTTTTCGATAAAGGGCTTGCTTCACCTCTATATGAGAACCATAAACAGTTTAAACCCAAGAAAAATCTCGGCAATTCTGTTTTAAAACAACAAGTTATTGATTTTTTATTTGATTGAGATATTAGTTAACCGCCCGTAAAATATGGATTTTAGTACAGTCAAGATGGTTTTTTTAGCTATTAAAAATTGACAAATCTCTAATTTTATAATATGATGTCCGAACTTGATACAGATGATACAAGATCGTTAATTTTGAAAGAATTAACGGTTATATATATGAAACCAAAATGGAGTTATTATGAGTGAAATTCAGACTCGAGTTGTGAAACTAGTTGCTAAGCATTTAGATGTTGATCCATCTAAAGTTCAGCCTGAATCTAGATTCCAAGAAGATCTAGGTGCAGACAGTTTAGACCAAGTTGAAATGGTAATGGAATTTGAAGAAGCGTTCAGCATTGAGATCCCTGACAGTGCCGCTGAAAAAATCGTTAAAGTTAGCGATGCTATTAAGTTCATTGAAGAACAAACAAAAAAAGCTGCCTAAGCTTTTTCATTAATAAATAAATTTTAGATTATTATCCATGAGAAGAGTAGTAGTAACAGGTATAGGTCTTGTAACCCCGCTTGGAGCTACTACTGACTCTACATGGAAAAACCTTATTGATAGTAAGTCTGGCATACGCCAAATTCCTGCTGATGTCTTCGATACTTCAGATCTTGCTACTAAAATCGCTGGCATGGTTCCTGAATTTGATATGGAAGCAAGCATCCCATCTAAAGACCAAAGAAAAATGGATAAGTTTATACACTATGCAATTGTTGCAGCTGATCAAGCTGTGGCGGATGCGAAGTGGACTCCAACTGATGAAGAAGAACTGCTTCGTACTGGTGTTATGATTGGTTCAGGAATTGGGGGATTATCTACTATTGAAGAAAATGCCTATATTTTGAAGGAGAAAGGGCCGAGAAGAATAAGCCCATTCTTTATTCCAGCTAGTCTTATAAATCTAGCTTCTGGGCAAGTTTCAATTAAATATAGATTCAAGGGACCAAATCACTCGGTTGTTACAGCTTGTTCTACAGGGGCGCATGCTCTTGGAGATGCAGCCAGAATCATCGCCTGCGGTGACGCGGATGTTATGGTTGCTGGTGGCACAGAAGGTGCGGTTTGCAGACTGGGAATAGCTGGGTTCAATGCCTGTAGAGCTCTATCTACAGCATATAATGACAATCCAGAAAAAGCCTCTCGTCCTTGGGACAAAGATAGAGATGGTTTTGTGATGGGAGAGGGTGCAGGAGTTGTCGTGCTTGAAGAATATGAGCATGCCAAAAAACGTGGCGCCAAAATGTATGCAGAATTAATTGGTTATGGTTTATCTGGTGATGCCTACCACATAACTGCCCCTGCTGAGGACGGTGACGGTGGATACAGATCCATGAAGATGGCTCTAGAAAAAGCTGGAGTTACGCCAGATCAGATTGATTATATAAATGCACATGGTACATCGACCCCACTTGGCGATATGATAGAGTTGACTGCCGTGAAAAGACTCTTAGGTGACGCTAGTAAAAATGTTTCTATGTCTTCCACAAAATCTGCTATTGGACATCTACTTGGGGCTGCAGGCAGTGTTGAAGCTATTTTCACAGTTTTAGCGGTCGACACTGGAATTATGCCTCCGACCTTGAACTTAGAAAACCCTTCAGAGGGATGTGATATTGACCTAGTTCCATTGAAAGCTAAGAAAAAAGATATCAAATACGCTCTCTCAAATTCATTCGGCTTTGGTGGAACCAACGCTTCCTTATTGTTTAAAAAAGTTTCTTAATAGAAAAACCCGCTACATTTGGCGACTAGAGAGTTGAAGCAGTGTTAGATGCTGAATCAAGTTCGGCATTATGCTATAGGTAAATCGCCCCTTCACCACACTATCTAGCACTCATCATTGAGATTGCCGCCTCTAAACTCAGCTCGTGCTTTTCGTCTGTGCGGCTAATGCAACAGTACAAGCATAATAAATGTCTCTATAATCAACTACAGAGCAAGAAACGAATTGGCGCAGCAATAAGGGGCAGGGAAAGGAGCTGGACCATTCATTAAGTCAAAAATAGTTTGCCAATGGCAAACTAAGTGTTGCTTAAATATCATGATGACAAGAAAGATCTAAAAAAATATACTCCACACAGTTAGTTTATATATATACGATGCTTTTATTGAAAGAAAATATGGATACGGCAACTGATGACTTCTTCTTGTCATCTCGTGAGTCACAAGATAGTCAGAATAGGAATCATGAACCAATTGTAACGCTAGGCAGCAAACCTTATATTCAAGATATTGATGATAAATTTTTAAGAGATTTTTTAGATTCAAAGTATCAAAATAAATTAGGGGCTGACACCTGACTTTAACTAAGTTAGGATGTTGGCATGTATATAAAGC
>CAZVFD010000006.1:28199-66054 GCA_964625465.1 uncultured Candidatus Midichloriaceae bacterium | reverse complement strand
GTACTTATTTCACATCGCTTTTCGACAGTTAAGAATGCTTATAAAATAATTTTTCCTGATAAAGCATTTCATTTTGAATACTCTACGACCAAAGGGGTTAAAAACCTCTAGGCTACACAATATATAGCTAAAGCTTTTTAAAAGAGTCATGTATTTTCAAAGTATTCAAACTGGACAACCGCGTCGCGCTTCGCACTCCTCGTTGTGACAAAAAACGCGGTCATCGCGAGGAACGAAGCGATCCAGTTCTTTGCTTACTTCGAGCAGATGATATGAATAGGTTATATAAACGACACAATAATAAAACAATTTATTAACAAAGTGAGATTTTTTATATAAAAGTAAAAAGTGGTGATCCCGAGATGATTCGAACATCCGACCCACTGATTAAAAGTCAGTTGCTCTACCGACTGAGCTACGGGATCACATAAGTAATAGGTAGGGGATTATATAACATATTAAAACTATAAAAACAAAGGCTTTTTTAACAATTCTAAAATTATTTTATAACGGCCAAACCAGACGATTACCACATCCTATTAAATAGGTTTACTTTCTCAACAGCAATATGCTTGAGAGAACCAAGGATATGTAGCCCTATAAACACGATAAGTACATAACCTGCGTATCCATGGACATTCCAAAAAAACTTCCCTAAATCAGGATTTTTCTCAACTAGTGTAGGCAACTCCATTCCAAAAAAATGAACTGGATATCCACCAAAGCTAGACATCAAATATCCACTCATAGGCATAGCAACCATACAGAGATATAAAACTACGATAGTTAGAGAAGACAACCCTGAATCAAATTTATTAATTTGTTTCGGTAAAGCAGGAATTTTTGAACGCATTCTAATAGATATTCTAAAGACGATTAATAGTAATGCAATCACTCCAAAAGATTTATGTAAATCATACACTTGAAATTTTCTTGGATCTTCATTTGGTAGATCACTCATCCAAAGCCCTACACTTAATAATGTAATTATTAAAAGCGCCATAATCCAGTGGACAATACGCATAGATAAAGAATACTTTTCCATAACACCTCAAATATTAATCAATGAGATAGTAGCAATTCTAAACTAAATCGCAAAGAAAATTATTTATATGGAGGTTGCGTGTAACCTTTAGGAGATGAAGTGAAAATTTCAAAACCATCTTTAGTTACCCCAATAGTGTGCTCAAACTGTGCAGATAAAGATTTGTCTCGAGTCACTGCTGTCCAACCATCAGCAAGCTCTTTCACTTCAAAGCGACCAGCATTGATCATTGGCTCAATAGTGAAGAACATCCCTTCTTCTAAAATTAATTTAAACCCAGGCTCGTAATAATGAGTAACATTTGGAGCGGCATGGAAAACTTTACCTATACCGTGACCACAAAAATCCCTAACAACAGAAAAACCTTGGCTTTCAGCATATTCTTGAATCGCTTTGCCTATTAGATTTAATTTAACCCCAGGCCTCACCTGCTCTATTCCTTTCATTAGACAATCATATGTAACTTGCACTAATTTCTTGGCTTTGATTGGCACTTTATCGCCAACCATATACATACGGCTTGTATCACCGTAATAACCATCTTTAATTACAGTTACGTCTATGTTGACTATATCACCATCATTTAATTTCTTATCACTTGGAATACCGTGGCAAACCACATGATTTACAGATGTACAAATTGATTTGGGATACGGAGTCCTACCAGATGACTTATACCCTAATGGAGCTGGCACACATCCAGCCTTCACTATCATGTCGTGGCATAACGTGTTAAGTTGATCAGTTGTAACGCCAACTTGAACATGATCGGTAATAAAATCTAAAACTTCTGCAGCAAATTTCCCAGCCGCACGCATTCCTTCAAAATCTTTTTCGTTGTGTATAGGTATTGATTCTTTCATCATCTTTGCTATTATTTTATAGGCATAAAATAGCAGTAAATAGGCCAATTTTGCAAGAAAAAATTAAAGACTCCATACTCCAGCAAGCTATTAAGATCGTACCTTTTGAAGGTTGGTCAAATGAGATGCTGCGCCAAGCATCAGTCAAAGCTGGCTTTGATGAAAACATGGCGGAACTCGTATTTATGAACGGCGCCATAGGACTATTAGATTATTATCTTGAGGATCTTGACCAGAAAATGATCGAAAAAATCCGTGAGCTTCCAGTAGATAAAATGAAAGTTCGGGAAAAAATTAAACAAGCGGTTGTTATTAGATTAAATCTAATGAAGAAACCTGTAGCAAGTAAAACTGTTTCATTCTTAGCCCTACCCTTCAATATTCCAAGCGCAATGAGTTTTACTTGGCGAACGGTTGATAAAATGTGGTATGAAGCTGGCGATACAGCAACTGATTTCAATCATTATACAAAACGTACTCTACTTGCTGGGGTTTATAGCTCTACTTTAATGTACTGGCTTAATGATGACTCTAAAGATAATCAAAAAACTTGGGAGTTTTTAGATAGAAGAATTGAAGATGTTTTAAAAGCTGGCAGCTTCTTAAGAAAATTTTCTCAAACAACGTAAATCTCCAAAAGGCTAAAGCTACTCAAGATTAAAAAAATATTAGTCCACAAAATCCCTTGCGAATTTCGTAACCCGATTTTATTATCAAACCATCAGATAATAATATAGGTTTATGTTTAAAAAAATTTTAAACATCATTTTCAAACTACAAGATCTTAAGAACTTCAAACCCTCTTTAAGTGAAGGCAAACTTTACCGCTTAAGTTTACTAGTTAAACCTCTAAAAGAAAAACCAAGATTATTTGGATTTTTACTGGCACAACTAATACTAATATTTTTTATAGTGCTAAATACAGCTTACTATATTGTGCATTCACATTCTCATACTGATACAGCAATTGAAACTGGACAAATGGCACTAATTAACATGGAAAGTGATTCAGTCGTAGTAGGTAAGGTAATAATTGATAGCTTGAAAAAAGAAGAACTAGCCAGACAATACCAGGAAGCTCAAGCTAAAAATCTTGAAAAAGAGCACAAGGCCGATGAAGAAACAACAGAACATTCCAGCAACACATTAGAAACTTTTAGAGCCCCCCCATTATCAGAAGAAACAAAGCAAAAAAGTAAAATTGTTATAATTGTAACTGATTTAGGATTAAGCAAATCATTAACTCTTGAAGCACTTCAACTTCCAAAAAACTTTACATTAGGGTTCTCTCCGTACGCTAATAATGTGGACGAATGGATTGATCAAGCAGTTTCAAAGGGTTTTGAGACAATAATAAATCTACCTATGCAACCCACAGACTACCCAGTTAACGATCCTGGGCCTTACGCACTGCTTCAAAACCTCGCTATAGGTGAGAATCTTTCAAGACTAGATTGGGTACTATCTAGGTCGAAAAAAATAGTTGGAGTTTATACTAGTAGTAATGAAACCTTTACCAGTTCACGCGCCAACCTACTTCCCGTTTTGGAAAACCTAAAAAAGAAAAGAAAAATTTTTGCATATGGTAATATCAGTAACGACCAAAGCCTTACAAGCCTAACGGGAAGTATACAAAGTGAATATACTCCAGTGCACATTAGTATCGACGAAGAATTAATTGAGTCGAAAATCACTAATAATCTTCTTCGCCTCGAAGGATTAGCGCAAAGCAGCGGCTTTTCTGTCGGCTACATAAACCCATATCCTTTAACAATCAAGCTTGTAAACAAGTGGCTAGACGATCTAGATTCAAAAGCAGTAACCATTGTACCTTTGAGCAATCTATTCGACCCTATTACCGAAGAACATATAAAATCTGATAAAGAGCAAGAAGCTAAGGAACGAGAAGAAATAATAAAAGATAATGAAAAGCTAGAAGCAAAGCATCCTAATATTTCATCTCCATCACCAGAAGGACATGGTCAATCAGAACACGGAGCAAGTGAAGAACACGGAGGAAGTGAAGGACATGGCGATAAACCTGCTCCATCTGAAGGCGGACATTAAGAAGATTTACTCTAATCATTACTTACAATCTTTTTTTCTTGGTACCGTTCTAACTTTAGCATTTTCACCTTTTGGAATTTTACCTTGTGTTATCGCTTCTTTCACAGGTCTATTGTTTATAATTGAAAAGTATAAGTCCAAAAAAAAATGCTTTTTACTTGGGTGGACATTTGGCTTCGGCCATTTCATGACAGGATTATACTGGTTCTCACACGCTCTAATGACAGATCCTAGCCAATTCGGCTGGATGATACCATTTGCGCTATTACTTGTTCCAGCTGTTCTAGGCATATATACAGGAATTGTGACAACATTAGTTTCTTTTTTTAACACCAGAATTCAGCGCATGTTAGCTTTTATAAGTGCTTGGGTATTAGTTGAAGTATTAAGAACAAATTTTATAATACCATTCTCTTGGAATTTACTAGGCTATACTTTAGTTGCTTCCAATAACCTATTACAATTCTCATCAATTGCTGGACTCTATGGGTGCTCTCTCTTGGTAGCTTTTATTGGTAGCTTCTTATACACCAAAGACAAACGAGTTATCATTACCGCGCTAATAATCGGATCATTTGTCTGGGGATATGGAAGCTGGAGGCTTTTCAATAAAGAGGATTCCTCAATAAAAGACTTTAAAATTAGATTAGTACAGCCGAGCATCTTGGAACATCCAATGGGAAATAGAGCAAAGCAGGATGAAGCTATGGAAAGACTCGCTGAGCTATCTATGTCTAATTTATCTAAAGATATCAAATATGTAATTTGGCCAGAAGCTTCTTTTCCTTATGGCTTCCACCATGATATAATCACAATCAAACATCTTGCACTACTTGCGCCTAAAGAAGGAGCAGTTATTATTGGATCGGATCGAATCATTCTTGAAAATGACAAGTATAAAATATTTAACTCCATAATCTCTATCTCATCAAACGCTGAAGTTTTAGGTATTTATGATAAGGAAATTCTTGTACCTTATGGCGAATATATCCCATTCAAAAAGTTTATTCCCTTTGTAGACAAAGTGACGCATGGCGCTGAAGACTTTTCACAAGGCATCAACCCTTCAAACGTTATGAGAATCAACACACTCCCTCCTTTCCTACCGCTAATTTGCTACGAAACAATCTTTCCTAATTTAAATACCACTAATGCTATGTGGATGTTAAACATCACAAATGACGCATGGTTTGGAAACAGTATTGGTCCGCATCAACATTTTGCGATGTCTCAATTTCGCGCAGTAGAATATGGAATTCCAATGGTCAGAGTGGCAAATAATGGGATTACAGCAGTAATTTCACCTTATGGAGAAATAGTATCCAAATTGCATTCAAACGAAATTGGCGTATTAGACATAAATTTACCCGCTCAAGTTACAAAGAATAGAATACAAACCACCATATTTTATTGCCTAAACTACTTGGCATTTTTAATTTTTGCACTGGCAATATATTTGCGATTAGTGCATAGTAAAACTGGGAAAAGAAACAAGTTTAGTAGATGAATCCGCAAGCTAAAACAACTATAGATCAACACATTGGTCCTCGACTTAAAATTAAGCGCCTTGAGAAAGGGTTGAGCCAAGAAGAACTTGGTAAAGCTGCCAATATAACATTTCAGCAAATTCAAAAATACGAGAAGAGTGCTAATAGAATAAGCGCTAGTACGCTTTATACCCTAGCTAAGTACCTAGACGTAAAAATTGGCTACTTTTTCGAAGGAATAGATGGAAACTTAGAGTATAACTTTGACTCAGATTCAAATAAATTCAGCCTTGCTGATATTGAGCAAAAATATGAAGGCTCTACAATTTTACAGGAAATTGAACAACTTATCAAAGCCTACACCTCAGTTCGCAACTCGGATACACGCAAGAACATCCTAAACTTAGTAGAATCTATATCAAAACAACACGCAGAAACTAAAACAACTGAAAAAAGTACTGCTGCCTGATTAAAGTTGCTTGAATATTACCCCAAAACCTGCTAAAAGTATGTAACTTTTAATGAATTAATGGATATAAGCATGTCAAGACGTTGTGATATTAACGCAAGCAAAGGTATTTTGTCAGGTCATAAAGTGTCTCACTCTAACCGCAAAACAAAGAGAAGATACCTACCAAATCTACAGTCAGTTTCTTTAATGAGCGAAGCTTTAGGTCATACTGTAAGCCTACGTTTGACACCAAATACCATTAAAACAATCGAGCATAATGATGGAATTGATAACTATCTACTCAAAACATCATCTCGCAAAATTACTGATGATGCTCTAGTTCTTAAAAAAAGAATTAAGAAAGCTCTAGATAAGAAAAGCGCAAAAGCAGCATAATCATGACAATAAATATACAACAAGTACTGTCCTTAGCAGGAGCGGCAGCTATTATTTACTGCGCACAAAACACCCTTTCTACCTCTCAGTTTGGCTCACTCATGCCTGTTGCTGCTAATGGATTGGCAACGGGAATCGTTGCTGGAACTTTACTTAGCCAACTGCCAGTCAGAAATGGAGTTGAGTTTGCAATAATGTCAGTCACAGCTCTAGCTTTAACAGAGTTAGCAAAAGCCGCATATCACTCACACTTTTCCAATGCAGCTTGCCTTACATTCATAGGATTTACTTATCTTGGCTTTTGTAATTCCAAGCCAAATTTCGCGAGAGGTTATTAGACCGAATCATGAATTATTTTCTAAATTCTTCAAAATTAGGGAATGATAATGTTTGTCTATTTTAAGCCACAATTTTTACGAATTTTAATACTCTCAGTTTTGAGTGGTCTACCCTTAGCGCTTGCCGCATCTACACTCACCACTATGCTTGCTGAGTCTGGATTGGATCTAACTACCATAGGTTTATTCGCTTTAGTTGGTATGCCATACACCATAAAATTCCTTTGGGCACCAATTGTCGATAATTACAACATTCCACTATTAAGCAAAATAGGCAGAAGAAAGTCGTGGATTACACTTTGTTCTATATTCTTGTTTATTAATATCTTTATTATTTCATTCATAAATCCCCAAACATATCCTTTTCTTATCGCTCTCTTTGCTCTAGGCATTTCGATATCATCAGCCACTTTTGATATTGTATTTGATGCATACCGAATTGAATCGTTAACCAAAGAAGAACAAGCAGCTGGTGCATCAACATATGTATTAGGCTATCGGCTTGGAATGCTCACATCAAACGCTGGAGCATTGTACCTAGCTCATTTTTATGGCTGGGAATTAGCCTATCAGACTATGGCTTTGTTAATACCTCTCTGCCTTTTAACATTAATTTTTTCCCCAGAACCGCTTGTTCAATCTGCTAAAAAAAAGCCAGCTTCTTTCACAAAATGGCTACAAGTTGCTTATTTTGAACCTCTGGCAGACTTTGTAGAACGGCATCAAGCTTGGAGAGTACTGCTTTTTGTAGCCTTGTTTAAGCTTGGCGATGCCTACGCTGGTATGATGACAAATCCATTTTTGATTACCCTCGGCTTTAGCAAGATTGAAATAGCGAACATTGTAAAAGGTATTGGCTTGGGTGCTACTTTGTTTGGAGTGTTTTGTGGTGGATTATTAGCAGCTAGAGTAAAAATGCACTACTGCTTGTTTATTACTTTACTACTGCAATCAATTTCAAATTTACTATTTATCGTCCAATATCAATTTGGGCACAATGATTTAGTTCTAGTACAAGTTATTTGCATTGAGAATTTTGTAGGTGGAATTGGTACTAGTATATTTATGTCTTACTTAGCAAGTCTGTGTAATACAAAATTCACTGCTACTCAATACGCCCTATTATCCAGCTTTGCGCTTTTAGGAAGAACTGTAATCTCCAGCTCTGGCGGCTACACAGTTGATTATTTTGGCTGGCCATCATTCTTCATAATATCTGCCCTGCTGTCGCTTCCAGCTTTGTTTCTAATTAAGTCTACGACTGGTAGGAAGCAAAAGAGCAAACCTATTGAGAATGCCGTACCTATTACATAAAGAACTCTTTAGTTACCTATGTTTCTTTGCTTCAATCTCCTCTAGAGACTCAACTTTTAGTCCCTGTTTCTCAATTGATAATTTGTGGGTATAAAATTCTCCATCATTACGCCCACCATGCTCAATATGAATAACCACTGCTGCATTATCCTCTGCATACTTCTTAATCAGCGATTTAGCTAGTCGCTTTGTCCCTTCAGACATAGCGCTTGTCACCTCATCTAAAAATAGAACTTTAGGCTTCAATATCAAAGCTTGAATTAATAGAAAAATCTGCTTTTGCCCACCTGATTTCTTCTCCCAATCTCCAATCTTATCTAAGTCATCAGCAAATTCATCTTGCTGAAAATACTTAAGCATTTCGCATATTTCATTTCTTATCATGGTAGGTGTTCGTGGTGCAAATTCACGTATTGTTTTTGGATAAACAATCAAATCCAAAAGTGATATTCCATTTTTATGCCTTACACTTTGCGGCACATATACTTTTTGATCATCTGGAGCAATTGAAATTGAACCTTCAACATTAGCGAAAGTTAAACCACTCAGGGCATTTAAGAGTGTGCTTTTTCCAGAACCGTTATTACCGGTTAATAAATATACTCCAGGTTTCAGTGTAACAGGTTTTGTAATGTCTAAAATCTGTCTTGACCCATCGGGGGTCCACAGCTTAAGGTCATTGATACGAAGCAGCGCGTGATCATCAAATTTTAGCTTACTACCCGCAATTGTACTCATGCAATCCTCTATTGCAGTTCTAGTATTGTACACCGCATCATTTAAATAACAAAAATTTCCAGTTGATAATGCACAAATCCAAAGCACAAAGGCTCTAACTTGATACAACTCTCTATTTAACATAAAGAACTCAGTTTGAAATGAAATCTGCTTAGCAAAAACTAATGGTGCCATGGCAGTACTTAGAATTCTTGATGACAAATCAGTCATCCACCAATTAAGAGAGTTATTTCTTGTATCAAACGCAGCTTTTAAACTGAGAGCAACTGACAATTTTCTAATAGACTTCTTCAGTTCTCCAAATTCTTGTGTTTCAGAGCCCTTCGATGCAATCTGATAGTTATTATCAACAATCTCTTGGGCATCCATTCGTGCATGGTGTTCACACTCACTTTTGGTGCTAGATATCTCCCTCGACCCTTGAGTCAGATAAAAAGAAAATGCAGTCATCAAGGCTGATGAAGCAAAACATATTGCACAAATCGTTCTATCTGATTTTTGTGAAAAATTATAAGCAGAAGAGGTAAAATCGACTAATTGAATAACAAAGCCAAGAGTATTATCTACTAAAGAAGTAGTGTAATCGGCTAATCCAACTACTAAAAGTTGTGGCAATGATTCTGCAACTTTTAGATGTTGCGATTTTAACACCAAAGCCACTTTAGGTTTTTTTAAGCCATCTAAAATATCTGCATACATATCAGATTTTAAAGATT
Organism: uncultured Candidatus Midichloriaceae bacterium; assembly: GCA_964625465.1. GTDB lineage: Bacteria > Pseudomonadota > Alphaproteobacteria > Rickettsiales > Midichloriaceae > CAZLFQ01. The sequence continues at coordinate 56,639 of CAZVFD010000006.1, read as the reverse complement.
CTGATAAATGACTCCTTAAACGAGCTGATACATAATCTAAAAATATCCATAAGCCTGATGCGGCTATGCTTAGAAATGCCGCTTCATAGAACCCATTTTCTTGATCATTTTTAAGATGATCATTGGGCAAATCTCTATAGTAATCAGCCCAGCTTTTTAAAATAAAAGCCTTTGCGAATGTAAGGCTAAGTATAGTAGTAGACAATGCAACTCTATATTTTGCATGCCTATTACCCAATACAAAGTACTGGCTACTGTTGTTAATTAGCTTCGCAAGCATTAATTCTTCCTCCCCAGGAAATTCAGGTAACATTATATCACAAAACGCAACTGATTTCAACGCAATCAGAAGAGATTAAACCTGATTTTAAATCATATATCTTGCTTTTACATTAAAAACACATTAAAATTTGCAAAAACTTAGATATACACCATGAATCACCACACAGACAAGACAACAAGTAGAATTTACATTAAAGCTAAAATTGATGGATTTGATTTATCAAAACTTGATCTAAACAAAGAAAATCTATTGGTTGGAAGTCTACACAATTCAGCAAGAGTTCCACAAAACGATGGAACACTTGTGATCTTTGAAAAAGCTGATCCTGCTCAATTATACGCATCTATTACTGATAACTTCTCGGAAGCTAGTGAATTAAACCATAACTCCATGAGAGTTTTCCTAGAAGGTGGGCACGCGATTTTGGAACTTACATGTATTAGGTGCAACAATACGCAACCCACACACATATTCGCTGATCTAAATAGTGACTTTAGAATATGGACAGAAAGCCAACTTACAGACCAGTCAATAGTAAAATATATTTTAGAAAGAAATAACTATGATAATGCATTAAAAATACTTCTCACAGATTCTCAAGCTAAAAAAGTTTTATCAAGTATTAATCATATAGCCTCATTGGGAAATAAGGACTACGACTATGTTGAATGGTCACACAATTGCGCTTCAGCACTGACAGACATATATAAGTACAGCGGTTTTGATAGGCACTTTTCTGAATACATGACAGATACAGAACTACTGGCTTCTGAGAGCTCGACCTCAGAAACTCATGGTATCACCTATTTACATAGATATCATGATTTTAGTTTTAAGCACGACATTACTAGACCACAAATATCTATGTTCATGAAAAACCTCTATGGAGATGATTTTGGGACTAGGTGGAGAGGTCCAGAGGGCTTGGACAAAGAACCCGTGAACACAACTTTACTGACAAACTACCCAGAAGTTCAAAAAAGATATGAAGAAGCTTTCGAAATAATCAACAAAGTAAAACCTTTGTTAATTAAAGAATATCTATTGGCTATTAAAGCAAATTTATCAAATGAGCTGTTAACCAATGCTTTTGATCTATTAGGTTCAGAAGTTACAAACAACGATCTTTACTATTTTAATGTGTATAAACATAAATATGAAATATTTCAGAATTATAAAAACGAGCCTTATGTCAAACATCTATTTTCCATGCATGAAGTAGGTTTAGACGATATATTAGTACATTGCAGGCTTAGCAGCGGCTCAGCTAACTCAGAACTATGTTCAGAACTTAGACTTATAGACGTTTGAAATTTTCCTTTTTTAACATCGCCCCCTATCTTGGCTAGTTGAGGACATAGCTGATTTAAATCCCTGATAAAAACAATAAAACAAACCTATTGCTGTTGCTTTATATCCTATACCCTTAAATGATTGATGTAGCGGCACTAAATCTAGCCCATGTTGCGAACGCGTCAACATTGTATCTGCTGGATACCCCATAAAACAAACAAGAGCTCCACCTAAAAATGTGGAAGCATATTTGGTTTTATTATTATCTCCAAATTTCCTAACCATAGAATCATTTATCAAACGACCTAACGGGTCACCAAATAAAAAAGTCGACTCTCGAATTACTAACGCATTGGTTTGTCTTATGTTCAATTTTTTAATGGATTGAACCACAGTCAATCCAAAAGTCCTACCATTGTCAGCTGCAAGCGCAGGGACACTGAGTACTGCTATGCTTAATGCACTTATAGAATCCGCATAGACGCCTGTTATATTAGCTTTATTTAAGAATCTTGTGGCTACGCCTGTCAAACTTAGCTGCATGCCTATAACGCTCCCTGCAATTGCAGCTCCCTTAATCGGCCATATCACAGTATTATCAAGGGTCATCGATGGACGCGGCAAACCCGCCTGCAAAGCACTTTTAACAACAAAAAGATAATAAGGTGGTATCACAGCCGCGCCAGCTGCTACAGAATTTGTAGCTATTTGCTTTACATTATTATCAAACAAACTGGCTTTATGATTTTCGGGCATAGTCTTCCTCCAATAATTAATGCAAAAAAAAGGCTATGTAAAACATAGCCTTTTGAATTCTAAATAAGTACTAAAATTTATTAGTCTTCTTTTTTCTTCTTTGCTTTTTTAGGTTTGTCTTCAGAAGCTTCTTCTACTTTCTCAGATTTAGCTTTTGCTGACTTTTTAGCTTTTGGCTTTTCTTCACCTTCAGCTGCTGCAGAAACTTCGGCTTTCTTTTCAGATTTTTTTGCTTCTTTGCCTAGGTTTTCTTTAGCTACTTTCGCTTCTTCTTCACTTCTAGCTATGTTTAAAGAAACCATAGCTTTAACTTCAGCATGAAGCATAACGTCTACTGGATAAATACCAATCTCTTTAAACTTATTGTTTAGAACAATCATATCATAAGATATATCTGCTTTTCCTGTTTGAGTAATTGCGTTCGCAATATCTCTTGAAGTAACAGAACCATATAGTCTACCATCTTCACCAGCTTGTCTGATTAAGTTAACCATCAATCCGTTGATCTTAGCTACCAATTTCTCTGCAGCTGCTTTCTTGGCAGCATTTTCCGCTTCCAACTCAGCTTTTCTTAGCTCAACAACTTTGATATTAGATTCTGTCGCTCTAATAGCTTTTTTGCGGGGCAAAAGGAAGTTTCTTGCGAAACCATTCTTTACAGAAACAACATCACCTATCACACCTAGTCTTTCAACTTTTTCTAGTAAAATAACTTGCATTTAAATTCTCACTTATAATTTGTTACGCTGCTGCATAAGGCAATAAAGCAAGAGTTCTTGCGATATTAATAGCTTTCTTAAGCTCACGTTGTTTACTTGCACATACGTTTGTGATTCTGCCAGGCAGAATTCTACCTCTTTTAGACACGTACTGAGAAAGTAATAAAATATTTTTATAATCGATCTGAGGTGCATCTTTACCAGACAGCGGACATCTGCTACCACCTTTAGATGGATTTTTTCTATTAAATAGAACCGAGTTCGGGATTAACGAACCATGATAATTGTTTGAATCTTCCATAATACCAATCTCTTTAATTACATTACTTCTTCGTTTGCACCCATTCCAGGCACAGCTTTAGCTGGAGCTTGCATCATTGGAGAAGCAGCATCATCAACACTTTCAACTCTTAAACTAAGATATTTTAAAATATCTTCGTTAATTCTGCAGTTACGCTCAAACTCTTTTACTGCTTTCGCGTCAGCACTAACACCTAACATCACGTAGTGACCTTTCTTATTTTTCTTAATAAGGTACGCAAGGCTACGAAGACCCCAATATTCTTTTTTAAGGATTTGCGCCCCTAAGCCTTTGAAAAGCTCAACAAATTTATCTGCAAGTTTATGCACGTCCTGAGCAGGAATATCTTGCCTCGCGATAAATGTACACTCGTAAAATGCCATTAATTCTCCAATTTATATACAATTATAAGTGTAGGCATTGTACAAAATTATTAGCAAAGTGCAAGCCCTTTTGTGCAATTTTTGTTAATACTATGCAATTTTAATCCTCAGATACTTCCGAAAGCTTGTCTGCCTGATCTTGAGTTATAAGTGCATTTATGATTTCGTCAATCTCACCTTCGTTAATAAACATATTTAGGTTATATAGCGTAACGTTAATTCTATGGTCAGTAACCCTACTTTGTGGATAGTTGTAGGTACGTATGCGCTCAGATCTATCGCCGCTGCCAATCATACCTTTACGCATAGATGGGCGTTCTTTATCTTTCTTCTCTCTTTCAGCTTCATAAACTCTAGAACGCAAGAGTTTCATAGCTTTAGCTTTATTTTTATGCTGAGACTTCTCATCCTGAATACTAACAACAACCCCTGTTGGAAGGTGGGTAAGTCGCACAGCACTTTCGGTAGTATTTACGTGCTGCCCACCTGCACCACTGGCACGGAATACATCTACACGTATGTCACTTTCATTAATTTGAATATCAACTTCTTCAGCTTCAGGCAAAACTGCAACAGTAGCAGCAGAGGTATGAATACGCCCGCTCGATTCCGTTTCTGGAACTCTTTGTACTCTGTGCACACCAGACTCAAACTTTAATTTTGAGAACACGTCCTTACCAGAAATAACAACCGAAGCGTCTTTAAAGCCATCAAGCCCAGTATCAGATTTAGATAGCAATTCAAACTTCCACCCCATACGTTCTGAATATCTTTGATACATTCTAAATAAATTCGCAGCAAACAGAGCAGCTTCTTCACCGCCTGTCCCTGCACGAATCTCAAGAATAGCGTTTTTTGCATCGGCATCATCTTTGGGCAGTAATGCTATTTTAATATCATGATCGAGTTTTTCTAAAGTCTGCTTCAGTGCCGCGACTTCTTCCTCAGCAAATGCCTTCATTTCGGCATCAGCGTTAGGGTCAGTAAGTAATGCCGTGGAATCAGCAAGATCTTGTTTTGCTTTTTTATATTCATGAGCAATTTTTACAATAGATGATAAATCAGAGTGTTCTTTTGCAACCTTAGCATATTCTTGCGAATTCATAGAAGACGGATCCATCATCCTATCATTCAACGCAGCGTGCTTTGCAATTATCTTATCTAACTTCGCTTCAAAAGACATTTAGTTTCCCTTAAATTTTACTTTTAATTAATTCAACAGTTTCCTTAACACCATAAAGCGCTACAAACGAACCAAATCGCGGCCCCTGCTCTGCTCCAAGCAATACTTCGTAAAGGGCTTTAAACCAATCTTTCTGATCGAATTCAAATTCTTTAGCTATTGCATATACTTGATTTTGAATCTCCTCTGCTGGAGTTTTAGAATCTAGTCCAGATAGAACAGCAACCAATTTTTCTAATGCTGCTTTCTCCTTATCGGTAGCAGGCCTAAATTTCTTATTAGGTTTTACAAAATCATGATAGTAGTTGATAGCTTTCTCGACTAACGTATTTAAAAATGGCGAATTCTCAGGTGTGCTCTCAGGCAACATGTGTTTAATGTATCCCCAAATAACATGCTGATCGGCCGAATTACATGCACTTACTAAATTCAATAGTAGCGCAAAGCTAATAACTGGCTGCAATGCAGGCGGGTTACCATTATGAATATGGTAAAGTGGATTATCTAATTTTTTAGCCAAATCCAATGACTCATATGACTTCCAGTACTGAATATACTCATCAACCGATTTTGGAATAACATCAAAATACAATTTTTTTGCGCGCTGAGGTGCAAGATACATGTAATATGCCAAGCTTTCTTGTGGCGCATAGCGTAACCACTCATCAATGGTTAGACCATTACCCTTAGATTTTGAAATCTTTTGACCATTCTCATCTAAGAATAATTCATAGAAATACTGATGCGGCCCTTTACCGCCAATGATATTACAAATCTTTGTATAAATAGGCCCATTTACTAAATGATCTTTTCCATATGTTTCAAAATCAACATCTAATGCTGCCCAGCGCATACCAAAATCTGGCTTCCATTGCATCTTGGTTTTGCCATTTGTTACTTCAGTAGTAACTTTTTTACCACTTGGAGTTTCAAATGTAATGGTGTGATTTTTTTTATCTACCTCTAGCATCGGAACTTGCAGCACACGACCTGTATCAGGATCAACTGGTAAAAATGGGCTATAAGTTTTTTGCCTTTCTTCACCTAAAGTTGGGATCATGACATCCATAATCTCGTCATATTTCTCAAGCGCTTTGTTTAGGTACTCATTAAGCATACCATTTTTATAACACTCTGTTGCACTGAAAAATTCATACTGAAAACCAAACGTATCAAGAAACGCCCTTAAACGAGAATTCATATGGTGACCAAAGCTCTCATGTGTTCCAAATGGGTCTGGTATAGAAGTCAAAGGCAAGTCCATGTATTGCTTATATTCTTCTTTATTTGGAATAGTATCTGGAATTTTGCGCATACCATCCATATCATCAGAGAAGCAAAACAGTCTTGTTGGCATATCAGAGATAAGTTCAAATGCTCTACGAACCATTGTGGTACGCACCACTTCACCAAAAGTTCCTATGTGCGGCAAACCTGATGGCCCATATCCAGTTTCAAACAATACATATCCCTTTGCAGGCAACTTATTACCTATTTTCTTTAAGATTGCCCTAGCCTCTTGGAATGGCCATGCATTGCTTTTTAGTGCTAGTTCTTTGATTTCAGACATCTGGATTCTACGTATTTCTTTGACTGGCATCATATCTTATTGTTAGAAAAAAACAACTCTCACAAGCTATTTTTTCAAACCGCAATAATCAAGCAGCCACCATTTCACTTTTTCTAACTCTTTTGCTTTCAGATTTTAACTGACCACACGCTGCAAAGATGTCCTGACCACGCGGCGTTCTAACTGGCGACATATATCCTGCATCTTGAAGAACTCTTGCAAACCTTTTAATCTGCTGGTCTGTCGAGCATTCATATGGTGCACCTGGCCATGGGTTAAATGGAATTAGATTTATCTTAGATGGAATGCCTTTAATTAATCTTAGCAACTCACGTGCATCTGCTTCAGAATCGTTTACATCTTTTAACATTACATACTCAAATGTAATTCTTGTACGATTTGTAAGCGCTGGGTAATTTCTACAAGCATCTAATAATTCTTTAATCGGATATTTCTTATTTAGCGGCACGATGTGGTTACGTAGGTCATCATTTACAGCATGCAGCGATATTGCCAAGTTCACACCCAACTCTTTACCACATTCATAAATCATTGGTACGACGCCAGATGTTGACAATGTGATCTTCCTCTTCGATAGACACAAGCCTTCTGGGCTCATAAGAATTTTAAGTGCCTTAACTACATTTTCAAAATTGTAAAGTGGCTCACCCATTCCCATCATCACAATGTTTGTGAGCTTTCTTGAATCATTACTAGCTGGCCAGTCATTCAAGCAATCTTTGGCATGCATGAACTGCGCAACAATCTCTCTAGCTTCTAAATTTCTAACTAATGTTTGTGTGCCAGTATGGCAAAATTTACAAGTTAATGTGCAACCGACCTGTGAAGAAATACATAAAGTGCCACGAGTTTTCTCAGGAATAAAAACGGTTTCAATTTCGTTTTTATCATCCAGTTTTAGTAGCCATTTTCTAGTTTCATCAAACGATATTAATTCTTTGCTGACATCGATTCTTCTTAAAGAATAAAGCGCCGCTAATTTCTCTCTAAACGCCTTAGATAAGTCAGTCATTATATTAAAATCCTGCACGCCTTGGTTATATATCCAATACCAAAGCTGTTTTGCGCGGAACGGTTTTTCACCAAGATCCACGCATAATTGCTTCAATTCTTCTAAGTTATAACCGATTAAGTTCTGCATATAGCCACTGATTTTTTAGGCATTATAGCATAAAATCTTGGTAAAAACTATATAACTTTAGCTTACTATAAAAGCCCCAATTCCATCTCTTTCCCATCTGCAATCAACTTTTTTGACCTCGATACAAACATCGAGTGTAATTGCTGCAATACCTTATCAGACAATTTCAAAACCATCTCAGAACCCGAAATTACAAGAGGCAACCCGAACCCTTGATAAAGCACTTCGTCATTAGTATCAGTATGCAATTGTGATGTAGCCAAAAACCCCTCTCTTGTGCCAGAAGCACTTGTTCTTTCTTTAAAATCAAGACCTGTTACTTCCACTAATAAGACAATAGATGGGTTTGCAATGTTCAGAGCATCGTACTTATTTAGGAACTTATAAAGCCTAGACCAATTATTATATAAATCATTATATTCTGCTCCTGCAGACCCGTATTGCGATTGATAGAAATTCACAACTACCAATGCCATCATATCTCTAAATCTGTTTAACTCATTTGAATCCAAAGCTTCAGAATTAAAATTATTTCTCAAAGCTGTAAAATACTTATCCAGCCTTCCCATGGTACTATTAAAACTTCCATCTATACATAATTTATCTATGAATGGAGCTTTTCTTACCTCAGCAACACGAACCATCCCAGACTGCGAATTAATAAACAGATTTTCTATTATTGAAAATGGAGATAAGCTATGCACACAAACAGTTCTATTTAAAATCTTCATTAATTCTAAGCTAGACACATATTGCTCAGAGCCAAATTTCCCTACATATATCGGTGCATTTTCATTATCAACTACACCCTTTAAATCTAGATAATGAGTGCCTTGCGACACAAAGAAATTTTCTATATTCTTTCGAAGACTTATTTTAGGGTCATAAAATTCAACGTTTACTCCGCTAGGTAGCATTGCAATTTTTGAATTCAAAGCCTTTATGCTTGAACTTGGAATCATAATTGTCGATCCAACTGGAATTTCCAACCTACCAAAAACAATTACATCCTCTATATACCCACCTGCAACGCGCTTTTTCATCAGTTCTAGTGGTATCATTACTATGATATCTAAATCATTCGTATCAAACCCAATATGAGATCCAACAAGATGGTTAACGGCGAAGTGCATAGTACTTCTTCCCAATGTTAACGACTGATTTAGAACTCCTAAAAACAAAGGAGACCTACCATTTATCTCTATAGTCCTTCTTGGATAGATTACTCCGCCTTCAGGAAAATACTTTGTCACGTGGCATAAAAACAATCCTTTGATATCTGTTTTTAGCTCCCTTTTTTCCATCATCTTTACTTGAGGGCTCATAATAGATTTTCTAGCATCATTATCAGCGGCCAAAAAATTAAACCCAACCATCATGTCTTCAAAACTAGAATCTAGCATTTTATTACTCCTATATTATTAAGTTATTGCGCAGGAATTATACCACACAAATGTTAAAATAATATTAATATTGGTAAATTATCTTGCTAACCGTTCGTTTTTTTGCTTTTTTTATTGCTTTGGTAGTTCTTTTCCAAGAACTCGATAATTAGACCTGCAACATCTACTTTTGTAGTGCTTTCGATACCTTTAAGGCCTGGCGATGAGTTAACCTCAAGCACTAATGGCCCTCTTTTTGAGCGTACAATGTCTACACCAGCTACATTAAGCCCCATAACTTTTGCGGCTAATATGGCGGTTTTACGTTCAGTTGGGGTTATTTTAATTTGTTTTGCAGTACCACCGCGATGGATATTGGATCTAAAGTCACCAGCTTGGGCTGTACGCTCCATTGCGGCTACAACTTTATCACCAACCACAAAACATCTTATGTCTGCACCCTTAGCTTCTTTAATGAATTCTTGAACCAAGAAGAATGCATCCAAACCTCTGAACGCTTCTACTAAACTTTCTGCTGCCTTAGCAGTATCTGCCAATATTACACCTTTACCTTGTGTACCCTCAAGCAGCTTTATAATCAGTGGTGCGCCACCAACAAGCTGTATCAAATCTTTGGTATTCGACGGCGAATGCGCAAAACCTGTTGTCGGCATTCCAATTCCTTTTCTTGAAAACAGCTGATGAGCCCTTAGCTTATCACGCGATCTAGTAATAGCTATAGACTCATTCAACGAATATGTCCCAAGCATTTCAAACTGCCTCAATACCGCTGTGCCATAAAATGTAACCGAAGCCCCTACCCTTGGTATGATAGCGTCGAACTTATTTAATATCTCGCCATTTTTGTAATGAACTTCTGGTTGCTTTGAGTTTATATTCATATAGCACTTTATCGGGTCAACAACTCTGACTTCATGCCCTCGTTTGGTAGCAGCTTCTACTAATCTCTTAGTGGAATAAAGCCTAGTGTTTCTTGATAAAATTACTATTTTCATGCTCATTTTTTATATAATTCCTTTGACTTTTTCACACTTAATTTACCATGCAGAAACTTATGTGAAGGATTAACTAATATCCTACCCACCAAAGCTTCTCGGCCAATTAACATCCTCATACCCATAGAATCTCTATTAGTCAAATTTAATTCTATCTCTAGCTTACTACCACCAATCTGAATAAAAGTTTTGATAACAGGTCTTCTTTTCTTCTCGCCCGTAGAGCTTTTAACATGCCTCTTATCTACTAACTGAGCAACGCAATAACGAGTAATTTTTTTATTCTTCTGGATCGGATGCACTTCAAACTTTACGTACTTCACACCATTTTTAGTAAAGTATTCGATATTATATGCGTGCAGTGACGATGTGGCAGCACCTGTATCAATTTTGGCTTTAATTGCGGGCAGGCTCAACTCTGGCATTGATATCCATTCCTTCCAGCCAACAATCATATTTATAGTTTCCATAACCTAATATTAACTTAACTAAAGCGCTATGTATACGATATTTCTAGATTATACTCTTGTTCTTGACCCTACAATCTAGTGTTTATATTCTCTTTATAGCAACTTCACTTGTTTATTCGATGAACCATTTATTACACCTTCTCCAAAAACACAAAATATTTGTGGTAGCATTCTCTGTGATTTCAGTTTTTCTACTAATAAACTTACCTTCAAAGGAAGTAAATCCTATAAGAGAATATGAAACTTATTATATACATAAATCTAACGGTGAATTGATCACTTTACATCTTGAAGAATCGACTACACACAGCGAAATGAATCTAGGACTAATGTATAGGGAGAATCTGCCCCCAGCCCATGGAATGATATTTATCTTTAGTAATCCTCAGAAGACATCTTTCTGGATGAAAAACACTTATGTTTCCTTGGATATAATAATGATTGATGAAAACGGCATAATAAAAGAAATTCATCCAAATCAGCCTCCTCATAGCCAAAGACAAATTCTTTCTAGATCACTAGTAAAATATGTAGTCGAACTACAAGCCGGAGAAAGTAAAACTTTAGGGATTTCTATAGGCGATACATTAGAATGATTGGCTGGGATGGCAGGATTCGAACCTGCGAATGACGGTATCAAAAACCGTTGCCTTACCACTTGGCGACATCCCAACATATAAGAATATTGTGTGGATGAATATACCTATTAGTTTGGCGTTTGCAACAATTATTTTAGTGATTTCATCCCATTTTTGGCCATTACAAAAGCTCTTGCAGCCAAAAAAAAAGAGTGCTAGCCTTTAACTTGGAGGGGAATAAAATATAGGCTTATGTATAGCCTTGGAAGCATTTTTGCGGATGCGATTGTTTCAGGTTTAAACTTTCTGTTCGCATATTGGGTATTAAAGGAAACTGTATTAAGGCAAAGAAAAACCTTTACTGTTTGGTTTGCCCTATTTTTCATTTCGGTTGCATCTTCAAGTATAGCTAAAGGTTTAGGAGATCTTTACCCACCTAGCTTAAGTTTAGAAAACAGGGTTATTGAACAATTTTGCTATATAATACTTGGAATCTCAGGTTTGGCTTCATGGAATCTTGGAGCGAGATTAGTCTGTATAAAGAAAACTAGGAAAAACATATATAGATTAGCTTATTCTCTGTTTGGTGCACTTTGTTGTTATATAGCTTTTGTTGAAAGTAACTTCTTTGTTGTACTAATCCATAATTCAATTGGTCTTATATTTTTCTTATTTTCTCTGGTTATACAATTTTACCGCAAATGGGATAAGGAGGTTGCCTTTGGTGTTCTCGGAATCTTTACAACATTTTTAGCATTGATAGTAAGGCAATTAGCCGTTGGTGTTGATGATGCAATTATTGGCTTAGATGCATTCTTTAATGGCCTAAGTCTATTCTCATCTATTATGGTGTATATGGCAGCAAAACTTCTAGTCAGCAGCGAATATAAATACTCACAAATTAAGTCTTATTAATTTTGAAAACTGAGCGTAACTGGCCTAATCCATAATAGACAGTTGAGCCTTTTGTAAGTCTGTCGCACCTCTAACTTTAGAAATGCTATTATTATTCACAGTCATATTCTGAGTATTTGAATTGCCCATATGGATAAATTGCATTGTTGTATTGGAGATAGATGCACCAGTAAAATCTACAGATGTAAAATTCGCACCCTTGATAAATCCTCTATCAATCAAAACCCCTTTAAGCGATGAATTTGAAAAATTCCCTTCTTTCACGACCACAGATGACATATCCACTGAATCCAAATTTGAATCTGTAATCTCCGTACCATCGATATTTGTCACGGTCATGTTTGCTTTAGTTAAATTAACGCCTTTCATAAGGGCATCTGCCAAGTTAGCCCCAGTTAAATTAATACCTATCATTTCTGCAGCTGAAAAATCTGCACCCTCAGAATAAACCCCATCCCAAGTTGCTTCATTAATCTTTGCTTTTCTCAAATTGGCACCGAAAACACTAGCCTTAGAAAATATAGAATTTGTTAAATCAGCTAATGGAAAGTTAGCACTATAAAAATCTGCACCTGCAAAATTTGCAGCATTAAGATCAGCTTGAGAAAAATTCGAGAATTTCAAAGATGCCTTTTCACCTTTGGCATTTTTCAGATTTGCACCAGAAAATTCACCTCCTTGTAGTTTACTTCCCGATAAATTTGCTCCTTCCAGTTTAGCAGCATTGAAGTTTGCATCGTCTCCCACGGTGTCTACTAATATAGCACCAGTCAAATCTGCAGATTCTGCATAAAGATTAGTAATTTTTGATTTAGATAAATCTGCCCCACTGAGATCGGACGCAGCAACGCTGGCATCGGAAAGATTAACACCAATTAACTTTGCACCTTTAAGGTTTGCTTTCTCAACATAAGCACCTGATAAATTTGAACCGCTTAAATCACTTCCAGACAAGTTTACCCCTAGGAATTGTGCACCTCTTAGATCCAAGTCTTTAAGATCTAATCCAGATAAGTTTCTGTTAAAATCAATGTCAAATTTTAATGATAAATTTTTATTTCTCTTATCAATTATGTACTTTATTACATCCTCACGCGTATATGTTGAAGATGTTTGATCTACTTTGTTCTCACCTTTTTGCTGCTCTTGTGAGTAAGCAACATCACTCCACAGAACAAACAAAGCAACTTGAAGCAAAAAATACGTTTTTCTTTGTGCCATTAAACCTAATTGGTTAAATATAGTTTTTAATAAGCTCCTCAGCTATTTGCACAGCATTTAGAGCAGCTCCTTTACGTAGATTATCAGAAACTACCCATAAGTTTAAACCATTTTTTACACTTTTGTCTTCTCTAATTCTAGAAACAAATACATCATCCTCTCCAACAGCCTCAATTGGCGTGGTATATTTAACATTTTTCCCACCATCGAGTACCTGTACACCTTTTGCTTTTTTCAGTGCACGAGTGGCTTCTGCAACGGTAATTGGATTTTCAAATTCAACATTTACTGATTCGCTATGCCCTATAAACACTGGGATTCTTACGCAAGTCGATGTTACTTCAATATTTGGATCGAGGATTTTTTTCAGCTCGTTAATAACTTTTGTCTCTTCACCTGTGTATCCATCTTCCTCAAAATCACCAATTTGCGGGATAATATTGAACGCAATCTGTTTAGGAAATTTTATTGGCGGCATATTATCATTCATAAACTTGCTTTTAGTTTGGGCATACAATTCGTCCATAGCTGATTTTCCAGCTCCAGACACAGATTGAAATGTTGTCACAACAACTCGTTTAATTTTTGCAATCTCATGTAAAGGCTTCAAAGCGACAACAAGCTGCAGGACAGCACAATTTGGATTCGCAACAATATTGCGCGTTTTATAATTCTTTAACTGATCTAAATTTACTTCTGGAACGATCAAAGGTACATCTTTCTGCATTCTGAAATATGATGTATTATCGATGACCACCGAATGCTTTGCCGCTTTAGGAGCGTATTCTTTTGATACCTCAGACCCAGGAGAGAATAGGCACAGATCTACTTTTGAAAAATCAAACGTTCTTAATGATTCAACTACTATTGTTTTATCACCAAAACTTATTTGTTTACCTTTAGATTTATCAGATGCTACTCCGTAAACATTTTTTACTGGGAATTCTCTCTCACTTAAAATATTCAATATTTCGCGCCCAACATTACCAGTAGCGCCCACAATAGCTATATTATACGACATTTCATCCCCATGGATTAGAATTCACGCGCATTATGCACCTAAAAATCTATTTATTCTATACATTTATTTAACGGGCAAGAGTGCGCCCCTCAGCGTAACAATATTGTATGATATGTGAGGCAATTAATCCACAAATCATCATTCTTGACTCCAATTCACTGGACATGAGCAAACTTCCCATCGCTGTACTAGCACTACATATAAACGCTTTATTATCTTTATATACGAGAAATACATTACCTATATCCGCAAATTTTCTTACAAGCAGGCCTTCTGCATTAGAACATAAGATGCTATAATCTTTTTCTGAAATTACAATTCTAACGTGCTCGCCTGCAATTAAGTAAAATTCACAACTTTCTCTTAGTTGATAAACTCTCATCTTCCCTCTGTTTATGGTTTTATGCAAAGTCTACAGATCGTTAAAATGATAAAACCTTTGCCTCACTATTAATTCTATTCATCTTTCTAGTTTTTTTCACAACATTTGTTGAAGTCTCAACAACTGGATCTAAAGTTTCGTCAGTGCGAAGAAGTGAAACTGGAGCTGTTGAAGCATTCACGTCATTGATTTTATCCAGCTTTCTTTTCTTAGAATTTTCGTTTCCCTCAGACGGAGCTTGCAAAACATTAACTTGGGCAACAAGTTGCTGAACTATCGACGGCATAGCAACTGGCGTTGCTTGTACTTGTTGCGCTATTTCTACTAATGATTTACCAAGCGCAAAGCGCTCGGCTGCCGTAGGTAGTGTAACTTTTAGGTAATCTTGATCATCCCCGTGTATAGAATCGCAATAAACTCTAATATGACCAGTCCTATTAGCACGTTGAACAAAGAAACTACTTATGCCGATTCCCTCAGCAATATCGCAATTATCAGGACTGTCATCTAGTAATGATATGTATGGATAACTAGGATCTTTTAATTTACTTTCATCCTCCTCTGCTGCTTCTATTATTTCAAGACATCCAAAATGAGCCACTGCTTCCATTATATATCCATTTTTATCATCTGGACAATCGTCAGAGTCCCTGCATCTTATAAAGACTTTATCTATTTCTTCTTTGGTAAGTCCCATTAAAGCAAGTGTAAATTTAACATAGTTTGTTGATTTATTAAATGTAACAACTGCAAATTTATCTCCTAAAGACAAAGCATGCTTAATTGCCTTTGCAAGCTTTCCATTAGGCGAGTCAATTACATATCGAGATATCAAACTTTCAAGGTCTTCACCTGGCTTAACAAGATGGTTCTTTAACCAACTATCCCATAATTTGATAAGGCTTACATCATTATTAATTTGGTTAGCCATTTCTTCTTGAAACTTAACCCATAGATTATCAGTTTCTATAAGAGTACCATCCAAATCTAAACAATTTATAAGAACCCGTCTCTTTTCTTGCATTTTTCATCCCTTTTGATCTTTTCCGCAACCAATTATAACACACAAATGTTACAGAAATATTACAATGTCTAAAAAATATAGGATACCTTCCTAGACAAAAACGCTAGATTTTATTGAACATATATAGTAGTATCCCTTCTATAATTAACTATCGGATAACTAAAATGGCAGTACCTAAGCGGAAAACCACCCCTTCAAGAAGAGGAAATAGAAGAGCCCATGACTCTTTAAGCAGACTTAACATCGTGTTTGATAAGGAAAGTGGAGAGCCAAAATTGTCTCATCACGTTTCTTTAAAAGACGGCACATATAATGGTAGAGAAGTATTCAAGCCTAAATCTAAATTAGCTAAGGCAGAAGCTTCTGAACAAGCAGCGGAAGTAGCAACCCAAGCTTAATAGCTATGGATAAAATTATCATCAGTGTTGATGCAATGGGGGGGGCTAATGCCCCTCACTGTGTTATGGACGCTGTTGAAAAATCTCTGCAAACTCACGACAATGTCTATTTCAAGATTTTTGGTGATCTAGAACGAATTCACAAAACATACATCCCTAAAGAACACAGCAAAGATAGAGTTGAAATAATCCATACCCCAAAGGCGGTATCAGATGATGAACAGCCGATCAAAGCATTAAAGACTGGCAAAGATTCAAGCATGTACAAAGCTATTCAAGCTGTAAAAAACGGCGAAGCTCATGCGTGCATTTCTGGAGGGAATACTGGAGCATTGATGGTTATGTCTAAAATGATCTTAGGCAGCCTACACAATGTGAAACGCCCAGCTATTGTGAACATATTTCCAAACCTAAAAGGTGGATGCGTTATTCTTGACTTAGGAGCGAACTCTGATTGTGACCCAATCAATCTGTTCCAATTTGCACTTATGGGGCACTCGTATGCACGCGCTGTCTTAAAAAAAGATAGACCGTCTATTGGAATACTAAATGTAGGCACAGAAGAATACAAAGGTAGAGACGTTGAGAAAAAAACCTATGAAATGCTGAAACAAAGCGGCTTAAACTTTTATGGCCACATTGAAGGTTACGATATTACAAAAGGTACGGTTGATGTAGTGGTTACTGATGGCTTTTCTGGAAACATCGCAATTAAAGTTGCTGAAGGCACAGCTAAAATGTGCAGAGAAATCATTAAAGAATCATTCAATAGTAACTTTTTTGCCAAACTTGGTGGGCTAATGGCGAGAAAAAGCCTCCGCAAAGTTTTAGGTCAAGTTGACCCTCGTAATTATAATGGCGCGATGTTTGTTGGTGTAGACGGAATCGTCGTAAAAAGCCACGGCTCTTCTGAACATAAAGGTTTCGCAAACGCGCTTGATGTCACTATTAAATTAGTGAAACAAGATATTAACAAAGAAATTTCCCAGTTATTAACGCAACTTCATGAACTTGAAAGCACTAATGAATCGTTAATTAATAAAATCAAACATAAACTTGGGTTTGAATAGCCATATGAACAGTCTATCTCCCAAACATTCTAAAATAATAGCAACAGGGAGTTATCTTCCTAAAAATCTGGTAAAGAACACGGAACTTGATCCAGCATTAGATACAAGTGATGAATGGATTACAACCCGTACTGGCATTAAACAAAGATACATTGCAGCTGAGAACCAAGTTACTTCAGACCTTGCAGCAGAGGCTATTCGAAATTCGGGGATTGATTTACAATCTCTAGATGGAATTATCGTAGCAACGACTACACCAGATGTAATCTTCCCATCTACAGCAATTAATACCCAAAATAAATTAGGCATTCATAAAGGCTTTGCATTTGATATAAACGCTGTTTGTGCAGGATTTATTTATGCGCTTACTGTAGCAGACAGCTTGATCAAAAACGGAATGGCAAAAAGAATTGCTGTAGTTGGCGCAGAGACAATGTCCAGAGTTCTCGACTGGAAAGATCGTGCAACCTGCGTATTGTTTGGTGATGGAGCTGGCGTTTTCATTTTAGAAGCATCAAATGATAAAGGTATAATTGATTGTTCGCTGCAAGCTGATAGCAGTACTTCTGACATACTTAAAATATGCGGTGGCATCTCAAAAGGTAACATGGATGCCAAAATAGAAATGAATGGCAAAGAAGTTTTCAAAATGGCTGTGGACAGCATGTCTTCAAGCATCAAAGCAATATTAGAAAAAAACGACATAAAAGATATAGACTGGGTTTTACCACATCAGGCAAATCAAAGAATTTTATCTGCAGTTGCAACTAGATTAAACTCTCCAGAAGAGAAAGTTATTTCAACTGTAGATATTCATGCCAATACTTCAGCTGCCTCAATTCCCCTAGCCTTTTGCCATTACAAAAATCTTGGCAAGATCAAATCTGACCAAACTATAGTAATGAGTGGAATCGGCGCAGGCATGACTTGGGGCTCTGTATTAATTAAGGTGTAATACCTATACTTCCATAGAATAACAACTGCATAGTTAAACTTTTGTTACAGGAAAGAAATTTTGGTGCTATAGTCCAAGTAACTGCACATATTTTTGTTGGATAAAAAGATGCACAAGTGGGTATATTCATTTGGCAATGGAAGTGCCGAAGGTAAAGGTGAAATGAGAGATTTGCTTGGGGGCAAAGGAGCGAGTTTAGCGGAAATGTCGCGTATTGGCCTACCAGTCCCACTTGGATTTACAATCACTACAGATGCATGCACACAATACTATAAAAGTCGGCAAGAGTTAGATCCTTCAATAATAAACCAAGCAACGAAAAACCTGTCTGAAATTGAAAATTCTTTAAACTTGAAGTTTGGTGATAAAAACAAGCCCTTACTGTTATCTGTAAGGTCTGGCGCAAGAGCTTCTATGCCAGGAATGATGGATACAATCCTAAACGTAGGTCTTAATGATGTAACCGTAGAAGGCCTTGCAACAATGACATCTAATCCACGCTTTGCCTACGATAGTTACCGACGACTAATTCAGATGTACTCAAACGTTGTTTTAGGCATAGATCACCATAATTTTGACAATTTATTATCGGACTTAAAACTATCCCACAACTATCACTCAGATAATCAACTAACAGCTGCGGACTTAAAAAACCTTATCTCTAAATACAAAGAAACCATTAGGGAACATAAAAAAGAATTTCCGCAAGATGTAAACGCACAACTTTGGGGAGCTATAACTGCAGTATTTAAATCTTGGAAAAATGATCGCGCCATCAAATACCGTGAGATTTACAACATCCCAGAAAGTTGGGGAACTGCTGTCAATGTGCAAAGCATGGTTTTTGGCAATCTAAATGACAATAGTGCAACTGGGGTATGTTTCACTCGTAACCCATCCACAGGAGAACATTCTTTTTACGGTGAATTCTTGCCCAATGCACAAGGTGAAGATGTAGTTGCTGGAATCAGGACACCGCATCAGATAACTAAAGCAGCAAAAGAATATAATTTTTCCGAAAAAGACTCTCTAGAAGAATTAATGCCAGATGTATTCAAGCAACTTCATGAAGTTGCTAAAAAATTGGAAGATCATTTCAAAGACATGCAGGATATTGAGTTCACCGTGCAAGACGGCAAGCTGTGGATGCTTCAATGCCGCAACGGAAAACGTACTGCAAAAGCAGCCATTAAAATTGCGGTAGATATGGTAAACGAAGAAATCATATCTGTAGAACAGGCAATTACAAGAATTGATGCAAACTCACTTGATCAACTGCTTCATCCTACACTTGATCCTAAAGCTAAGAACATAGTTTTGACGAAAGGACTGCCTGCCTCACCTGGAGCAGCATCAGGAAAAGTTGTTTTTTCACCAAAGGATGCAGAAAAGAAGTCAAAAGAAAATAAAGTAATTTTAGTTAGGAACGAAACCAGTCCTGAAGATATATCTGGTATGAGCGTTGCCCAAGGCGTACTAACTGTACATGGCGGGATGACATCGCACGCCGCTGTAGTTGCTAGAGGAATGGGCAAGCCATGTATAACTGGAGCATCTCAAATAGATATAGATTTTGAAAATGAAGAAATGAAAATCGGCGAAAATATTATTAAAGCTGGTGACATGATTACTATAAATGGAAGCAATGGAGAAATTCTTCAAGGCTCTGTTCCAACTATAGCCTCGTCTCTCTCATCCGATTTTGATCAAATCATGTTATGGGCCGATAACTTACGAAAGCTCAAAATAAGAACTAATGCTGACAACCCTCATGATGCAAAGGTCGCTCGGGAATTTGGAGCAGAGGGCATTGGCCTATGTAGAACAGAACATATGTTCTTTGGCCCCGAAAGATTAATTGCAATTCGTGAAATGATATTGGCAAACGACTTGCCCCAGAGAAAATCTGCGCTTGCAAAACTTCTTCCTTTTCAACGCAATGATTTTATAGAAATATTTAAGGTTATGAAAGGGCTACCAGTTACAATACGTTTACTAGACCCCCCGCTACATGAATTCCTACCAAATACTGATGAAGAGATTAGAATTCTTGCAGATGATTTGAAAGTCAGCGTTGATTGGATAAAATCCAGATTAGAGCACTTGCGTGAGGCCAACCCGATGCTTGGACATAGAGGATGTAGGTTAGCTATAACCTATCCAGAAATTTACGACATGCAATCTAGAGCCATTTTTGAAGCTGCTGCAGAAATTAAAGAAGGAGTGAGTCCAGAGGTAATGATTCCCTTCATACTTGATACCAAGGAATTGGAGATTCTGAAAGACAGAGTTAGCAATGTAGCAGAAGAAGTGATGAAAGAAAAAGGAGTAAAAATTAAATTCTCTATTGGCACAATGATAGAGCTCCCAAGAGCAGCTTTAAAAGCTGGAGAGATAGCTGAACATGCCGATTTTTTCAGCTTTGGTACAAATGATTTAACTCAAACCACCATGGGAATTTCCCGCGATGACTCTGCAAAATTCCTAAAAAGCTATAGAGAGCACGAAATATTCAACAATGATCCATTTGCAATATTAGATCAATCTGGAGTCGGGGAATTAGTAAAAATTGCATGCGATCGCGGCTTGAAAAAAAAAACAAATCTCAAACTTGGAATTTGTGGAGAGCATGGAGGAGATCCCGAGTCCATTAACTTTTTCCAGAAAGCAGGTTTGCATTATGTCTCGTGCTCACCATTTAGAGTACCTATAGCCAAATTAGCTGCTGCCCAGGCTGCTATCCACGATATAGCATCTAGGAACAAACTCAGCGCCAATTCGTAACCAATATTGACTCTCAAAAATAAGCCTATATATTTTTTGCAATTCAATGGATGTGTAATATGGAAATTAAAGAAATAATAGCTAAGGTTGCTTCGTGTAATGATAAAGAAAGTTTTGATGCGACTATAGAGTCTATTAAGAACGTTAAGTCTATCCCTGCAACTGTTATAGAGTGTATTAAGAATATTGTTAATGCGGCAAAGCCTGAAACTCCATTTGCAGCAACTAAAATTAGAGTAATTAATTCTTTGCAAGTTCTTGAGATAACTCTGGAGTTTGCAGAAAAAAATAAAGAAAGTATCGCTTCGACTAGCTCAGAACAAGAACAAATCATAGTACCATTACAAAACCAAGACCACGAAACAGCCTTAAAAGAAGTTACCAATACAATACAATCCTATATTCACAATACCAGTGATCAAATCGAGCGCTATCATTCGCTAGAACCAAAAAACAGAAAAACAGAAAACATCATTGGATTAATTCATGGAATTTGTGAATTATTAGACAACCCCGAACATGCTGAGTATATTGAGCCATCAGATATTATCGAACCTTTAATAAAACTACAGCTTGAAATAAATAAAATCAGTGTGCTCTCTACTTACAGGCCTTTAGATTATCTATTGAAATTGCTGCCTGATAAATTTGATTACAACAATCTTGAAATTAGAAAACAAGTGCTAGTAGCCTTGGTGTATACCAATCCACAAGAAAGAATTCCAGAGGGAATTGAGGTGAAAGAAATTAGAGATTTATGCATGAAATTCCCAGCACTCATTTCAAGAACAATCCAATTCATTAGACAAGATAATGCTCTACTAAATAACTTTTTCGCACCTAACAGTATTGGCAACACTCCACTACACTCGGCTGCAAAAAATGGATATACTGAAAGTGTAAAAGTGATTCTGGCTGCGGCGAAAGATAACCCTGACTTACTTAAAACACTCCTCGCTCCTAACAGTAATGGAGAAACCCCTATGCACTTGGCTGCAAAAAAGCGAGATACTGAAAGTGTAAAAGCGATTCTGGCTGAGGCGAAAGATAAACCTGACTTACTAAAAACTCTCCTCGCCCCTAACAGTAGTGGCAACACCCCGCTGCACTGGGCTGCAACGAATGGAAATACTGAAAGTGTAAAAGCGATTCTGGCTGCGGCGAAAGATAACCCTGACTTACTTAAAATACTCCTCGCCCCTAATATCTATGGCAACACCCCACTGCACTTGGCTGCAATAAATGGACATATTGAAAGTGTAAAAGCGATTTTGGCTGCGGCGAAAGATAAACCTGACTTACTAAAAACACTCCTCGCCCCTAACAGTAATGGCAACACCCCACTGCACTTGGCTGCAATAAATGGACATATTGAAAGTGTAAAAGTGATTCTGGCTGCGGTCAAAGATAACCCTGAATTACTTAAAACACTCCTCGCCCCTAATGGTGATGGCAACACCCCACTGCACTTGGCTGAATATAATGGATATACTGAAAGTGTAAAAGTGATTCTGGCTGCGGTCAAAGATAACCCTGAATTACTTAAAACACTCCTCGCCCCTAATGGTGATGGCAACACCCCTCTACACTTGGCTGCAAAAAAGGGACATACTGAAAGTGTGGAAATTTTACTACCTTATTTCCCTAAGCTGCCACAAAATCTAATGAAGTGTTGTAGCACTGATGTGAAAGCTTTGATTGAACAATACGGACAAAAAGCATCTTCGGCCACAGGTCTGGCTACTTCTGCTTCCTCATCCTCCCATGCAAACGTAACCATTGCACCAGCCGTAACCGCAGCCATTACAAATGGACGACAAGTAGCTGATAGAAGAGAGAGAAGTAGACCACAAATTGATTTCTTCTTTAATTGACAGAATCAATTAATATGTGCTCTGCGTACCACCAAAAATATTCGCTGTCAGGAATATTACTTAAAGCTTACGAAGCCGTCTCTACGGAGTCTTCTTAGCAGGTTCTTAATCTGCAAATCCAATTTCTTGTTTAGCAACATCTCTTTAATTTGCTCATCATTAATTTGCTCTGGCACGGAATCGTCTTTGCGATATTTCACTTCCATAACTTTAATAATGTGAACGCCATCGTTCAGAGCGATAGGATGGGACACTTGCCCAGCTTCTAAACTCATAATTGCTCGAGCAATTTCAGGAATCACTTGATCAACATAAACCCAGCCAATATTACCACCTGATGCAGCACTATTACTTTCAGAAAACTCTTTTGCCAGAGCGGCGAAATCAGATCCAGAATTGATTTGAGAAACAAGTTTGTCGGCTAATCCTCTCTCGCCATCTTTGTTGTTATATTTTGGATAAAGCACTATTTCCGCTAGCTTCATTTGCGACACTTTATTTTTAGATTTAGACAATGCTTTAAGCAAAGTTCCCCTGCTCTCTTCAACTTCTTTTTCGGATACAGAAACCTTCGGTTGAATCAAAACTCGCATATACTTATTTAGTATTAACTGGCCTTTTATTTGCTCCTCTAAAACATCTTTTCTTATGCCTTTACTTGAAAGGAATTTATCAAGCTCCATAATACTAATGCCATTTTTCTCAGCGATGCTGTTCATAGCAAATGATAAATCTGCATCGTCTATCTCTATACTCTTAGATTTTGCTTCACGTTGAATAAGCTTTTCATCAATCAATCCATAAACTACGTGTTGGCTCATTAAGGCTAAAGTTTTATTGTCTGGCGAAACTATACCGCTAGACTTAAGAACTAAATCTAGTCTTTTTTTCACATCCAAGTCAGTTATTGCCTCATCGTTCACAACAACAACCACTGCTTGCTGTTCAGCATATGCTGCATTTAAAGCCAAAAATAGAGAGACAAATAGAAGTATAAAATTTTTCATATCAGTACGTTGGAATTGTTATAACAAAAGAATATGTGTTTTCAGGCTTTAAATCCCTAGTCTTTGTGTAATCTCTTGATACTACAAATTTGGCATAAAGGCAATCTGCTTGAAATCTGAGAGCCGAAGAAGTATTTACTATCCGAGAGCTATCAGCCGCAATTTTCTTTCCTAATCTGCTACTTATCCCACCTTCTATCCACCACTCTCTGAAAAAATTATATGTACCAGTAACACCTATTTCTTGCCTATATTTTCTAGTATTACTGTCAACCAACTCATTATCAATCCACATATGCACCATATTTAGTGTCCAAGTTGGATATGAAACCTCCATATTGAACTCATTTCTAAGTGGCTTGCCTTCCTCTGAATCAATTCTAAATGCATCATTAAAAAACACATACTCATCTGGCTGTACAGTCAATTTACCAACATAATCTGATTGATGACCATCAAGTCCACTTTTTCTATCAAAATTGCTATCTTTGTGAGTCCTGTAAGTTTGGCCAAATATTGCATTTATATTTTTAAATTTTTCAAACGTAAGATTTCCCCTAATGCCATAGTTCATACGCGTGCCACTTTCTATCTTGTCAAATCCTACATAACGATTATGGGAGAAAAGATTCGAGGCCGATATCTCTGGAAGCAAACTATCTTCATTACCAACCTTGTCCAAATTGGTCATGTTAGGGGCGACCATGAGCTGTGCAACAGGCTCTACAATTAACATATTATTCCCAATAAAATTATAAAGTGGCCAACTCCATTCATTCCTAAGTTCAGGATAAATACGCCCCTCAGTTCCTTCTTTATTATTAAACAGCTTTGTTTGAGTATCCTTAACAACTATTGGAGTTTTCTGTACGTTATATCCATCTCCTCTAACCGATAAAATAGTATTAAACTGGTGCCCATGAGGTAATTTCACTGGGATCTTAATTCCCTCGGAAAAGCTGAATCTTTGATATGACTCGCCTTGATTTCTGAGTAAGTTTAAAACATTCATATCTGTTATGAGTTTCGCATTCCAAATATCTAACTTCTTTTCTCTATGAGCTTCTAATAAAGGCACTGCAATTGGCGTGGTTTTATTGTTATGATTCGGCCTTAAGTCCTGAAAAGATAACGCTCTTGCGATGTAGTAATTTCTATCCTCAAAAACATTATAGGTCACGTCTGTTCTTAAAATTTGCTCTTTTGACACTTTATATTTCGCTAGATATGTCTTTGCAGGATCAAAAATTCTTTTTGCCTTAAATTGTAATTTTCCTTTGTGCCAACTATTAGAAATATCAAAATCTCCAACTATATCGTAGTGCCCTTTCAATGTATTTTTATCTTCTACCTTTCTTCCGCTTTTTGTAGTTTTTTGTACATGTGCAACACTTCCCTTTAAAACCACATCACCAGACCTAAATTTTTGTCTATATTCACCAAAAAACAGTTGCCCACCTTTAGTTGTAACCATAGGGGTTAGCGTTGCATCCTTATCTGGCGCAATGTTCCAGTAATATGGCACACCCAAACCAAAACCAGTGTTACTACTGGAATAGTTAACTTCAGGAAACAAAACTCCACTTTTTCGCTTAGCACCTGGCGCAGGTGAAGAAATATACGGGGTATAGAAGACAGGTACGCCTAAGAAATCTATCTTTGCATCTTTATAATAGATTCTTTCAGCCTGCTTATCTAATGTCGCTTTTTTAGATCTAAATTGCCAGAGTGGAAAAAAGCTTCTGTAATTACTCTCACACACTTTACAAGGAGAAACTACCATCTCTTCCATTTCCATGGTGTTATCATCAATTAATTCTGCATATTTAGCTGCAAGCAATGTGTTCTTGGCCATTCTAGCTTTAAAGTTTAATGCCAAACCAATCTTTGAAGTTTTTTCTAGTCGAGCCTCATCTGAAAAAAAAACGCTACCGTCTTCTCTTTTAATGGCTACATTTCCTTTTAGGTATATAATGTCCTGCTCCCTGTAGAAAGTGGCGTGATCGGCCAATAATATTTGCTGCCCTTGAAAAATCTCGACATGACCTAATGCATAGGCAATATTCCGATTCTTTTCATAATACAGTTGATCAGCTTGAATTTGAATCGGCTCACCGCTCTTCAAGTTAATATCGTTTGCAAAAACTTCTGATGCATTCAAAGTTATGGCTAGCAATACTGTACAAACAAATCTCAAATACAGACTCATAGGATTTTCCTTCTTAATTTGAGAATATACCCAAGGTTTAGCTATTTACAAGCTTACTATATTCTTCAGCTAGCATTTTGTACATTGCATCCGATATATTATAGACCTTTTCGTCAATAGATTTGACTGGAGTTGTCTCAATCGCAGTACCCGTTAAAAATGCTGCATCAGCTTTTTTTGCATCTTCAATAGATATGTGTCTTTCTACAACTTTTATATCGTTGCTTTTTGCAATCTGAATAAATGTCTGCCTTGTAATTCCATTTAAAAAACAGTCTGCAAATGGCGTATGCAGCTCGTTTCCATAAATAAAAAATATATTCGAGGTTGTTCCTTCAGTAACAAATCCGCGACTATCCAGAAGAATAGCATCATCAAAACCATTAGCTACTGCGTCGTTTTTTACAATGGTACACAAAGTATAAATACCAGCACATTTAGCTGAATATGGGGATGCATCTGCATTTGGTTTTTTCCACTTACTTACACAAAGTCTTATTCCATTTTCTCTAAGTTCATTACGTTTATTTTCAAACGATTTCCAAACTGCAATTATCAAATTAATTTTAGTGCCTTCGCCACCAATCAACATAGTTTCGGAACCGCGCCATGCTGCTGGTCTTCCATAACCATTTGTTATATCGTTTAACTTTACCTGCTCTAAGAAATGTTCACACATTTCTGCGACTGAATACGGCAATTCAAACCCCAAACATTTTGCTGAATGCTCTAAACGCTCCATATGCTCTTTTAGCTTAAAAGGTTTATAATTATAAACTCTTATACCCTCATATACTGAACTTCCGTAATGCAAACCATGTGTAAGTACATGCAGTTTCGCATCTTTCCAATCTACTATCTGGCCGTTGTACCAAATCTTTCCTTCTCTTTGATCAAATGGTAATTGTGACATATCCCTAGTATCTAAACTCTGTGTTTTGTATTTCAGTGGGGACTCTACTAATAATACAGACGCAGGTCAACCCTTGCCTTCAATTGACTTTTTCAACAATTCCAACTATAACTCACCGATCTTGAACTTAACAAACAGATATATGAAGAAAAAGACAATAATCAATAAATTAGACTTGCATATTGATTTTCTAAAAAAGCATGTTGACCTAGATTGCCCATTAAAATCAGATTACATTTTTCGTGATATAAAAAGAAACTCTGATAATTCTGAAAGTCTTAAATATAGTAAACTTAATTTGCTAGGTAACTTCGACTTAATCACTAGAGACAACCCTCTAGAAGAATCAAAAGTAATCGGATTATTTAATCGATTTGTATCGTTAGTAAATAACAAAGCTGAAGAAGCAAAATCTGAAGGAAAGGATTTGTTAATATTAATTGGTGAATCTCATGAGAGTCAATCTTCTCTACTTTTAGAACTCGCTATACTGACTTATCTTAAAAGTAAAACAATATTATCAAATTTATTAGTTGAGCAATCTGCTGAAACGGTGAGCAGTTATTATAAATACTCTGACAGTGCTTTTGGTTTCCATTTTATTGAAGGTGAGTTTATAGCTAAAAATCTATTGAATTACAAACTGATTTCAATCGACCCACTTCATGAAATAGGTGCCGAAGGTGTACTAGGTGATTTGCGAGATATTGGGATAAATAAGGCTATATTAGAAACAGTAGGCGTAAACTCAGTTGCAATCGTTGGATCAAAACACCTAGGACATATAATAACAGACGAGAGTATCAAAGATAATTTCGTGGTTCTACCATTAGATACTAGCTCTTATGAAAATAAACAACCTAGAATAATTCAACAATTAACGCAGAGCTTGAAAGGGCTAGAAGGTTATTTTTCAAAACCCCAAGACTCGAGAATTTATCTTGAATTTGAACAATCTATAGAGTCATTCAGTGTTAAAGATATTTATAATATTTACGAATATTTTCTTCCATTATTTTTAGGAGAAACATTTGAATCAAATAACAGAACTTTTAAACCAGATTTTCCTTCAAACCTTGAAAATTGCAAAGGCTTTCTAGATATTATAAAAGAATTTATGGTGACGGCAACACCAAATATGGGCGAACTGTAACTTCAATCATCAAGGATTAAACAATTTTAACAATCTTAACGCCTAAGAATCGAGATAATCCACCAAAACTTTTTTGACTCCTGATTTTTCAAACGCCACTTCTGCAATATTCCCAGCTATGTTCATTATTTTACCATAGCCAAATTTAATGTGGAACACGCGCTCACCTCTTTGGAATTCATCATCATTAGCGACTTGTGAGAACTCAATACTCTCAGCTTGTTTTTTAAATTTCTTATAGCTTAGACCAAAGCTATTTACTATTTCATAATGCCCTTCAGGCAACTCATCGATGAATCTTGATGGAAGACTGCTCTGATAGCTACCATAAATTCTTCTATTAGATGCATAGGAAATATATAGATTCTGCTTTGCTCTAGTAATGCCGACATATGCTAATCTACGCTCTTCTTCTAGG
>CAZVFD010000006.1:18451-28189 GCA_964625465.1 uncultured Candidatus Midichloriaceae bacterium | reverse complement strand
TCATCAATAGATTTTTGAGATGGGAAAATTCCTTCCTCCCAGCCAGGTAAAAACACTGTATCAAATTCCAAACCCTTGGCAGCGTGCATGGTCATGATATTGACTTTATTATCATCATTAATGTTGTCCGCATCACTAATTAAACTCACATGCTCTAAATATTCTGGTAAGTCGCTAAATTCTTCTAATGCTCTAAGCAATTCTTTGATGTTATCAACCCTCTCTTTCGCTTCCTCTGTACCTTCATTTTTCCACATTTCAATGTAGCCAGATTCAACAAGTATATTATCCACAACTTGCCAATGTGGTATTGATTTTAATTGCTCACGCCAATTTTTGAAATCTTGTAACAATTTTTGAAGTGATTGTGCTTGCTTCCCTTTGATCTGGCCAGAGGCTATAAGCTCACTAATTGCATTCATCAATGAGATATTATTATTGCGTGAGAATAAATGAATCTCTTGAATAGTGGCCATACCCACTCCACGCTTTGGAGTATTTACTATTCTTTCAAAAGCAAGGCTATCGTCTGGATTCACCAAAACTCTGATATACGCCAAAGTGTCCTTAATTTCAGTACGTTCATAGAACTTGAATCCACCAATAATTCTGTATGGTATTCTTAAGAAATTTAAACTTTCTTCAAAGCTCCTAGTCTGATATCCAGCCCTTACTAGGATCGCCATTTCATTCAAAGGGTGTTTGTGTAGCTGTTGCTGAGCTTCAATTTCTTCTGCAATATAACGGGCTTCTTCTCGCTCATCATAGAAAGAATTAAGTTTAATCTTTGCTCCATTATTTTTATCAGTCCAAAGTTCCTTTCCATGGCGTTCTTTGTTGTGAGAAATTATACCAGATGCAGCCGCCAAAATGTGGTTTGTAGAACGATAGTTTCTTTCAAGCCTTACAATTTTTGCATTTGGAAAATCGCGGTCAAACATGAGAATATTTGTAACTTCCGCGCCTCTCCAACCATAAATAGATTGGTCGTCATCACCCACACAACATATATTATGCCTTGATTGCGCCAACATCTTAAGCCACTTGTATTGGCAAACGTTGGTATCTTGATACTCGTCAACGAGAATGTATTTAAATTTATTGGCATATTCGTTAAATACATCTTCATTCTTTTGAAAAAGATCTATGTTAAATGCTAGCAAATCGCCGAAGTCCATTGCGTTTAGAGATTTGAGGCGCTTCTGGTATTCAGAATATAATGTGACTAACATACCATTGCCAAAGTGAGAGACATCACTTGATGCTTTATCTGGGGTAATAGCCTTATCTTTAAATCTACCAATTAAATATAGAAATAGCTTTGCAGGATTTTTCTTTTCATCAATATTGTAGTCCTTCAAAATTTGCTTCGCTAAACGTAGCTGATCTTCGGTATCAATAATAGTGAAGTCCTTGGTAAACCCGAGCAAGTCCGCATGTCGGCGGAGAATTTTTGCTGCAATAGAGTGAAATGTGCCGAGCCATAAACCATCAATTGGCGCATCCAATTGAGATTGAAGTCTTGATTTCATTTCTTTTGCGGCCTTATTAGTAAATGTCACAGCCAAAATTTGGCTTGGAAAAGCTTTTCTTTCATTTAATAAATGCGCAATTCTTGTGGTAAGAACTTTAGTTTTACCCGTGCCAGCACCAGCAAGCACAAGTAACGGTCCGTCGATTGATAGGACTGCATCTAACTGTTCAGGATTAAGGCCGTTTGTATATTTGGTTTCTAATTTTTCAGCAAGTGCTGTCACTGTATACCTTAAAATTCATCTATCATTGTTGCATTATTACTAGCACTTAAAATATGCTCTACTCCGACTAAAATAGCCTCTGACATCTCAGGAATACCATGCCATTTCTTCATTAATAAATTTGAATCCTCAATTATCGCAGAAATTGGGTAATAATGCATAACAGGGTATTCTTGTTTCAACGATATCATTTTTGCCGTATTAGCTGCAGCATTTCCTGGAACTTTATATAAAAAAGCATTCACACCTGAATCAAGTGCAGATGTTATAGTATCTTTTGCAAATTTATGAATTTCAAAATTAAATGGGTCAAACAACTGGTCTGTAGATTGTAAAATCACCCCCTGAACCGTACCTGCGCCAAAGTAATGGTGTGAATATCCAATTCTACTTGCGCCTTCTGGAACTTCAGGAAATAGGCTGCATTTTATAAGCATAGCTGGAAAGTATTTTAATCCAAAATAAACTCCTGAAAAAGCCGAACCTGCTTGATAGGACTCTGCTTCTTCGTCATCAGCTGCTCTTAACACAGCTTTTCCGATTTCTGAAGCCGCTACCATATTAGCTAAAGAAGCAGTGCCAAAAGAAAAAGCTTCTGCTACTTTATCAGCACCATACTCATAAGCGGTACTAATTAGAGTATAAGTACTTAATGGTTTTGATTTTTTAATAAAATCATTATAGCTATGAAAGCTAGTCAAGAATATTGGAACACTTGTAGCGTAATCGATTAATTCTTGCGCTAAAGGGTTTAGATAATCATGTTCTTTAAGATAATGTGTAACCACACTTGCTCCAGCATGAAAAGCTATCGCCAATCCTAGTTTATAAGATTCTTTACCATACAAAATTGCTGGTAGAAATCCAAGAGCTAAAGAAGATGCGATATTTACATATTCAGGGTGTGAACCTAGGAATTCTTTTGCTTTATCGTATCTTGATTCCATTTCATTTATCATGATTACCTCTCGTGTGTTGTGAAGGGAATATATCAAATTTCTTTGCTATAGCAAAGAATGATTAAGAAATATTTACCTTACCCATAAATCCCTCAAGGATAATCTGTGCTGAAACCTGATCGTCAATTCTATCTCTCGATTTCCTTTTAAGCTGAGTTTCACGCAAAAGGTCTTGAGCAATATCTGTAGTAAACCTTTCATCTTCAAAGGTTATAGGTATCTTTGTAATTTCTGAAAGTTTTAGTGCAAAAGCCTTAATCTTTTTGGCTGATATACCTTCATCACCAGAGATTTCCAACGGCAATCCTATAACCAACCCATTTACTTGGTTTTGAATTATCATATCATTTAATAACTGTAGGTCATAACCAGTATTCTTTCTTATGACCGTTTTAAATGGCGTAACCACCATAGAATCTGAACTGACGAAAGCTATACCGATCTTTTTCTGACCAACATCTAATCCCATTAATTTGAATTTAGGTTTGACTGCCCTAACATTTTCGATGAAATCTTTGTGGTTTTCTGTTATCATGCTTCCTATAAATATTGTTGGTTATAAATATGTCCTTATCACTTCAAGATGTAAAGAAAATTGCAAAACTTGCTAGAATTAAGATGTCTGAAGAAGAAATTCAAAAATATCAAGGCGAGCTAAATAAGATTTTCGACTGGATTGAACAACTATCTGAAGTGAATACAGACAACACAGACCCTATGTACAGCGTCGTTGACCAACCTTTAGCTCTTCGTAAAGACCAGATATCTGACGGTGGAATTAGGGATAAAGTCTTGCAAAACGCACCTGATTCGAAGTATGGTTTCTTTGTAGTGCCAAAAGTTGTTGAGTAATGCTAGGACATATAATTGTTGTAGATGATGACGTTAGAATAAGATCTCTGCTTTCCCAGTATCTTGTCGAAAGTGGTTATGCAATATCCACAGCTAAGGATGTTAAAGAATGTGAAAAGTTATTAAAAGAGTTTCAATTCGACTTAATCATACTAGACATCATGATGCCGGGAGAATCTGGAATTGAATTTGTCAAACGCACACGAAACTCACTTAAAACGCCCGTATTAATGCTATCTGCTCTTGGGCATGTTGACGATAAAGTGGACGGCCTTGAAAGTGGCGCCGAGGATTATTTAACAAAACCATTTGAACCAAAAGAGTTACTACTGCGCATTCAGAAGATCTTAAAAAGACAGACGCCTATCCAAGAAAATATTAAGTTTGGAGAGTTTATATTTGACTGCACAAATAATACACTAACAAACAACGGCAACAACATTCACCTTACTCAAACAGAAAAGAATTTGCTAAAAATCTTAGGAAAAACTATAGGTCAAATGGTGACCCGTGATGAAATATTAAAACAATTCCCAGATATAAATTCTCGCACTGTAGATGCTCAAATCGCAAGACTACGCGCAAAAATCGAGATAGACCCAAAATCTCCCAAACATCTTCAAACAATTCGTGGAGCTGGATACGTTCTATTCGGTTAAAAACCTTGCTTAAAATAGGATATACTTATAGTCTAGATTCAGATTTAGTGTAATCTTTAGATTCAATGCTAGTTGAATTTTCTATTGTAATATTTTCAGCGATTATTTGCGCTTACTTTTTAAGCCAATACCTGCACTTTGTATTGAGCGGAGAAATTGTAAATAGATTTGGATTTATTAGATACTGCGAGAGATGGGTATTTCTAAAATGTGACATTGATACATCTTCTCAAAATTGGAAAGAATATTTTTACTCCATATTATCTCTCTGTTTTATAGCATGCATTTTAGGATTTGCATGCCTCTTATTACAGGGTTATCTTCCTTTAAATCCAACAAATCTCAACGGCGTAACGCCAAGCCTCACATTTAACATTATAGCTAGCTATATCACAGCAACTAACTGGCAGTCTTATTCTGGAGAAACAACTCTCAGTTACTTCTCTCAATGTACTCTTACTATTTTGGGATTTATTAGTACTGGTATTGGCATTTCAGCAGCAATTGCAATTGTCAGAGGAATTATAAACGAGGATCAGGAATCAGAAGGAAGAGTCTTCGGAAATTTTTGGATCGATTTTATTAGATCAACTACTTATATTTTACTTCCATTATGCATAGCTTGCTCACTAATATTTATCTCGCAAGGGGTAATTCAAAACTTTTCAAATTATACAAATTTTACAGGCCTTAGTGGAACGCAAAATATAATTGCTCAAGGACCTGTTGCATCTCAAGAATCGATTAAATTACTTGGCGTAAATGGCGGAGGATTTTTCGGAACCAGCTCAGCACATCCATATGAAAACCCAACTGGATTTTCAAATTCATTCCAAATGTTTTTAATGATACTCATTCCATGCGCACTCGCATTCTTATATGCAAGCATGATAAATAAATTCAAACATGGGTTAATAATTATTGCCTTTATGGGGTTATTATTATTAGCGTGTTCATTTTCTGTTTTAAAAACTGAGTTTACAACAAATCTACATAGCACAACAACTTACAATATTGAGGGAAAAGAAACGAGGTTTGGTATAGGTGGATCTGCATTATTTACTGCTTTTTGCGCAACAACTAGCGGTTCAGCCAATTCTACTCTTATGAGCTTCAATCCTGAATCCGTAATTATTATTCTAAGTTCTATGTTATTTGGTGGTGCAATTTTTGGAGGTGCAGGCACAGGATTATGCAACTTACTTTTATTCATCATTATGGCAGTATTTCTTGCAGGCATGATGTCAGGTAGAACGCCAAAATTCCTTGGTAAATCAATTGAATTTCCTGAGATAAAATATATCACTATCTTCCTAGTCATATATCAATGCTTAATAGTAACTATGTTATCTATGGCACTAATTAATTCAAAGGTGACTTCAGAATTAACAACAGATCAATCTCTAGCGATAACTCAACTCTCTATTGCGTATGGATCCTCTACGATTAACAATGGGTTAGGATTTGGCTCTATAAGCAGCACTTTAACTTATTTAAATATTACCTTGGCAATCTGCATGATTATAGGCAGATTTTCTCTAATTTATTGCATGCTTAGAGTTGCAGACAGCCTTGCCCAAAAAAAATCCGTAGATAGTAGACTTGAAGAAGTTCAAACTGACAGTTGGTTTTTTGCATTTTTGATATTTTTCGCAATGCTAAATGATTTCTTGGTTTTCGTACCGACAATTATAATTGGGCCAGTAATTGAATATTTGGTAGTGAGATAATATGCATATTGTTGAAAATACAAATTACCATTTGTACCATCCCAAAGTTATTTTGAAAGCTACTAAAGATGCTTTTATTAAATTGAGTTTTCGTTCTGTTGCCAAAAACCCTGTAATGTTTGTTGTATGGCTAATTGCAGTCATTACAATGAGTATTTCTGTATACGATCTATTTATGCAGCCAAAAGACATACAAGACCCATTTTGGTTTACATTCACTATTTCTATTACGATTTGGTTTGTTTTGGTATTTGCAAATTTTGCAGAATCAATTGCAGAATTCAATGGCAAACAACATGCTATGAACATCAGAAGACTCAAAGAAGATCTTACTGCAAAACTCTACCAAACTGGTGAAATAATTTCAGCAAGCACTTTAAATATTGGTGATATTATTCAAGTTTCTGCGAACGAAATAATCCCGTGCGATGGCCTAGTAATTGATGGCATTGCAGCAGTAGATGAATCTGTAATCACTGGTGAATCTGCCCCTGTCATTCGAGAAAACACAGAAGGCAAAAACTCGGTCGTAACTGGCACGAAAGTTATTTCTGATTATCTAATAATCAAAGTCCTTTCAACACAAGGAAATGATTACTTGAACCAAATGCTTAAAATGGTAGATGCAACACATAGAAATATTTCTCCAAATGAGAAAGCAATTAATTTCTTTTTAATGGGCTTCACAATTATCTATATTTTCATGTGTTTCAACATCATTCCACTTGCTGGATACCTAGGATTAAAAATATCAATTGCAGTTGTATGTTCATTATTAATCTGCGTAATGCCTACCACAGCTGCAGCATTAATTGCACCTATAGCTATCTCTGGTGTTGAAAAGCTACTAAGAAGAAATATTCTGGCTATCACCACACAAGCTCTGGATGCAGCGGGCGATATAGATGTACTTCTTATTGACAAAACTGGAACTATTACAATGGGTAATAGAATGGCATCTGAGTTTATTCCACTTATGGACATTCCTATTGAAGAATTAGCTGAAGCTGCCGAATTTGCTTCTTTTTCGGACGAAACCCCTGAAGGCAAATCTATAATGAAGCTAGTCAGACAAAAATACGGAATGAAGCTCAATGAAAAGAATATTAAGAACTCTAAATTTATAGAATTTTCCGCATCAACACGAATAAGCGGGTGTGACTTCAAAGACACTCAAATTAGAAAGGGAGCAGTCGACGCAATATGCAATTTCGTTGAAAGCAAGGGTGGTTCCATTCCTAAGGAACTACATAAGATCATTCAAAAAGTTGGAAATACAGGCGGAACTCCTTTAGTTGTTTCTAGAAATTCTCAGATACTAGGAGTCATTCACTTAAAGGATAAGATTAGACACGGCATCTCAAACCAAATAGAGCGATTAGAAGCAATGGGAGTAAGAATCATTCTAACAACCGGAGATAATTATTACACTGCAAACGCCATTGCCCATGAGGCTGGAATTAAAGAATTCATCTGCGAAGCAGAGCCAGATAGAAAATTACAACTCGTGCAAGATTTCCAAAAAGAAGGGCTTATTGTAGCAGTTACAGGTGACGGAGTAAATGATGCCCCTGCCCTAGCCCAAGCGGATGTTGGCTACACTCTAAACTCCAGCAATAAAATATGTAAAGAAGCAGCAAACATCGTAGACTTAGACAATGATCCAATGAAAATAATCGATTTAATTGAGGTAGGAAGAGAAGTGCTAACAACTCGCGGATGTTTAACTACCTTTTCACTAGTCAATGATGTAGCAAAATATTTTGCAATTGTTCCTGCTATTTTCATGCCACTATACCCAGAAATGCAAGCCCTAAACTTAATGCACCTAAGCACGCCGCATAGTGCAATAATGTCTGCATGTATATTTAATGCCTTGATCATTATTCTTTGTTTGCCCATAGCACTGACAGGTATAAAATACCGACCAATCAAAACTACCAAATTAGTAAGGAAATTTTTCATGCTATTTGGAATTGGTGGGATTATAGTACCTTTCCTTGGCATTAAATTTATTGATGTAATTATTGAATTATTATCCGTATGAACAACATTAAAATTGCATCAAAGGTTTTGGTTTTCACAATTCTGACAATTGGGATCATATATCAAATTATCGTAACATCACTTGGCAGCATATTTTTTTGGCATGAAAGTCATGGTAGTTTAATAAAAGACAATGATAAAATAATTGGCTCAGAATTAATTGGCCAAGCTTTTACATCAAAAAAATATTTCTCTGGAAGATTACCAGACATATTAAATGGTATAGGTACTTTGGATGCCCATCCATCCAACTTTTCAATCAAATCCTACCAATTCTTAAATAGAACAAGTGAGTTAAAAGAATTTACACTAAAGTTATTTCATAATCAGGATATTCCAATTGAATTCATAACCGGATCTGGAAGCGGCCTTGATCCACATATATCTGTCAACACAGCATATTATCAAATTGATTCTGTGGCAGAAGCAAGAGGTGTATCATCAGCGCGTATTAAAAATTTAGTTGATAATTCTATTGAATACCCCCAATTTTTTATTTTAGGACAAAAACGCATTAATTTACTTAAACTCAACCTAACCTTAGACCAACAATTTGGTAAACAAAAATGACAGTTACAGCCAAAGGAGCAGATTTTTTAGAACTTCTACAAAGTGCCAAACGTGGTAAATTGAAGGTATATATTGGCTCTGTTGCAGGTGTTGGTAAAACTTATAGAATGCTTGAGGAAGCGCATTCACTTAAGGAAAAGGGAATCGATGTTGTGGTTGGCTATATCGAGACTCACGGCAGAACAGAAACTGAAGAGCTAATCGCAGGCTTAGAAATCATCCCAAGAATGAAACACCAATACCGCGATGTGATCGTTGAAGAGATGGACCTAGATGCCATTACATCACGCAAGCCAGAAGTTGTAATTGTTGATGAGCTCGCACATACTAATTTGCCAGTGTGTAGAAATGAAAAACGTTATCAAGACGTTATTGAGCTTTTATTGTCTGGTATTAACGTAATTTGCGCATTTAATGTACAACATCTTGAATCCTTGAATGACATCGTCGAAAAAGCAACAGGAATTAAAGTACTTGAAACCATACCTGATACATTTTTAAAAAAAGCTGATCAAGTTGTAAATATTGACCTTGCCGCAGAAGATTTAATAGACCGCCTAAAGGCAGGCAAGATATATAAGAAAGAAAAAATTGAACAAGCATTACAGAACTTCTTTAAAATTGATAATCTAGGCCAGCTCCGCGAATTAGCTCTGAGGGAAGTTGCAGAAAGAATCGAAAGAGTGACCGAATCAAATAATGATAGTACGACTATAAAGGATGATGACTCATTTAACTCATCAAGTGATAGACTGATGGTTTGCCTAAAGCCAGAAATTGCGTCACAAAAATATTTATTGAGGCGAGCATCACGCCTCGCTGGCAAACTAAATACAGATTGGTTTGTAGTTTATGTTGAAACGTCTCGGGATAAACCAGAAGTAATAGACACGCAAAAACAAAGACATCTCTATACCGATATCCAACTCGCTCAAGAGCTTGGGGCAAAAGTTATTCATCTGCAAAACGATGATAGAATAGATGGTTGGGTAAAATTTGCAGATAGCGAACGAATCAAACACCTCGTCATTCCTGCAAAAGTCGAGAGTTTTTGGGAAAGATTACTTGGTAAATCTCTAATATTTAGATTATTGAAAATTGGAAAATACGACTTACATATTATTTCCCCTAAATCAAATTCTTCTCCATTAGAACAAGAAGGTAT
>CAZVFD010000006.1:2983-18441 GCA_964625465.1 uncultured Candidatus Midichloriaceae bacterium | reverse complement strand
GGTATGCAATGAAGATCCAAGAAAAAGTAGTATTAGCTCAGTTACCACTTGGAATTATCATTGCAGTCATGGGGCTTTTGTTTGTATTCACAATCAGCAAAATTGGGACTAATACCAATGATATCTTAACTAGTAATTATAGAAGCGTGATTGCCCTGCAAAAAATGCGGCAAGCAACTGACGGACTCGATAACACAGTATGGCGATTGATGTCGAGATCTTACACGGCAAAAGGCGAAATTCAATATATGATACAAAACTATACCGAGGAGTTTGAATCACAACTTAATATTCAAAAAACCAATGTGGTAATTTCTGGGGAGCTTGAATCTACAGAGTTTCTCGAAACTAAATGGTTAGAATACAAAGCAGCATTAAATCAGTTTGTCAAACAAGGGCTAAGCGAAGGGTATATTGGAAGTAGTCTTTATCAAGAAATGGTGAAGCCAAAACTAAATGCACTACGCGATTCTATACATGTACTAACTGACCTGAACCAAGATGACATATATTACCGGAGTGAAGGTGTTTCGGAAATGATCAGCAATGTCTCTACTGTTATGATGATATTTGCATTTGCGGCATTTTTTACTGGCTTATTAATTTCAGCCCTACTTACTAACAGGATTATGTCTCCATTAGGTACTATGACTGATCTGATTAGACAAATTACCGAGGGAAGAATGGGCGTAAGACTCAATGTTAGTGGGAATGATGAAGTAGCTGAACTTGGCCGAGAATTCAATCTAATGGCAACAAACTTAGAACAATACAGACATAGCTCTATTGGTGAATTAGTCAGAGCAAAACTATTCCTTCAAGTTGCGATTGATACTCTCCCAGATCCTCTAATTATTGTTAACCAAATTGGAAAGACTCTAAATCTCAATAGCACTTCAAGAAAGGAATTTAGCTATGAAGAAAATCAATACCTAGGTTTTGAGGATTTTTTGGAAAACGTACCATACGTAATAAAACAACGAGTTGATTCGATTATTGAATTCTGCTTTTCAAACCCAAACACCCAAACACCTAAAGAATTGACCAAACCCATAATTGCAAGCTATAACCACAAACTTACAGAATTTGTACCTATTGTTCAGCCAATTTTAGAACCTACTATTGGCGTCATTGCTGTTGCAATTATCTTGCGCAACATTACCAATATTGATGTTAAAGGTTATATAAAAGCTGATAAATTTGTAAGCCTCACCCATGATTTATTACTACCTTTAAACTCTGTGCATCTAGCTATTCACAGCTGTTTAGAAAAAGTTATTGGGGATTTAAACTCGAGACAGGAAGAATTTTTAAGCGCTGCACGCAATGATTGCTTCAGAATAAAAAAAATGATTACAAATCTACAGGACTTAGACAGGCTGGAAGATATAACACAAACCACTGAGAAAAAAGAAGAATCTATAAAAGAGATTATTAACGAATCGGCAAAATCTATGGATGTAATTTCAGCAAGTAAAAATGTTACTATCGATGTAGAACTCTCTCTTCTTTTTGACAAAGTTTATTGCAACAAAGAACAGTTAAAACTTGTATTCAACAATCTAATTGATAATGCAATTCACCATAGCGCAGTTGGAGATACGGTCAATATAAGACTACAAGAAAAAGATAATGAAGTTTCATGCTTAATTCACAATCGCGGCTCTTATATACCTGCAGAATATCATGCTAGGATATTTGATAAATTCTTCCAAATGCCGAACGAGGATTCAAAACGCGATGGGCTAGGTTTATATCTTGCCAAGAAAATTGTTGAACAACATAACGGTAAAATTGGAGTTAGAAGTTCAAAGCGTCTTGGCACAACCTTCTGGGTAAAACTCACAAAATCTAAAACTCAATAATAACTATTAGATGTAGCTAATAATTGACATTACAAGATTACTATCGTCATCCTGATGTATACAAGTTGTTGGTATACTTTCATCAAAAATATTTGTTGCGTTCTGAGCGGCTACAAACTCTGGCCAGAAACTTGGATCTGTAGCAACATAATCGACACTTCTTGCATCAACACTAATAAACGAATCCTTATCCAACCCTTCCATAATAGCTTTAGTCAATATAAGATCAGATTGTGTATTGCCTATAAATTCAGGTTTACGTGTAGGAAACAATTGTTTAGCAACTTCCTTTGTGATGTTATAGGTACCCTCAATGATTTCTGCTATTTTTGCTTTATAAACCAAATCTGAAGACCCAAAAATCCCTTTCACACCGTCATTTATAAACTGCCCTATTCCAATTAAATCGACACACTTCCCATGCATCATTGAAGCTAGTTTTTTATCACTTTTAATTACATCACTAACATCCCTTCTTGCTAATTCTTCAATTGCATTCACGACGTCTTCCGACCAAAAGATTTCAGAATTAGTTACAAACTTATTCTCTAAGTATTTGTTTACAGCTTGTTTAAAATTAGAAGATCCATAAGCTCCTTTATAAACATATATAGATCCATCATCATCCTTTGCACTAAGCTGATAACTGCCACCGCCAATATCCCATACTATAGCAAGTCTTTGCTCAGCATCGCAGGGCATATAGTGGCTATCAGCAGCTTTATAACCAATTTGCCCCTCTTCTTTTTGTGTGATAACTCTAAAATTGAAACCGTGCTGTTTTAATAAATCCATGTACTCTTGGTTATTTTCAGCATTTCTAGCCCACGCAGTTGCAATTCCAGCATTCTTGACTTGAGCAATATCTTCTATTCCATACTTTTCTAAAATTTTCATCAAACTTTGTAAACCTTCAACCATACATTTTTCAGGTAAAGTTTTTCCATCTACAGATTCACTAATACACTTTTGATATGGCATGCTTATGTTCTCTTCTTGAAGAGTTTTGACAACTTTACCATTTAATTTATCAACCAATACTTCAATTGATTTAGTTGTTCCCGAACCTATATCAAATACATAACGCACTTCTAGTGGAAGGTGTACTTGTCTGTTACATAGCAGAGTGCTAGCAAAAGCAGATTCATTAGAGTTTACAGTGAATGTTTTATCGCAACTTTTGTGCATAGCATCACCTCATTTATGGAAAACATAATTTAAAACAGATAAAAAAAATACTGCTAATTTATTAATTTTTGGTTAATAACCATGTTCAGCACTATGTTATTCTATTAATAATTATCAATTCGCCACCTTGATCTAGGCTCAAAGTTTAATTCAGAGCAATAACCCAAGTTCAAACGCTCTATGGCGGCCCAAGTAATCATTGCAGCATTATCAGTACATAACCAAAGTGGAGGTGTTATGATGCTATAATCATTTAAAGTTTTTGCAAGCTCTGATTTTATGTACTTATTTGCTGCGACGCCACCAGCAATTACTACAGATTTTGTCTGAATCGAAGAACTTGCCATTGCTTGGGACAT
The DNA here is from genome assembly GCA_964625465.1 of uncultured Candidatus Midichloriaceae bacterium. Classification (GTDB taxonomy): domain Bacteria; phylum Pseudomonadota; class Alphaproteobacteria; order Rickettsiales; family Midichloriaceae; genus CAZLFQ01. Next base: position 15,029 of record CAZVFD010000006.1, on the reverse strand, counting down.
TTTGCTACAGATAATCCTTGTCACAACCTCTTGAAATGAAGCTGAGATGTCTTGTCTGATTGCAACATCTTCAATATCAACCTTGTCTATTGTACGCTTTACTGCGGTTTTCAAACCTGAAAATGAAAAATTTAGATCCCCAGAGTTTAAAAGTGGCAACGGAAATTTATACGCATTTTTATTACCCAGCAGCGACATTTCTTCGATCTTAGGCCCGCCTGGATATGAAAGCCCCATCATTTTGGCAACTTTATCGAAAGCTTCACCCACAGCATCATCTATTGTCGAACCAATAATATTGTACTGCCCAACTCCATAAACCTCTATTATTTGACAATGCCCTCCAGAAGCCAAAAGCAGCATAAATGGGTAGTCTAGGGAACTATCTACCAATCTAGGTGAAAGAGCATGGCCTTCTAGGTGATTAATCGCAATAAATTTTTTGTTATTTGCAGATGCTAGCCCTTTTGCATACATTACTCCAACAAGTACCCCACCTATTAACCCAGGGCCGCCTGTAACCGCAATTGCATCAATCTCATCCATACCGAGTCCAGATTCTTTCAATGCTTTCGCTACCATACCGTCCAAAATATCTATATGGCTTCGCGCTGCAATTTCAGGGACAACCCCGCCAAAAGCATGGTGCTCTTTGAGTTGTGAGAAAACTAAGTTGGAATATATTTTTCTATCATCACCAATAACCGCAACTGCTGTCTCATCACAACTGGTCTCAATGCCTAAAACTATCATATTTGCACTGCCCCTTGCCTTATTATTCTTGGCAAGTCTTGTGTACAATCAACTATAGTAGATGGCACCGCCAATAGATTTCCTTCAAAAACTATCTTAGCAACCTTCCCCTCAAAGTTATTTTTAATCTCCTCTTCAGTAAGTAAATTTGGCTGACCCGATATATTTGCACTTGTGCCAACGATGGGCCTATTAAATTCCTTGAGAATTTCGTTTATTATTTTTCCATTGGGGACTCTAAGTGCAATTGAATCAAAACTCCCATTTATATTTTTTGATAAGATAGAATGACTCTTTATAGGTACAACTATAGTCAAAGCTCCAGGCCAATATTTCTTCGCCAGTTCTATAGCTAAATCATTAAAAACACCTATTGTTTTAGCTTGTGCCAAGTCCTTTACTAGAATTGGCAAAGGATGGTTTTCTTTCCTTCCTTTAGTGGCCATTAGGCTTTTCACCGCAGTATCGTTAGTAGCATCACACGACAAAGCATGCAGGGTATCGGTTGGCAAAACTAATACCTTACCTTGTTCTAATAATGATAAAATGCTTGTAAGCTCCATATTGACCTCAGATAACAAATAGAGCACGATTTTATTATAAAATCAGGCAGCTAGCAATACTATCCTTCTAATGAGTTAGTTTTATCGACTTAGAAGCAGCTGAAATGTAGTCCATAAGCGCCAGTAGAACCCCTGAAACTACGAATACAAGGTGGATTACAACCATCCAATACATTGTTCTTTCAGGCATTTGTTCAGCTTCCATGAATACTTTTAATAGATGTATTCCTGAAATTGCAACAATCGACGCAACGAGCTTTAATTTTAGAGCTGAAAAGTCTACCGAAGCCTTCCAATCAGGGTTGTCTTTATGACCTTCTAAATCCATGCGTGATACAAAGTTTTCGTAGCCAGCAAACATAACTATTAGCAGCAGGTTACCAGCTAGAGTTAGGTCAATCAGTGATAGTACCCCTAATACCGCATTGGTTTGCGATAATGTTGGCACAGCTTGAGCGAAGTGCAATAATTCCTGTAAAAAGCTAATTACTAGCACCAAGAGCGCACCTACTAAACCCAAGTACATTGGGGCCATTAACCAACGCGAGGCAAATAAACCTTTTTCTAAAGTGTTTTCAATTTTCTGACGTTTCATAAACTTCCTTCCTATGCTTAATAGCAATTATTATAACTGTATTTGCCTCTTCTTCAATTCTAAAAATAACTCTATAATTTCCAACCCTTAAACTTCTGTGTCCTTTCAAACTGTATTGCAAAGGCTTGCCGAATGAGATTGGGTTAGTCATCAGCTTTTTCTCAATAGCTTTTTTTATTTCCGTTTTTGCAGTTGCAGATAACAATGGGATATGTTTTTTAACCACATGAATTTGATATTGAATTTGATATTTTATTTCCATGCCTGATCATGCGAAATAGTTTTAACTCCCTTTTTATCAAGCTTATTAGCAATATTTGACAGGTATATATCTTCTCTACGTTCAAGAGCTTCAATAGTCAATTCTTTTACCAACCCAGCAACCGAACTGCCAGATTTCTTAGAGACCGCGCCAAGCAAGTTAGCAGTAGTCTCATCAAATGTAACATTAATTCTTGGGTTTTTTGTTGCCATACGTTCCTCTTTCCATACTTAGACAGTGTAACACTTTTACATCACCTCGTCAACTATCGCAACTGCTCTAAAATCTTCTCAGCCATTTTTCTGCTAATTCCTTCAGCTTTCATAATATCCTCCACTGTCGACGCTTTTATCATAGCTACAGAGCCAAAGTAATTCAGCAGGGCTTTTTTGCGTTTATCTCCGATTCCTACTAAATCGTCTAGCGAAGATTTTTTCAAATCTTTAGCGCGTTTCTTCCTATGAGCTGTAATAGCAAACCTATGGACTTCATCTCTTAGAGTCTGCAAGTAATGCAATGTTTTATCACCCTTAGGAAGTTGGAAGACATCTTGATCATCAGTATAAAAATGTTCTCTTCCAGCATTTCTATGCACGCCTTTGGCAATACAAACTAATTTTATATCTTTAATCTTGAACTTCTCAAACACCTCTTTGGCAGCTCCAAAATGTCCTTTCCCGCCATCAACCAGCATTACGGATGGGTAGTTTTTCTCATTTAATTTTTCAAATCTACGGGTCAATACTTCTCTAAGCATTGCATAGTCATCTTGTTTTTTAGGCGTTTGAATCAAATATGATCTGTATTCATTTTTTTGGAAACCATCTGGCGTAGCAACAACCATCGCGCCAACCGCATAAGTCCCGAAATTATGACTGTTATCATATATCTCAATTCTTTTAATTGGCTTAGTAAGTTTGAATAAATTACCAACACTTTGTAGCAATTGGATATTTTGAATTCGATATCTTTCCTTTTCTAGCAAGGCATTTTTGGCATTACTCTGCGCAAACTCTATTAGGTCTTTGAGCGCACCAACTTTGGGTTTTTTGATACTAACTTTATATTTCACATAATCTGAAAGTGCAGAGCTTATATCATCTGCATTTACCATATCCCTATCAACAATTATCTGCTTTGGAGGCAAGTTGCTTTGGTAGAATTGGCCAATAAAATTTTCCAATAACTCGCTTATATAGTCTTCTTCAATATCCTCAAAGAAATATGTTTTGTGACCATAATTCTGGCCAGTTCGAATGAAGAAAACTTGCAAAGAGCAATTACCTTTCTCATTTCGATATATAGCAATTATGTCCGTATCTTTTATTTGGTAATTGCTAAAGACGTTTTTGGCCTGAATTTGCGAGAGAGCTTTGATTCTATCGCGAATAATCGCCGCTCTTTCATAATCCATATTCTCGCTAGCTTTTTGCATATCACTGCTCAAGTGTTCTTGAATAGCAGTCGAATCGCCATTCAGAAATTTCTTGGCATCCTCTACCAATACCGCGTAATTTTCCTTATTTATCTTACCAACACATGGCGCAGTACATCTTTTAATTTGGTATTGTAAACATGGCCTGGTACGAGATGCAAAGAATACATCAGAACATGGCCTAATTTGAAATATTTTTTGTATCTGGGTAATTGTTTGATTCACACTTCCTGCGGAAGCAAACGGCCCAAAGTATACCCCACCTTTCTTGGGTTTACCTCTGAACTTGGTGATTCTTGGGAAATCGTGCTTCTGTTCAATGACGATATATGGAAATGACTTATCATCTTTTAGAGCAATGTTATATATAGGTTTGTCAGATTTAATTAGGCTTGCTTCAAGAATGAGTGCTTCAGCCTCAGTTTTGGTAATAATGTACTCTACCTTACTAACCTGCGATACCATTCTTCTAAGCCTATTAGGCAGAACTTCGATTTTTGTATAAGAAATGACCCGTTTGGGCAGGTTTTTCGCTTTTCCTACATATAGGCAAATACCCTGAGCACTGTACATTTTGTAAACGCCAGCAACCTGCGGCATGCTATTAACATGCTCTTTTATAACACTTACACCATTTTTAATATTGCCTAAATTCACTGATAAATTTGCTTAGAATGTGGATATAATGTAAAATAGTATATTATGAGTAGGATTTAAAGGTTTATATGCGTGTAGGAGAAGGTCAACTAATTGGAGCTGGAAATGTAATAAGCAATGCAGTGCAAAGTCCAGCAGGGGGTTCGCATGATGCATCTCAAGCTTATAGCCGTGGTAAGCCAGTTCAAACATTAGGTATAGCCCCGCGCAATCTATTACAAGCTGGAAGTCTAGTTCAGGGACTAAAGTTTATAAATACTGAATCACTCTCCCCTACAAGTGTAGGTATGGCAACACTGCAACCCATTCCTGGTGTAATCAACAAAGGAAGAGGTGCAGCGAGAGGCGGTTAACTTTCATAATATTCCTCATGACATCTCATTTTATTTTTTCTATATTTAGGAAAGTGTAATTGATTGTTAGTAACATGAAAAATAACAAAGAAGATATATACAACACCCTTGTTCCTAGCCTAAAAGATAGATTCTTCCAACAGCAGTTAAATTTTGAAGAAGAACAATCTGAAGAACTCCCAGCGGGAAAGAAGTATTTCAAGTATTTTGCTTACGCAGCCTCGTTAACTATAGCACTTGGTGTTTTTTCGTACCTAGCATTTACATCTTATAAATATTCTTCAAAGCCCCAAAGTGCCTTAGATATTCCACTAGTTAGAAAAGATTTGACGCCAATTAGAACAATTCCTGAAGACCCAGGTGGGGAGAAATTTTCCAATCAGGATAAGCTAATCTATAATAATATACTCGATAACTCTGCTGCAAAAACTGAATCAACAGATGCAGAAATACGCACTCCAGTCGAGCAGACAAAACCACAGCAGCAAATTGCTAAGAAAACGGAAGAAGAGAAAAAAATCATAAGCAACCCTATAACTTCTAAACCTACTGAAACAAAGGGTGAAGAGCCAAAAAAAATACCTACAAAAACTAAATCAAAGGTTGCGAAACAGGATAAAAAGATTGATAATCCGTTCGATATTCTAGACCACGACGTGGGTTCACTAGACGAAAAAACTATGGATAACTAAGATTACTAAAAATGAAAAGCGTAATATTTGGCATTGAAGGCTTAGAATTAAAGCAATCAGAAAGGGATTTTTTTCAAGCTCAACAACCCTTAGGTTTTATTTTATTCGCGAGGAATATAAAAGATCCCTCTCAAGTAAAAGCTTTGGTGGCAGATCTAAAGTCTTGCGTCAATCATAACTACGTTCCTATATTAATAGATCAAGAAGGTGGACGAGTCAGACGCTTAAAACCGCCTTATTTTAGGGAAGCAAAAGCAGCCAAAATTTATGCGAACTTAGCTGAAGCAAATCTGGAAGCTGCAAAGCAAATGACATTTCTAAACCATTATTTAATGGGCAAAGAATTGATGGATCTAGGCATCAATACTAACTGCGCACCTGTTGCAGATCTACTATTTGATGGCGCACACGAAATTGTCAGCGACCGCAGCTTTGGTAAAAATCCAAAACAAGTAATTGAATTATGCAACGCTGCTGCGCTTGGTTTGCAAGCTGCAGGGGTAACTCCAATAATCAAACATATCCCAGGGCACGGCAGGGCAAAAGTTGATAGTCACTTTGATCTTCCCAAAGTTAGCACTCAACTCCATGAATTAGAAAAAACTGATTTCCTACCTTTTAAAGAGTTAAGTAACATTCCTTTTGCAATGACTGCGCATATGATTTTTGATGCACTTGACACAGCAGAACCAGTAACTCTTTCGAAGAAAGCAGTAGAGTACATCCGCGAAAAAATTGGTTTTAAAAACATATTACTGACGGATGATTTATCAATGAAAGCGTTAACAGGCAGCTTTACAGATAAAGTTCATAAAGCACAAGATGCGGGCTGTGATGTCATGCTTCACTGTGATGGAAAAATGCAAGACATGCAGGAAATTGCTGCAGCAACTAACTACGCACCTGACTGGATTTTAGATTTACTGGGAAAGCAAATGTGCCCTGAGTTACCCAAATTATACCATGATTTGCTGAATGCTACAGAATCAGATCTGCAACTTGGATTGGGGTTTTAAAACACCTTTCACTAGAATACTCAGCCAAAGACTTGCCTTTTTAGACACTGAGCCGAAGTCCTGCGAAGCGAAACAAGTTCAGCATGACATTGTACTATACAACTACCCACGAAAGCTCAACTACACGACAAACTTTCTTTGATCTTACGAAGAATATCATCTGGAGGATTTATTCCCCAGCCAGAAGCGAGAATTTTACCATATTTTTTGAGGCAGATAGAGCTCTGTTTGATATCATTAAGAAATAGAATTTTTTTATTTTTATTTTCAAGCATTACAAAGTGCCAAGCTGGCTCGCCCTCATCGTATCCACGAACAAGGTATAATAAGTCCGTACTCATACTAACTTGTTCAGCAAATGATTTGGCTTTGATCACAAAGCTTTTTCCTTAATTTGTACTACTTGCGTAGCTTGAGGGTTTGTGAGTGTAGTCGAAGGTTCTCCTCTAGAAACTCGGTGTGCAAATAATGTACAGTTATATCCTTTTATATGAGGTGGAAGTTCGGCCATATAAAGCTCTCCATGTAGTCTTAGCGGGTCCTGCCTGCCGCTCTTATCATCAGGATTTAACGTAGTTACAAAAATTTGTCCTGATGGCGATATAGCACATTTAGTTACTTTTTTCACCCCTGCAGGTAGTTGTATTTCGGCTAACAGCTCAGCAGAGACGACATCATGGAATAATATTTTTCCAGAATCTATAGCGGCTATCACATGACACAATTTCTCATTAACAAGAGCTAAATTCCCTCCATCTGGACGACCTGTATTAATAGGCATCTCTTTGAATACTTCTTCACTTTTGATTGTATTGGTTTTTGGGTCAAATGTTGCTTTAAAAATCTTTCTACATAATGGGTGTGAATCTGAAAAAAACAGAGTTGTAACGCCATTTTCACTGTATCCAGCTATGCCATTAGAGGTCGTTAAATCATCTCGTAATTTAATTAAGCTTCCACTGTCAGGGTCTAGCACAAGTAGCGAGCCTGATTTTGGGGTAGCTGTAGAGTTAAGTGGCATAGTGCCCAAAAACACTCTTGTTTTTCCATCTGAGCACTCCACTAGTGCGATGTCATTAGGTCTGTTACCGGGTTTATCAACTTCGATTTGAGCAATCAAACGCAGTGACTTATTATATAGATCAAAGATAAAAAATCCGTCTTTTTTTGCTACCAACAAACCCTCTCCACATGGTACTATACCACCAACTAACTCTCCCATATCATAATGATTAATGTTTTTGGTACTTGGATCAAAGCAGCCAACTTTCTTTCCCTCTATATCGACAAAATAAAATTTACCATCGAATGGATTATAGACTGGGCTTTCTGCAGTGGCATATCCACCATTACCAACACGCTCGAACTTTACGTTCACATTCAACATATTAAATCTCCTTTTTAGAGGTGTATAAACTTTCTTAAATATTAAATCAAGATTCACCTTTATAGCTCAAGTTTAATTACCATCTTGAATTTACTGATTTTTTTACATAGAATCAGTTCAATTTGTTTTGAGGAAAATATGGATCATTCTAATCCTAATAAAATATACGGAACCACCATACTTTGCGTGCGAAAAGGTAAAGAAGTTGTAATAGCTGGTGATGGCCAGGTAAGCCTTGGTCATACAGTTTTAAAATCATCTGCAAATAAACTTCGCAGATTAGCCAATGGAGAAATAGTCGCAGGCTTCGCTGGATCAACCGCAGATGCATTTACATTATTTGAAAGACTAGAAGCAAAATTGGAAAAACACCCAAAGCAGCTAGTAAGAGCAGCTGTGGAACTAGCAAAAGACTGGAGGACTGATAAATATTTACGCCGCTTAGAAGCAATGATGATTGTGGCAAACAAAGAAAATACGCTAATCATTACAGGCATGGGGGATGTTATAGAGCCAGAAGATGGTGTTGCTGCAATTGGATCAGGCGGCAACTACGCCCTTTCTGCTGCAAGAGCACTAATTGATCAGAAAATCTCTGCAAAAGAGATCGTCGAGAAATCTATGAAAATTGCCGCAGATATTTGCGTGTACACAAATAACAACCTTAAAATGGAGAGTCTATGAGTTCAAATGAATATTTAAAAATACTAGAAGACGTTGGAGCAATTCTTACAGGACATTTTGTTTTATCAAATGGCATTCACAGTGAAAAATACGTTCAATGCTCACGCTTTACAAGACATCCAAATATAACTGCAAAACTGTGTGAAGCTTTGCTTGCGAAATTTAAAGCTACTCACCCAAATTTAGAATTCGATCTAATTGTTTCTCCAGCAATTGGTGGAATTGTTTTAGGATATGAAATTGGACGACAACTTAATAAAATGGCAATTTATTCTGAGCGTGTCGATGGTAAAATGACATTCCGCAGAACATTTGAAATTCCTAAAAATGCGAATCGTGTTTTACTTGTTGAGGATGTTATTTCAAGCGGCAAAGCCTCGATTGACACACTAAACTGCATTAAGGAACATGGTGGAAATGTAGTAGCTCAAGTAGCTCTAATCAATAGACATGATAAAGAATACAATCCTCCGTTTCCTTTAGTAAACTTGGTTGATATCTCAGTAAAAACTTACGAAGCAGATCAAGTTCCAGAATGGTTAGCAAAAATTCCAGTTGAGCGCCCTGGCAGTGGTTGGATGAGTAAAGCCAAGATACCAGCTTAATAACTTTGTAATAAAATTTTAACATTACTTCGGTTGAACACTACTTTTCAACTGGTACAATGCTACGCAAATTCATTAGAGGGAACTATGCTATACGATTTATACTACAGAATGCCAAATTCAAAAAAACTGGAATTTTTAGTCTTAGGCACTGCAACTGCTGCTGCTGTGTATAATTATAGCTCAGAACCAACTTTAGTTGCTTGTTTTGCCGCCTGGAACTTGGTCGGAAAATTAGCGATGCACCGTGTAAGCAAAAGTAATTACGAACACATCCTAATAAAGATAATGGATGTACCAGTCAATATTGCTACCACCACGATGTTCAGTGGTTTAACCCCTTTATTTTCTGGCTTTGAGCTAGCTCCTAAATTTGCGAGAGCACTAGCCTATGGAGTATTTGGTGAAATAATTAAAGACTTTTCAGATACAGTTGCAGGTCTCAACATTGAAAAACCTTCACTTGTCGGATATTTTGCAATCCAGTCGGTTAAGTATATACTGACACCATTGAATTACAGTGGTTCTTGGCAAAACCTTCTTGAATACTGTCTTGCTGGCGGCTTTAGAAACATGACTAATGAAATAGTAAGAGGTAACACTCCATGGAATATAGATGCTATTGCTATGGGGGCAACTGCTTACACTGCATTTTATGTTTTGGCTTCAGCGTGTAATGTTACTAGTATGCCACAGAGATTAGTTTTGGGTATTGGACTTGATTGCGCAGAGAGGATTTTATACCATCTCTCAAATAAACCTATTACAGCTCTATTAAATGCCGTTTCAGGCAATAGCAGCCTAAAACGAGATTAAAAAGATGAAAATAGTCCCATTACAAGATCCAAATAAACAATTGCTTATCGCATGAGGTGAAACACATGGGCTTCAAAGCTCTATAGTTTTTGATATTTTTCTGAGTATTGACCCAATTTTTTTTTGAGCCTAGTCTTGATGTGCAACTTTTTTCCAAGGAGGAAAATATGTCACTAATCAAAGAGCATCTCAAGTACTATGACTTCTTAAAAACAGGAAATCTAGCTGGTGCAAAAGCCCAAATGACTGCGTCTAATTTCACATTCGAAAAATTATGTGCTCCTAATTTAAAACACTGCCTTACAAACCCACTTTTCGGAACAATTATGGGAATGTTGCCCACGAAAGCTGAATTCCGTGGAGAATATAGAGAGTATATCAAAACCGTTGTCGAAGCAGCACCGCAAATGCTGGATTTAGGTAACACGAAAGTAAATGTACTCAGCTATTTAATTATGAATACTGATGAACCTAATTTAGTTCAACTTTTTTTAGATAAGCGCCCGTCACTCCTAAATGATCAAAGCGACTATACAAAAAACCAAACTAACGAGAACTCACCTATAATCAAGCTGTATAAACCTCATTTAAACTCACCAGTGCATGAAGCAGTGATGGGAAATAGATTAAACAGTCTAGACGTTCTAATTAAAAATGGGGCAAATGTAAATCTAAAAAATATAAGTAAAGTTACACCATTGGATCAGTACTTCATTAATTTTAACAAGCTTGACACATCTATCCCTGCTAAACTTGTAAAAGCAGGTGGCGATGTTACTACATTTAGCACTGGAATAAATAATAAGTGTTGGTCTGGTTTAAATGCAGTTTTACCAACTTCAAAAACTTCAATGGTGGTTCCCCAATTTAACAACATCATTAATAAAGCAACATTACCAAATGGTGCAATTGATAAAGAAGCAGTAACTACTGCATATTTGGCATTACCTCATTTGGCAAAAGATTTTGATATTAAAAAATATGGCGAAGTTAATTGCATGAATGCCCCAATTACAAACTCTGACACTTGTAAAAAGGTAATTGCAGCAGTGATGGATATGCAACATGAAGCTGTCTTACATGCTTCTACAACGGACCATCATGCTGATTTATAACGCGCTATATATTAATAATATAATTGCTTCGTTGATATTTTTATAACAAGCAAAGAACTGGATGGCCGCGCTACGCTCGCCATGAACGAGTTTTCGTCACACCGAGGAGTGTGAAGCGCGACGCGGTTGTCCAGTCTGAATATTTAGAAAATAGAGATCCTGAAATAAATTCAGGATGACGAAGCCCTACCCTACGGTCATGCTGAACTTGCTTCGCTTCACAGGCCTTCGGCTCAGCATCTACTGAACCACTAAGCAGAGAGTTTGTATTGCTTTAATTTATTACGTAGAGTGCGAATAGAAATGCCAAGCACTGCAGCGGCTTTAACTTCATCACCATAAAATTTTGTTATAGTGTTTTGTATTGCCGATTTTTCAATATTCTCCAAAGTCCTACCTTCAGGCTTATCATCATTGGCAGGCTCTTTATCAGCAATTAGCAAATCCTCAGGTAAAATTTCTTCTTGAATCGCTAGCAACAAAGCCCTATGAACCGCGTTCTCAAGCTCTCTAACATTCCCAGGCCAGCTATATTCTTTCATTTTTTTCATAGCTTCGGCAGAAATATTTTTCAGGGTGATTCCATTCAAAGCGGCATATTTAATGGCAAAATATTCTACCAAAGGCTGTATATCATCAACACGATCTCTTAAAGAAGGTAAATTCAGATTTATTACATTTAAACGATAATATAAATCTTCCCTAAACTTTCCGCTCTTAACCTCACTAACCAAATCACGATTAGTGGTCGCAATAATTCTAATATCAAGCTTAACTACAGAATTTCCGCCTACCCTCGTTATTTCTCGTTCCTGAATGGCTCTTAAAAGTTTGGCCTGTAGACGCAAATCCATTTCGCTTATTTCATCTAGCAGTAAAGTACCTGAATTAGCCTCCTCAAATTTGCCTATCCTTCTTTCGACAGCACCAGTAAACGCACCTTTCTCATGGCCGAACAGTTCAGATTCCAATAAGTTCTCAGGAATCGCCGCACAATTAACTGATATAAACTCTTTATTTTTTCTTTTGCTATTATTGTGAATGAAACGAGCCATCACTTCTTTTCCTGTGCCTGATTCGCCAGTTATAAGAACACTAGCCTCAGATGGAGCA
>CAZVFD010000006.1:0-2973 GCA_964625465.1 uncultured Candidatus Midichloriaceae bacterium | reverse complement strand
ATAGGCACAGCGTCTTGCAATTGAGTGCGGCCCATTTTAATAACATCAGAAAATGACGATGACTTAAAAATGACATCAGATTTATCTGCACCAGAGATTGCTTCAAAAATAGCAGCCATTAAATCCTCTTCTGGTGGAAGCGGCACATATTCCTTTGCTCCCGCCTTAATTGCTTTTACGGCTTTCTCTTTATCTGACTCAATGCCGCATGCTACAACTGTCGCATATATTTTTTCATTTTTTAATGATGAGATGAAAAGTTTAATGTCCTGATTGACATCAACCATTATCAAGTCTGCACCCTTGCCATTCCTGATTGCATGCATGGCGCTTGTAATATCTGGAGATGTAAAAACTTTGGCTCCATTCTTGGTTGCAATCCTACTTGCAAGTACCAATTGTCCGCCTAAATCACCTACTATCAACAGCTTCATGATTGTAACTTTTTGAATTTCATAATAAATGATAACTAGCAGTTTAATCTTTGCAAATACAATTTTAATAAAAAAACATTAACACATCAAAAACTTCTGTTAGTATCAAGTTTAAATAATTTAAAAAATTGATATGTCCAAGATACTTGAGTTTTCTGAATTACTAATGACAAAGTTCTGCCATGACATAGCTGGGCCAATTGGAGCAGTAAATAATGGCATAGAATTTTTAGAAGAGCCTGATCATGGTGGTATTCGAGACAAAGCAATGGAACTAATTTCCAAAAATGGAAAAGAAGCAGCTGCAAAATTAAAGTTCTTTCGTTACATCTATGGCGTTTCTCAATCCTCTGGAGAGGCTGACATCCATGAAATTCAAGAATTAGCCAAAGAATTTTTCAACGATACACCAATTAAATTAAACTGGATTCCTAACTCTTCGGCTGGTGAGTTCGTTCAACTTACTCACAGGGCTTGCAAGCTCTTAATGAATATGTTGTATTGCTCATCTTCTGTACTTATTGCAGGGGGAGAAATCGAAATTCAAATAGTGAAAATAGAAAAAGGAAAGTCACTGATTCTTAAATCCAAAGGCAGTAAGATTAAAGAAATCGATGACCTCGTACATATATTAAATAATCATGAATTGCGTGATATAAAATTAAATAACGTGCAAATTCATCACACCGCTAAAATTGCATCATCTATGAATGTAGTCATAGAATGCGCCTTCAAAAGTAATGAACTATTCATGAAAGTAGATTTTGTATAACTACTACACTTGCTACGCCAGCAGATGATATCTGCGATATCTTTATCTCAGACTCCCAAGTAGGAGCAATGGCTTCTGGATGAACAGTTGTGAAATACATATTCTGGTTTGGCATTTCAATAGCATATCTCTCGAAATCCTCGCCAAGAGGAACATCCACGCCATCTAAGAGGAATGAATTATACCTAGTACGGCGGTTCCAAGACAATTTAGAACCGTCATATTTTATATTAACAACCGAAAAAGGCTTTAAAAATGCGCCGTTATAGTTAAATTCTATTGGCTCAGCGCTACTTAGAGTATCGCTAATTGTTATAGCTTTAATATAACGTTTTTGACCAATTAGAGTGTTTGGCAATTCTACTTTTTGAATTGCTGAGTTTAATAATACAAAACGCTCACCTTCAATATGATTATGAATTTCATGCTCTGTTCCTTGTCTACCTCTGGCAAAAACAGAAATTTCATATTGGAATGGCGCAATTAACTTAGCTTCTTTAAAGTGAACTATTTCATTACCAATGACTGCAATATTGCCCCCACTACTAAATAGTTTTTCGCTAATTGTATGAAGCTCACCATGTATTAAATTCACAACTATTTTATTTTTATAATCAATAAGGTGCGGTGAGGAGTCATCTAATTTATTTACAACATACCCCATGGTAGCAGCATTTTGAATTCTATCCATGTTCTCATAGGCACTATTTGGGTCAATAGAAGCAAACACCTCACAACCCGACCAGTTTCTACCAAAACCACAAGCAGCAATAAACACCCTGCCCTGCGAAGATGCTATTTCCCACGGTAAAATTGGAATATCTAAAATTTCAAAATGTGTTTTAGCAATTGGATCTTCTAAATAGTTGTCTTCACCAGTTTTATAATTTGAATTTGATCTATATATATCTTGGTTCTCCGCCACTCCTTCAATTTTTAGCATGAAGTTTTTGCCAAGTTGTATATCTGTAATTCGCACCAAATGCTTTTTCTCATCGACAATAAGTTCTAAAATATCACATGGTGATAAGTAGCTGTATTCAATAGGCAATGCAAAGCTATAACGGTTGCGCTCCATCCAAATATTATAAAGAGTAACTTCCGCTATTTTAGCAGCTAATGTTTCATTCATTACTATTGGTAGATTTAATGTAAGCTTTTGTTCGCTTGCAGTTGCTTGGCGTATTGAGTGCTGATTACCAACTTGAAATTGCTTTGAAAGATTTATGAAATTTATATCCACCTTCTTTGCTAATTCAATTTCCTGAATACGCTTTATTGAGATCAAATCTGCCTTATCTGCAATTAATTTATCTGTCTCAATTTTATTGATTGGTTTATTCTCTGACCTAGGTAGAAAATTAATTATTGAATTGTTTTCAACTGCATCAAAGAAAAAACCATGCTGGAGAGTCTCAATTGCTTTTCTGACTGTTGATTGATGATCAATAACAAAGCCGTCCACACCATCTGTAAGGTTGTTGGTTTTAAAATCTGCAGACACTAATTTTGCGCGTTGACAGATGTCAGAGATAATAGCGCCTAAACTTGATACCCCTAGTTTACCTTGTACCCAGTGACCAGTAATCCATGCACCACCATCACTCCAAGCATTTAGCATATCTGGCCAATATGGGTATGGTCGGGCATCCCATGTCCATAAGAATTTACGTTCTACCATTTCAGAATTTTGCCAAAACTTCTCTGTGGCATAAATAGCAGTTCTCTGTGCTTTTAAATCCATATTGCCCTTCGAGTTTTTAGGGA